>NZ_JBHSLL010000059.1:0-139455 GCF_042656785.1 Aquamicrobium segne
GGCATAGGCGCCACCAACCACCGCCTGATCGCCTTCAAACATATAATCGCCAAGCAGAGAGAAGGTGCCGGTCGAGGTGGGGTCAACAATCTCGATCAGCTGGATGCCTTCACTCGTCTGCGCTCCGGTCCCGCCGGCATTTTTTACCCTGACAAAAGAAGAACCCGTCGTTTCCTGAGCCTTCATCCTGTCGGTGACGCTGGTATCATCTCCAAGAACGGTATTGAATTCGATCACCCGGCCATTGCCCGTATAGGTGTCACTGACCTCAAGAGTGGCTCCGCCATTGCCGCCAAAGCGCACAAGGCCGCCATTGTCGAGATTGGTCAGGGTCTGGCCAAAACCATTCAGGTCGAGCGTCCCGAACTCATCAACGAAATGATCTGAATTTGCGCTCAGGAAATTGACGCCGCCAGCCTTCAGCGCACCGGCGCTGATCGTCGTCAGACCGCTATAGTCGCTTGCTGTGGTTAGTGTCGTTGCGCCAGTGTTGATATGGTTGACATCGAGATTGCCTGCCATTTGAGGCGTAAAATCTATATCATCAATGTGATTGAAATTGATTGTCGCGTCACCCAGGCCCCCTCGGATTATCGGGGCATTCACGACTCCGCTCAGGCCACCAACACCGATATTGATGGTGCCTTTACCTGTCGCCATTGCAGCAATGCCGACGGCGCCAGAATTAAAAGTGCCGCCATCCATCAGGTTCAGGATGCCTTTCCCGGATCGCCCCAAAGAAGCGTCTCCTGTAACATTAATCCCTGAGTCCAGACCATGTATATCAACAACCGCATCTGCATGCTCCTCATATCCGATCGCCAATACGGTACCAATACTTAACAGGCCGCCTTCCTCAACTAATAATGATGCTTTTCCATCATCACCTACATATCCGAAATCATTAATAATTACAGACGATTTATAGTTTAGAGGTGAGTAAATACCACTTATTACTAATCTTCCGTCAGAATTTTCAGCGCGTCCTACGGACAAGGTATTTGCATTTACAACAGATCCACCAGTAACAGCGGCTGTACCTTCTCCTGCTGAAGCTACATAAAACGCATTTGAATTTATCGTGGAGCGCGTTCCTGTCGCTTCATTAACGCCATCCAGCTGGAGAAACCCTTTGCCATGCTGTCTTCCTCCCACGATGAACCCATCATGAATTTCAACAAGGCCACCATCAAGAACACTAATCGAAGCGTGACCTTCGTAACCAACCCAAAACAGGTTATTAGCAACCTTATATGTAGATGAAAGACCAGTTACTGCATTGACGCCACTAACAAGCAGGGATCCATTAGAGTTTATATTTTCACCCATGACGCTTGTATACTCTGATCGTGCGAGGCCACCATCAAGTACCTTCATTGTGCCAGTGCCATAATTGCCAATGTTAATTCTGGCCATGGATATGAGGGTTGATCTTTGTCCGTTTGCTGCAACGCCGCTAACTTCTACGTATCCATTACCGGTTTCTCCATAGCCAGCATCGAAATAATCAGGATTTACTTGCCTATAGACACCTCCATCGTGAATGATAAGTTCACCACTGCCGGCATTTCCTACTGTTGTTGATGCGTGGTTTACATACTCTGAGCCAGCGCCAGATATTATTACAGAACCGGAAGCATTCTCCTCGTGGCCAACCACCAAATGCGCGGTACTTGCTGTGCCACCGTCTGTAATACTGACTTCACCACTCCCATCTTTCCCAATTATAATTCCATGTTGCCAGTCACCAGAACTAGCAAACGATGAATCACTATAGGGATCCTGCGGCGTATATTCCACCGTGGCGCAAGGCTCTGGCACGGTTACGATTGGATCTGGTTCACCAGAAATTCTACAATCGTTTTTTACCTGTGCATTATCTCCGCTGATGGTAATATTCTGCGCGCCAGCATTTATTGTCAGAGCCGTCAACAACATCAACGCAGATGACGACAATAATACTGATTTCAATCTAGCATTATATTTCATGCTATTCTCCAGACTACGATCTTTCTGCCTGTACCAAGGCAGCAGAAATATTCTCGGTTGGCTTGCTGACGATTTGCCTGCGGGGTGGGGAATACCGCTCTTCTCACCACTGTTTTCACAGGGTTGCACCGCGATGAGATGAACAGAGAAGGAGTTTTCTCCGGAGGAGAATTAAAGCACTACAACTGACAGGTGCGTGCATAGATGACCCTTCACGCAGATCGGTTCCATGGTCACATAAACGGGTCGGCTCCGGATTATGTGGTCAAATACATACAAGAGCACAAGACTCGTTTACAACTATAGGTTGTATATATCTCGCACAATACAACCATTTGTAATAGCCGATAATTATACAATCGGGAGCCATGCGATATTGTTTAGAATTGATTGTTCCAACCAGAGAGCAGGAAGCGGCGATGGTGACGATGGCGAGATAGTGCTTTGCCGTTTTTTCAAAGCGAGTTGCAACCCGGCGGAATTGCTTGATCTTTGAAAAGCAGCACTCGACCAGATGACGCTGTGCCCGGAATATCAGGAAGATAATGACCTGCATTCGTGAGGCTGATCAGATGTAGTTATCTGAAACTGTCATGGTAGAAATGGTAAAGGCCGCTCACCAGACCAACAGACACGACAGAAATAACAAAAACTGCTTTTTTTACAGACATGATCTTGCTGTAAAACAAAAATGAATTTGTCACATGCCAGCCTGAGGTCGGCTGCGCTTTTTCCGATACAGATCACTATCCGTTTTTTCCAGCATCGCCCTGAATGTCTGTCCCGGCTTGCACATCTGTAATCCTGCAGAAATGGAAAGCCGCAATTCAGGTGTTTCAGTCCGGCAACCAAATTCCCGATTCGCAATATCATTGATATCGCCCAGCAGCCGGTCATGATCCCCTTTTTCGGCATGGGGGATGAAGGCGCAAAATTCATCGCCGCCAATGCGGGCAATCAAACTTTCCTCGCCCAATACAGCCTGAAGTGCAGCCGCCACCGACAGGATGGCGTCATCACCGGTCAGATGGCCATATTTGTCATTGATCGCTTTCAGATAATCAACATCGGCAATGATGAATTTCCCCGCAATATCATGGGCCATGGCCATGTTGAACTGCTCTTCAAAACTGCGTCTGTTAAGCAGCCCGGTGAGCGGATCTGTATTTGCACGGCGCGCCAGTTCCGCACTCTGCCTGAGCAGGTTCCGATAAGCTCTTTCCAGCTTTTCCATCTTGCTGAACCAGACGATGGCGATGGGCGGCGCAATCACAAAAGGCAGCACCAGTCGCACAAAAATCGTGATCGCATCCGCCTTTGCGCCCACCAGCAGGCGAAGGCCCGTCGAGAACGAGATTGAAATAGCCGCCGCAATCAAAGTGACCTGCACGCTGCGTTTCAACACATATCGAGAAGGAAGTTTCAAATCACGCCCGCATTGCTTGCCGGTTTCAGAAAAAAATACGAAACCGCCTTTGATCCAAATTTCCATGAAATCAAAATACTAAAGCCTGTCTCTCGAGACTTGAGAACCAGTTTCGGGATAAAGATATGCGTAAAAGCAAAGATTTAAAGCAAGTATGTGAATCTAAAAGATCACGACGCGCTTTAAAGCATTTTGTGAGCACATATAAAATCATCTGGCGCAAGCACAATGCAGCTAAAGCAAGGGCTTGGGGTCAGGTTGAAGCCCGTGGTGCTTTTTCTCCTCACACCATGTCCAGCGTGATTGCAACCGGGCAATGATCCGAGGCTTTGGGCCTGTCCCAGCCAGCGCGTGGAAACCGCTCCACCTCCTGTCCCGGTGGAAAGGGTGTGCGCCAGGGCTGGCCATTGCGGATAATATCGGGAATGGCTGCGGCATTGGTGCGCGCCCATGCAGGCGACAGCAGAATATAATCAAGCTGGCACAGATGCCGCTCCTGGGGCCCGCGTGTGTGATAAAGCGTCCAGCGATCCATTTCCGGCCGCCGCTTCACCACATTTTCACAAAACCCATCTTCAAGCAGCACTTCAAGGCATGAACCCGCCTCGTTTTGCACCTCAAAACGGGTGTCCGAAGCCCCCTCGCCCTCGATTACCACTTTTTGCTGATAATCATTGAAATCGCCACAAATCGCCCAGCGCTTGTCAGCCGTGCGCCCCCGCCCAAAACGCGCTTCAATAATGTGGCGAACAGCCTTTGCCTCGGCAAAACGGATCGGCATGGTCGCCTGCCTGCCATCAAGCCCGTTGCGCGCGCCCCCCATCGATTTGAAATGGACCAGATACAGGGTAAGCGGTTTGCCCCCCACTTTCAGGTCGATTTCCAGACAATCACGTCTGAAAATACGCTCATGCGGCTCTTGCCCCAAAGCCGCCAGTTCAGGCGTATGCAGGCCAAGATCACCATAGGTCAGATGTGCATGACTGGTCATGCGTATAAATTCGATTGGCTGGCCGTCCGCGGTTTCATCGCGCATCATCAAGGCCACATCAATGCCGCGCGAATCATTACCCGACGTGGTGTATTTTTGCCGGTAGCCATGCCCGACCATCTTGAACAGATAACCATATTCAAAGGCTTTCAGCGCCTCGATATTATCCACTTCCTGCATACAGATAATGTCGGCGCGCGTTGCCGCAATGGCCAGCGCGGTCAACTGGCGCGTATCGTCGGAGTGGGCAATGGCGCGCGCCTGTTCCAGCGCGCGATATTCCGCCTCGCTCTTGATCTCGAACAGGGCCAGTGTCCGATCCTGTCTGAGTTGGTTACGAAAACCGGAAAAATCGAACCTGTTCATCAGGTTCTCGACATTGAAGGTGGCAAGACGAAGTGACATGGGATCAACACATGCCTGCAAGCCCCGCCAAACACAAGGCTCAATCCCAAATGGGAGCCATTCATCCTGCGTTCATTGAACACATGTCATTTTGCAGCCATTCACCAGATCAGTCCAACACAGGAGTGACAGATGAAATCTCCTCATTTCTTTTCAATGAAAAGCGGTCTGGCGGCACTGTGTCTGGCCGGCCTGATGTCCATGCCTGCTTTGGCTGCCCCTCCCCCCATATCAGCCCCTGCTGTGCCAGCAGCCTCGACAAGCCAGGACGTGGTGCAAATTCGCGATCACCGACGCTACAAACCCCGGTCACATCGCGGGCACCGCCACCGGCATCATCATCGGCCCCATTATCGCAGTTCCGGCTTTTATTTCGGCCTTGGCCTGGGGCTGCCTGCCTATCGCTATGCAGAACCACGCCGCTATTATCGGCCAACCAGCAACGCCCACGTCAACTGGTGCTACAACCGCTACAGATCATACCGGGCCTGGGACAACAGCTTTCAGCCCTATAACGGACCACGCCGCCAGTGCCGTTCTCCCTACCGTTGAGATTTTGACAGTCCACACATGAAAAAGGCCGGTGATCATGCCACCGGCCTTTTTTACCTGTCAGGTCAAAAGAATTAGTTCTTGGCCTTGTCGACCAGCTTGTTCTTGGCAATCCACGGCATCATGCCGCGCAGCTTTTCGCCGACTTCCTCAATCGGATGCGCATCATTGAGGCGACGGATACCCTTGAAGCGGGCAGCGCCCGAGCGGTATTCCTGCATCCACTCAGACGTGAACTTGCCGGTCTGAATATCTTTCAGAACGCGCTTCATCTCCGCCTTGGTTTCAGCGGTAATGATACGCGGACCGGAGACATATTCACCCCATTCAGCCGTGTTGGAGATCGAGTAGTTCATATTGGCAATGCCGCCCTCATAAATGAGGTCAACAATCAGCTTCACTTCGTGCAGGCACTCGAAATAAGCCATTTCCGGTGCATAGCCAGCCTCGGTCAGCGTCTCGAAACCGGCGCGGATCAGTTCAACCAGACCGCCGCACAGCACAACCTGCTCACCAAACAGATCCGTTTCGCACTCTTCCTTGAAAGTGGTCTCGATAATGCCGGAACGGCCACCGCCAACACCGCAAGCGTAAGACAGGCCAAGCTCAAGCGCATTGCCCGAAGCATTTTGGTGCACAGCCACCAGACATGGCACGCCGCCGCCCTTTTGATATTCGCCGCGAACCGTATGGCCGGGCCCCTTGGGCGCAACCATAATCACGTCCACAGTTGTCTTCGGCTCGATCAGGCCAAAATGCACATTCAGGCCATGCGCAAAGGCAATGGCGGCGCCATCACGGATATTGGGCGCAATTTCATTGTTGTAGATGTCGGCCTGCAACTCATCGGGAGCCGCCATCATCATCAGATCGGCCCATTTGGCAATTTCGGCAACCGTCATCACCTTCAGCCCGTCAGCTTCCACCTTTTTGGCGGTTGCCGAACCGGCCTTGAGACCGACAGCAATTTCCTTGACGCCTGAATCCTTCAGGTTCATTGCATGGGCACGGCCCTGCGAACCATAACCGATAATGGCAACCTTCTTGCCCTTGATGAGGTTCAGATCGGCATCGCGATCATAATAAACACGCATATTCAAATACCCTTCCCGTTCCAATGGATCTATGTGGTTGGTTGATTTTTCCCGGCCCCATGCAGGGCAAGAAACTGTCTGGTGGCGCGCACCGCATCTTCCTCGACTGCCGCCTCCGTCATGCCCGGCCAATCTCCGAGCAAAAGCCTGATCTGCACATCGCGTGCAACCAGCCCAAAAAATGTCCTGAACGCCGTCTCGGCATCTTCAAACACCAACAATCCGGCCCGCTTGCCAGCATCGAGCACCGGCTTCAAGCGGGAGGCCAGTGCAAAACGGCCATTTTCCAAAACGATTTCGCCCAGCTTGTCACGCCCCGACCCGGCATGGCTGATGGCCACACGATTGAGCGCCACCGATGTGTCACTGGAAATCACCTTGAGCCAGTCCCGCGCATAGCCTTCCAGACTTTCACGAAGCCACACGAGATCAGGCTCCACCCGATCAAGCGGAACCACCCGCACCTTGGAAGCTTGCCAGCGCACAGTGGCTGTCAGCAGCCCGTCGCGATCTCCAAACCATTTATAGAGGCTTTCCTTGGAACACCGGGCGCGGCGCGCCACAGCCGCCATGGTCAGATTGTCACCATCTTCGACCAGCAGACGCAAAGCCGCATCCAGAACGTCTTTCTGGCGCTGCGTCAGCTTTTGCACATCATCCTGTTCGTCAGCCTGCACCACCACACTGCCTGCTTCTTGCGTATCGCAAAAACTTTGCGCCCATGCCGCCTCAACAAACCGTACCGTACGTTACGGTTCCTTTAATGCCCGATCATGATTGCAAAGGCAAGGGCAAATAAAAAATGATTTAAAGCGTGTCGCTTTTCTTTCAGATTCACGCGACCCGCTTTAAATCTTTATTTTTACGCATGTCTTTATCTCGAAACTGGTTCCCAAGTCTCGAGAGACAGGCTTTAGATCGCAACCTGCGTGCCGATTTCAACCACGCGCCCGGTCGGTATCTGGAAATATTCGGTCGCATCGGCTGCCGAGCGCGCCAGCCCGATAAAAATCCGATCCTGCCACACCGGAATACCAGCGCTGGCTGACGCTTTGAGTGAACGCCGCGACAGGAAAAACGAGCTTGTCATGATATCGAATTTCCAGCCCGGCTTGCAGCAGGCGGCCAGCGCGCGCGGGATATTCGGCTGTTCCATATAGCCGAAAGTCAAGGTCATGCGCGAAAACAGATCATTTAGCGGCTCCAGCTTCACACGCTCGCCTTCATCTACTTTCGGCTGCTGCGCGGTGACCACACATAGAATGATGTTTTTTTCATGCAGCACCTTGTAGTGCTTCAAGGAGTGCATCAGCGCGGTTGGCGCACTGGATGGGTCGCTGGTCAGAAAAAAGGCGGTGCCGGGCACCAGTTGCGGCTGTTTCTTTTGCAGATTACCAACCAGAAACTCCAGCGGAACCTCGCTTTTTCGTGTCTTTTCAAACAGGAAGCGGCTACCGCGCACCCATGTCCACATGATGAAAGCCATCACCAGCGCAATGGACACCGACACCCAGCCGCCATCCCAAAATTTTACGATATTGGCAATGAAAAAGCCTGTGTCGATAATGCCAAAGAAGAAAGCCAGTGCAATTGCTCCACCAAGGCTCCATGTCCAGCGCCAGCGCATGACCACAAACAGCAATATGGTGGTCATCAGCATTTCGCCGGTTACTGAAATACCATAAGCAGAAGCCAGAGCGCTGGAACTGCCAAATCCCAGCACCAGAATGGTCACGCCAATGGCCAGAAGCAGATTGACACGCGGCATGTAAATCTGCCCCGACTGGGCAGCCGATGTATGGCGCACCTCAAGACGCGGCAGGATATTGAGCCGCACCGCCTGACGCGCCAGCGAAAACGCTCCTGAAATAACAGCCTGTGAAGCAATAACGGTAGCCATGGTCGCCAAAATGACCATCGGCGCCAGGCCCCATTGCGGCATCATCTGGAAAAACGGATTTGTCGGCCTTCCCCCATGCGACAGGACAAAAGCGCCCTGCCCGAAATAGCACAGCAACAGGCTGGGAAAGACTATCAGTAGCCATGCCAGAATGATGGGCCGCCGCCCAAAATGCCCCAGATCGACATAAAGCGCTTCTGCGCCGGTCACGGCCAGAAACACCGCACCAACCGTAATGAGCGCACCGCTTGGCGTATTCAAAAGATAATAGACGGCATAATAGGGATTGACGGCAAGCAGCACACTTGGATCATCAAATATGTGCCATAGTCCCACTGCCCCCAGACATAAAAACCAGATTGCCATGATCGGGCCAAACACAATGGCCATCCGCCCCGAACCAAAGCGCTGGACGGAAAACAGGGCAAACAAGATCACCAGCGTGATGGGCACGACATAGGGCGTGAAGGCAGGCGTAACCAGTTCAAGCCCTTCTACGGCAGACAGAACCGATACGGCAGGCGCAATGATGGAATCGCCAAAAAACAAAGCCGCACCGCATATGCCAAGACCTAAAATGATGCGTCCCCCTTTGGGGTAGGCGCTGCGCGCCAGCGCCATCAGCGATAATGTGCCGCCCTCGCCCGCATTGTCGGCACGCAGCACAAAAACCACATATTTGATCATCACGATGATGGTCAGCGCCCAGACGATCAGCGACAGAACGCCCAGCACATCCATGCGCATGGCCTGTTCACCGGAAGCATGCAACGCCTCGCGAAACGCATAGATCGGACTGGTGCCAATATCACCGAACACAACACCCAGCGCACCAACCATCATGATGGGCACATTATGCTGCTCTTGAACAGGCTGGTCTGCTGGCGAAGCGGGCTCAACCTCACTGCCTGGTTCGGTAACGGCCATGAAAGGAACTCCGTTCAGAACGCGGTGCTCTACTCTTGCTGCGATGCAATATCAAGAGCTTCAAGCCTTGTTTTGCTTCCAGGCAACGGGCAGCTTATGGCCAGCCGCAGGCATTTAAAAACCGTTTGACAGTTTTTTCCATGCCAAATTCCAGCGCATCGGCCGTCAATCCATGCCCGATGGACACTTCCATGAGTTGCGGAACACGCTTGACCAGTGCGGGCAGATTGGCAACCACCAGATCGTGGCCGGCATTGATCTCCAGCCCCTTTGCCAGGGCGGCATCGGCTGCACGACCCAGTTTTTCCAGTTCACGCGCCATCGCATCGGCATCCGCATAGTGGCTGGCATAAGGGCCAGTGTAAAACTCCACCCGTTGTGCTCCGCTATCACGCGCCGCCGACAGCCCCTGTTCATCAGGATTTGCAAATAGCGAGACCCTTGCCCCGCCTTTTTTCAGGCGGGCAATGATCGGGGTTAAAAACCCAAGCTGTTCCTCAAAATCCCAGCCATGATCGGAGGTTGCTTGTGCTGGATCGTCCGGCACAAGGGTTACCTGTTCCGGTTCATTTTCTTCCACCAGCGCTAGAAATTCTTGCGTTGGATAGCCTTCAATGTTGAACTCGGCTTGTGGAAACTCATCATCAATCAGCGCCCGCAACTCCGGCAGATCGGAATTGCGGGTATGGCGCTGGTCAGGACGTGGATGAACCGTCAGCCCATGCGCGCCAGCAGCCAGCGCGATGCGGCCCAAATCCGTCACACTTGGCCATGGCAGATCGCGCCGGTTGCGCAACATGGCCACGGCGTTGAGATTGACTGACAATTTGACCGGCATGGCGTCCTCCCCAAACATCTGCACCAAAATCTGGAGCATTTTGCTTATACGCATAATCATATCCAAAAATCCTGCAACTTTTTGGATATGATTTAGCGAACCACCGTCAAGGTTTCCGCAGCTCGCGTAATGGCCGTATAGAGCCAGCGTTCGCGCGTATCCCGGAACGCCCAGCTTTCATCAAACAGCACCACATTGTTCCACTGCGAGCCTTGCGCCTTATGCACGGTCAGCGCATAGCCATAATCGAAATCATCAAAACGGCGCTTCTGCTGCCAGGGAATTTCGGCCTCTGCATCTTCAAACACCGCCTTGAGCAGCTTGATCTTGGCAAGCCCGCGGTCCGGATCATCTTCTTCGGGCGACACCAGAAGATTGATGCCGGGCTTTACCGTCTCGCGTGAGGCGGTCATCACCTTCCACAGCGAGCCATTCAGCAGCCCCTTGGCCGGATCATTGCGCAGACACACCAGCTTGTCGCCAGCCTGCGGATAATCAGCCGTAAACCCCTTCAACTCGCGCAACCGGTAATTATAGCGCCTGCGCGTGCGGTTGGTGCCCACCAGCACCTGATCGGCATCCAGCACCAGATCCTGGCTCACATCATTCTTGCCGATGACGCGCGCCGCGCCATAATCGCCAAAGCCAAGTTCACGCCCTTCACGCACATCCAGCGCCAGCCGGATAATGGGATTGTCACGCGCCTGCCGATGAATTTCGGTCAGCAGAAAGTCCGGCTCCTGCTCGGTGAAAAAACCGCCGCCGGAAATGGGTGGCAATTGCCCGGGGTCACCCAGCACCAGAATGGGTGTGCCAAAACTTATCAAATCGCGACCCAATTGCTCATCCACCATCGAGCATTCATCAATCACCACCAGTGCGGCCTTGGAAATGGGGCTTTGACGGTTGAGTGAAAATGTCGGCGACATGGAGGTTTTTCCGGTCGTCTCATCTTCCACCTGCTCCTCACCACGCGGGCGATAGATCAGGGAATGGATGGTGCGGGCATTGGTTGCGCCCTTGGAGCGCAGCACTTGAGCAGCCTTGCCGGTGAAGGCGGCAAATTGCACCTGCCCGTCAACATGTTCGGCAAAATGGCGCGCCAGCGTGGTCTTGCCGGTTCCGGCATAGCCAAACAGGCGAAATAGGGGTGAACGGCCATCTTTCAGCCATTTGGCGACAGCTTTGAGCGCCTCGTCCTGCTGTGGTGAGAATTGCATGGCATGGTCAGACCCGATTCTTGAGCCCTTAGCAAGCTTGAACCCTTAAAGCGTGTCGCAATCTTTCAGATTCACGTGACCCGCTTTAAGCTTTTGTTTTTACGCATGTCTTTATCCCGAAACTGGTTCTCAAGTCTCGGAGACAGGCTTTAGCAAGCTTGGCAGCTACACCTTACTGCACCATCGGCCACAATGTGGCAGCAAGCAGCACCCCCATGGTGATATTGAACCATTTCAGCCGCACCGGATCAGACAAGAAACCCCGCAGCACCGTGCCAAACCCCGCCCAGCTTGAAACACATGGCAGGTTGATGATGCCAAACACGGCTGCAATCAACATGACCGACAACAATGGATTGGCCGGGTTGGAAAACACCGCCATGGCCGTGACCGCCATCACCCATGCCTTGGGATTAACCCACTGAAAGGCTGCGGCCTGAAGAAATGTCAGCGGTTTGGCAGACGTATCCTTGCCACTATCGACCGAGCGCGACATGGCAATTTTCCAGGCCAGATAAAGCAGATAGGCGCCGCCCAGAATTTTCAACAGCATGTGCAAAGAAGGAAAGGCCGCAAGCACGGCCCCCAGCCCCAGCCCGATCGCCAGAAGCAGCACCACAAAACCAATGCCAATGCCCAGCATATGCGGAATGCTGCGCATAAAGCCGAAATTTACACCCGACGACAACAGCATAAGGTTGTTAGGGCCGGGCGTGATCGAGGTCACAAACGCATAGGCAGACAGCGCAAGGAAAATATCCGGGGTCATCGCAATGATATCTCGGTTGCGTCAAATCACATGCCTTGCTGGCCGCGATTCATCGCCGCCACGCCGGTGCGGCAGACCTCCACCAGACCAAGCGGGCGCATGATGGCGATGAACTGGTCGATCTTGGCGCTTTTGCCGGTTATCTGGAAAATAAAATGCCCGGTATTGGCATCCACCACATGAGCGCGAAAAGCATCGGCCAGACGCAGCGCTTCCACCCTGTCGGTGCCGGTGCCAGAAACCTTGATCAACGCAAGTTCGCGTTCCAGCGGCCGCTCCTGCCCAAGCTTGTGCGCCCGCACAGTCAGATCCACCACACGGTGCACCGGCACGATGCGCTCAAGCTGATGCTTGATCTGCTGAAGCACATGCGGTGTGCCGCGCGTCACAATGGTGATGCGCGACAGATGCGTTTCATGCTCGGTCTCCGACACCGTCAGGCTTTCGATATTATAGCCACGCCCCGAAAAAAGCCCGATAACGCGCGCCAGCACACCCGGCTCATTATCCACCAATACGGAAAGCGTGTGTGATTCCGGCTTTTCGGTCTCGCTGGCCATGAAATAGGCCGAACCGGTAGGCTGCAACTGTGCATTCATGATTGAATCCCGATCTTCAAAATCTGCAACAACTCATTGTTTTTACGCAGTTTTTATTTCCCTACAGCCGCCCTACACCAGTTCCCGGCCCTTGGCGTCGATCGCATTGGCCACCGCTTCATCCGTTGCTTCATCCGGCAACAGCATCTCATTATGCGCCTTGCCGGAAGGGATCATCGGGAAACAATTGGCAAGATTGGCCACACGGCAATCAAAGATCACCGGCTTTTTCACCGCAATCATTTCCCGAATGGCGTCATCCAGTTCGTCCGGCTTGTCACAGCGTATGCCATGCGCGCCATAAGCTTCGGCCAGCTTGACAAAATCCGGCATGGCTTCCGTATAGGAATGCGACAGGCGGTTGCCATGCAAAAGCTGCTGCCACTGGCGCACCATGCCCATATATTGATTGTTCAAAATGAAAATCTTGATCGGCGCATTGTGCTGGATGGCAGACGACATTTCCTGAATGCACATCTGCACCGAGGCATCCCCGGCAATATCGATAACCAGCGCATCCGGGTGCGCGATCTGTACGCCAAAGGCGGCTGGCAGACCGTAGCCCATCGTGCCAAGACCGCCACTGGTCATCCAGCGATTGGGCTTGTCAAAGTGAAAATACTGCGCGGCCCACATCTGATGCTGCCCCACTTCCGTGGTGATGTAGGTGTCATGATCCCTGGTCAGTTCATACAGCCGCGAAATTGCATATTGCGGCATGATGACATCAGGATTGGTTTTGAACGCCAGCGACTCACGCGCCCGCCATCTGGCGATCTGCTCCCACCATGGATAGAGCGCCTTTTTGTCGGTTTTGGCGCTGGCGCGCCACAGACGCACCATATCTTCCAAAACAGCAGCGACATCGCCGACAATACCAATTTCGACCGGCACGCTCTTGTTGATCGAGGATGGATCGACATCAATGTGAATCTTCCGGGAATGGGGCGCAAAAGCATCAAGGCGTCCGGTGATACGGTCGTCAAAACGCGCACCGATGCAGATCATGACATCACAATCATGCATCGCCATATTGGCTTCATAGGTGCCGTGCATACCCAGCATGCCCAGCCAGTTCTTGCCGGAAGCCGGATATGCACCCAGCCCCATCAGGGTCGAGGTGATGGGAAAGCCGGTCAGATCAACCAGTTCACGCAAAAGCTGGCTGGCTTCCGGTCCTGAATTGACCACACCACCGCCCGTATAAAGGATTGGTCTTTTTGCACCCGCCATGAGCGCAACGGCCGCCCGGATCTGTTCCAGATTGCCCTGAACCTGTGGCTTGTAGCTGGTGCGCGGCGCCGTTTGCGGCGGCACATACAAGCCTTTGGCAAATTGCACATCTTTTGGAATATCGACGACGACCGGTCCCGGGCGACCGGTTGTGGCAACATGAAAAGCCTCATGCAAAACCGCAGCCAGATCATTGACATCCTTGACCAGCCAATTGTGCTTGGTGCAGGGGCGCGTAATGCCCACCGTGTCACATTCCTGAAAGGCATCAGAACCGATCAGGCCGGTGGGAACCTGCCCGGTAATACAGACCAGCGGAATGGAATCCATCAGCGCATCCTGCAAGGGCGTGACCGCATTGGTTGCACCCGGCCCCGATGTCACCAGCATGACACCGGCCTTGCCGGTGGAGCGGGCATAGCCTTCGGCGGCATGACCTGCCCCCTGCTCATGGCGCACCAGAATATGCTCGACATCTTCCTGCTGGAAAAGCTCATCATAGATGGGAAGAACCGCTCCGCCCGGATAGCCGAAGAGGTGCTTGACGCCATTATCCTTCAGCGCCTGCACCACCATTTCAGCGCCAGTCATTTCGCGCCGCTCGTTCTGTCCATTGCTCATCGGTCTGGTTCCGTCTGTTTCCGCAAGGCTATTTGTCGTCTAATGCTATTTGAGATAATAAAAAAGGCCCCCGAGGGAGCCTGTGTGTCGCGCATGGGAGGTTTTGCCCGGTGGTTACACCACCTTGCCCACGCGCGTTCCTACTACGAGAATGAATGTCTTTTTCATGGGGCGAACCATGAAGCGATATTGACATCATGTCAACGCCTAATATCACCAAATTTTCTCCAATCCGTTTGTCCGCGTTAAGACTGGCGCAACCATACCCTCTCACGCAGCCTTAACTGCAAGGCGCTAAGCTCTGTCCCAATTTGGGCTATGGGGTATGCAACATGTATGTCGAGCGTGAAAACAGGTCCGCAGAAGCCACGTCACAGGAACGGCGCGAGGCGCAGCAGGCCGGACATCGTATTTTAGGGCATGTGGTGCGCTGCGATGGCGCGCGCGCCGTCCTTGCTGCTTTTGCCGGCGACGATCAAGGCGATGACCCGACTGAGCGCTGGACGGTCGGGCGCATGGTTTCAATCAATCTGGGCTCCACGCGCACCGTGGGTCTTGTTTATGGGGTCGGCAAACCGGGACATGACTGGCGCCCCGGAAAACTCAACCCGATCGAGGTTGAGGTGGAACTGATTGGCGAGGTGCGCGATGATACGTTTCCTGCCGGCAAGCCGGTTTTTGACCGGGGCATCACCTGCTATCCGCATGTTGGCGCCCATGCACACCGCATCCGCGCCCGCGATCTGGAAGCGGTTTATGATCTTGGTGGCCGCCGCAGCGTCACCATCGGTCATCTTTCGCAGGATGAAAACATCAATGCCAATATCGCCATTGAGGATGTGCTGTCGCGCCACTTTGCCATTGTCGGCACCACGGGCGTCGGTAAATCCACGGCTGTCTCGCTGCTGATGCGCAAGGCAATTACCGCCTGCCCGGAACTGCGCATTCTCATTCTCGACCCACATAATGAATTTGCCGCCTCATTGCCTGAACACGCCATACGTATTGACAGTTCAACGCTGGACCTGCCCTTCTGGATGTTTCGGCTGGAAGAGTTTGCTGAAGTGCTGTTTCGTGGCCGCGAGGCCATTCCCGAAGAAGTGGATCTGCTGCGCGATCTCATTCCTGTGGCCAAAGCCATTTATCGTCATGGCGGCAGCCCGATCCGGCGCGCAACAGATACGCTTACCGCCGACACACCGGTTCCCTACCGCATTGCCGATCTGCTGAAACAGATTGACGAACGCATCGGCTTGCTTGATGGAAAATCTGAGCGGCCAGCGCTGAAATCCTTGCGGATGCGCATTGAACAGGCTTCCACCGATCCGGGCTACCGTTTCATGTTTGCCTCAAAGCTGATCGAGGACACAATCCACCAGACCATCGGCAACATCTTCCGTGTGCCCCACGAAAACCGGCCGGTGACATGTTTTGAAATGGCAGGCCTGCCCTCGGAAGTGGTCAATGCCGTGTGTTCGGTTCTGGCGCGCCTTGCCTTCGATCTTGCCTTGTGGAGCGAGGGGCAATTGAAATTGCTGGTCATGTGTGAGGAGGCGCATCGCTATATGCCAGTCAATTCGCGTCAGGGTTTTGCACCGACACGCGAAGCGCTGGCCCGCATTGCCAAGGAAGGCCGTAAATATGGCTGTTTTCTTGGTCTCGTCACCCAGCGTCCGGGAGAACTTGACCCAACCATTTTATCGCAATGCTCCACCATATTTTCCATGCGGCTGGCCAATGAGCAGGACAAGGCCATCATCCGCTCAGCCATTTCCGATTCTTCCGCCTCCAGCCTCTCGTTCTTGTCATCCATGGGGCAGCGTGAGGCCATTGCCTTTGGCGAAGGGGTGGCCACCACCATGCGCCTGAAATTTGAAAGGCAGGCCAGGAGCCTGTTGCCGACACAAGCGCAAAGCGACACGCGCACCACGGATAAGGCCGGACAGGACGTTGATCTGGAAACTGTCGTCAACCGGTTGCGCAATGGCTTTACCCAACCAGTACTTCCCCCCGAGACCTCTTTGCTGTTTTCTGAAGATACAGACATGACAGATCAGCCGGGGGAGCAGGCCCCGCGTCAACCCGTTTTATTGCAGCGCCGACCGATCGCGGAAGAACCGGAAACACCACGCTATGGGTTGAAACCGTCGGCTTTCGGAGTGCGCTTGAGCGAGGGCTAAAGCCTGTCTCCCGAACTTAAGAACCAGTTTCGGGATAAAGACATGCGTAAAAACAAAGGTTTAAAGCAAGTTCGTGAATCTGAAAGATCACGACATGCTTTAAACCATTTTCTGCCTTGAGGATAATCTGGTCCATTCAGGTCCAAGCTGGTTGCGAAACCAGGTGGATTGCCGCTTGGCATATTGGCGTGTGGCAAGTTTTGCTCTGGCGACAGCTTCCACAAAAGAGATTTTTCCCGTCAAAGCCGCCTGCAACTCACGCACCCCAATGGCTTTCATGGCTGGCAAGGCAGGATCAAGCTGAAGCGCCAGCAATGCCTGCACCTCTTCCAGCGCGCCCTGATCCATCATCGCATCAAAACGCGTGTCGATAGAAAGCCCAAGCACTTCCCGGTCAGGTTCAATGACCATGCAGCGCGCGCTTGATTTTTCCACAAGTGCCGGTCCACGCTGGCTTTGCCATGCAAGGATCGAGCGACCGGAAGCCTCTAAAACCTCCAATGCTCGCACAATGCGCTGGCCGTCAGCGGCTTCAAGGCGCGCGGCCATAGCCGGGTCGCGCTCGCCCAGCAGCCTGTGCAGAACAAGCGGCCCGTCTTTTTGCAACATCTTGCGCCAATGATCCCGGATATCGGCAGGAATATCAGGCATTTGTGACAGGCCTTGCGTCAGCGCCCAAAAATAAAGACCCGTGCCGCCCACAAAAATTGCCTGACGCCCGGCCAAAACGCCTTCATCCAGCAATCGCCCGACATCGCGCAACCAGGCCCCCGTCGAATAGGCGCAGGCAGGCGCCACATGACCATAAAGATAATGCGCAGCCTTCTTTAATTCTTCCGGCCCGGGTCGCGCCGTTAGCTTGTCAAGCACCCCATAGACCTGCATGGAATCGGCATTGATGATGACACCATCCAGTTTTTGCGCAAAATCCAGCGCCAGCTTCGACTTGCCGCTGGCTGTCGGTCCGGCTATCAGGATTGCATTTCTGATAGCCCCCCGCCCCTTCTCTTCACCGGAAGTTTCCATGCCGCTCATTGCCACGCTCATCTCCAGTCCCGCCAATCCCGCCTTGACGGAAACTATAGCGAATAGGGCCTGTGAGGCGGTCAGCGCAAGAGGGGTGGACTGGCTGGCGCAAGGCATTGCCTGCGACATAGCACTTCCAGACAGCGTAAATGAGCAGCAGGCTGCCGCCATTTTGCGTGACAGCCTTGGCGCAGCACCCGTTGATCTGGCCATCCAGCAAGCCGATAGGCGACGCAAAAAAATCCTGATTGCCGATATGGATTCCACCATGATCGATCAGGAATGTATCGACGAGCTTGCCGATGAGGTTGGACTGAAAGCACAGGTGGCTGACATCACTGCGCGCTCCATGAATGGGGAGATCGCTTTCGAGCCAGCTTTGCGCGAGCGTGTTGCCCTGCTGCAAGGTCTTGATGTTGCAGTCATTGACAGCATCATTCAAAACCGGATTACGCTGGCTTCCGGTGGACGCATACTGGTTGCCACAATGCGCGCCCATAGCGCATGGACGGCGCTCGTATCCGGTGGCTTTGACCTGTTTACCGGCCCGATCGCCGCCATGCTTGGCTTTGATGAAAACCGCGCCAACCGCCTGATTGAAAGTGATAAAAAACTCTCCGGCAAGGTTGCCGAGCCGATCCTTGGCCGGGCTGCCAAGGCGCAGGCGCTGCACACTATTTCTGCTCAACTCAATCTGACACCTGCCGACGCCATTGCCGTTGGTGACGGAGCCAATGATCTTGACATGATCCAACTGGCGGGAACCGGTGTTGCCCTGCACGCCAAGCCTGCCGTGGCCGCCCAAGCCAGGATCCGGATCGACCATGGCGACCTGACTGCGCTGCTTTATTTGCAAGGCTACCGGCAGGAGGATTTTGTCTCGTAAGACAGGACCATGATTAAAGCATTGTGCAGTCAGATGGCACCATCTGATGCCACACAAAATGCTTTACTCCATACGCAGCGTTACAAAGCGCAATTCACCGTTTTTCGTGGCTAGCATCAGCAGGGCATTCTTGCGGCCTTGCGCCTTGAGCGCGGCAATACGATCCACCACATCTTTCGGGTTTGCAACCGATTCCTGCGCAATTTCGGTAATCACTTCACCGGCCTGAATGCCTTTCTCAGCCGCCAGAGAATCGGGTTCAACATCCGTAATCACAACGCCATTTACGCCAACAGCAATGCCAAATCGGCGACGGGCGGCCTCGTCAAGTTCGCCAATGCTCATGCCAAGCACAGAAGCGCTTGCCCCCTCATCTTCATTTTGCGTGACCTCATCATCTTCGCCTTCCGGCATGTTCTCGGCATCTTCAAGGCGGCCAAGCGTGACCTTTACGGTCATTTCCTCACCCTTGCGCACCACCACGACCTCAACCTGCTTGCCGACCGGACTGTCTGCCACAATACGCGGCAGATCCCGCATGGCGGCAATGTGCCTGCCATCAAATTGCGTAATGACATCACCAGGCAGGATCGAGCCATCATCGGCAGGCCCACCCTTCATGATACCGGCAATCAGCGCGCCTGTGGCGTTTGTCATGCCAAGGCTTTCGGCAATATCTTCCGTCACCGGCTGAAGGCGCACCCCAAGCCAGCCGCGCCGCGTCTCGCCAAATTCACGCAACTGGTCAACAATGCCGGCCGCAAGCTGGGTGGGAATGGAAAAGCCGATGCCGATCGAGCCGCCTGTTGGCGAAATGATCGCTGTATTGATGCCGATCACCTCGCCATGCATGTTAAACAGCGGCCCGCCCGAATTGCCGCGATTGATGGCGGCATCCGTCTGGATGAAATCATCATAGGGGCCGGCATTGATATCGCGGTTGCGGGCCGAAACAATACCAAGTGTCACCGTACCGCCAAGGCCGAACGGATTGCCGATCGCCATCACCCAGTCGCCGATCCGCATCTTGTCGGAATCGCCAAATTTCACTTCAGTCAGCTTGTGGCCGGAAGGGTCCACTTTCAACAGCGCAATATCGGTCTTGGCGTCCGTACCAACCAGTTTCGCCTTCAGCGTCAGCCCGTCTGAAAAATTGACCTCAATGTCATCGGCATCGGCAATCACATGATTGTTGGTAACGACAAAACCCTGGTCCGCATCGATCACGAAACCAGAGCCAAGCGACTGGACTTTTTGAGCCCCGCCACCGCGCGAACCGCCACGATCCTTGAAAAATTCATCAAAAAAATCCTGAAAGGGCGACCCTTCCGGCAATTCCGGGGCGGGCACTGCCCCCGGGCCATCGGTACCTTTTACCGTTTGCGAGGTGGAGATATTGACAACCGCACCAAGCAGACCTTCAGCCAGATCGGCAACAGAGGCTGGGCCTGCATCTGGCTGGCGCTCAGACATTTGCGTCTGTTCCGTGGCGGGCAAAGTGCTGCCCGTTGCAATGATCGTCAGCCCGCCCGCTGACAGCAATATGACGCGCACAGCACGCAAAAACATCCGGGATTTCATGAACAGGCTCCGGCCATCTCAAAGTTATAAATATCATGATGGCATAAAATGCGGCGCGCATGCGACACAAACTGTCAATCAGGCGCTGCACACATACAAAAAAGGTGGGGCATTTCTGCTCCACCCTTTTTATTTCAGCTACGCACCAGTTTTCATTTCAGCTACGCACCAGCCAGACAATGCCGACACCCAGGGCAATAGCGGCAAGACCCGCAATGCGCAAGGCTGCCTCCGGCATGGACTGGACCTCTGCGGCCAGACGGCGTGCCATGCCGGGAAACCCGCCATAGATCAGCCCCTCAATAACAAGGACCAGACCCAGCGCCGCCAGAAAATCCTGCACGGATTACGGGTTGGTCACGGCTGGAGCAGGCGACGTCACAGACGGCGCTGGCGCCGGGCCTGTTTCGCTTTGGCCTGCATCCTTGAAGAAGCGGAAAAACTCCGATTCCGGTGACAATATCATGCTGGTGCTGTCGCCGGTCAGCGCTTTGCCATAGGCATCCATCGAGCGGTAGAAATCGAAAAATTGCGGGTCGCGCAGATAAGCATCGGCAAAGATGGCGCTGCGTTCAGCATCACCCTCACCGCGCAGGATTTCACCTTCCCGCTGTGCATCGGCAACAATTTCCACCACTTCACGATCAGCACGAGCGCGGATACGCTGGGCGGCTTCATTACCACGCGCCCTTAACCTTTCGGCCTCTGCCAGACGCTCGGCCTTCATGCGCTCAAAGGTCTGTTGGGAAACTTCCTGCGTCAGATCGGTACGGCGGATACGCACATCGACGATCTCAAGCCCCAGCGAGGTTGCATCCGGGCGAAGCTGATCGCGCACTTCGCGCATCATCTCGGCACGCTCTTCCGAAAGTGCTGCCTCAAAGCCACGCAGACCATAGACACGGCGCAATGCCGCATCAAGACGGGTGCGCAACCGCTGTTCAGCCAGTTCGATACTGCCCGAAACCGCCGAACGGAACACCCGCGGGTTAGAGATGCGATAGGCGATGAACGCATCCACTTCATAGAACTTGCCGCCCGAAACCTGCACACGGATATTGTCGAGATCAAAACGCAGAACACGGTCCTCGATCATCTGCACATCATCGGCATCAAAGAATGAAAACGGCAGCTTGAAATAGATGCCCGGATCGCTCTTCACATCGACGATTTCACCAAAGCGCAACACAATCGCCTGCTGGCGCGCATTGACCACGAAGAACGACGAATAGGCCAGAAACAGGATGACAAGGCCGGCAACGACGATAGCTGGAAAACGGTTCGCCATTATTGCGCTCCTCCGGTAGTGGCGCTGGAGCGCTTTTGCAATTCAGGCAATGGCAGATAAGGCACCACGCCGGAGCCTCCCTGTTCCACAACCACCTTGTTGGAATCCTTCAGGACATTTTCCATGGTTTCCAGATACAGACGTTTGCGCGTCACTTCCGGCGCCTTGGCATATTCATCGTAAACCGAGATAAAGCGCTGCGCCTCACCCTGTGCTTCCTGCACAACACGGTTCTTGTAGGCTGCTGCTTCTTCACGAATCTGGGCGCCCTGACCTCGGGCCTGACCAAGTTTCTGGTTGGAATATTGATTGGCCTGCTCGACAAACCTGTCTTCGTCCTGCTCGGCGCGCTGCACCTCGTCAAACGCATCGGCCACTTCACGCGGCGGAGCCGCATCTTCGATGGAAATGGCGTTGACGTTCAAACCGGCATTATAACCATCCAGCGTTGTTTGCAGGATTGTACGCACCGATTCGGCAATGCCTTGCCGGTCATCGCGGAAGATGTCTTGTGCCGGGCGGCGGCCAACGGCCTCACGCATGGCGCTTTCAGCCACCTGAACCAGCATCCCGTCAGGATCGGAAACAGAAAACAGATAGGCGCTCGGATCGGCAATCTGATAAGCCACCGAAAACTGCACATTCACAATGTTCTGGTCACCTGAAAGCATCAGGCCGGACGTGTCATTGCTGCGCGGTGTGCCGCCAATATTGACAAGCTGCTCAGAAATCTTGGCGGTTTCGACTGTTTCAACCGGCCACCAGTGGAAATGCAGACCCGGCTCGGAAAGCTCCTGCTTGGGCTGACCGAAGCGCAGTTCAACGGCAACTTCATCCGGCTGTACGGTGTAAATCGCCTTGAACACCCACAGGCCCAGTAAAACCAGGGCAACAACAAGAAACATGGCCTTGTTGCCGCCATTGCCGCCCGGCAGCGCCTGACGCAGCTTGTCCTGCCCTAACCGCAGAATATCTTCCAGGTCAGGTGGTGTGCCTTGTGGCCCGCCCGGACCGCGAGGCCCCTGCCCCCATGGGCCGCCGCCGCCGCCATTATTTCCGCCGCCGCCCCATGGGCCGCCGCCGCCACTTTTGTCATTCCAGGGCATAAATGTCCTTTCGTCCGCATTTCTTTCATGCGCCACGCATCAACGCACAAGCCTTGACCTTGTATAGGCAGGCCAAAGCCTGCTTTCAACGCGCAGATGGCTTAAAAAACCCTTGTCCCTGCACCATTATGTGATTTTCCATCATCGCACGGGCAAATATGAGGTCAATCACGCCTTTCATAGACGACATAGCGCGTGGCATAATTATCTTTTTCGCCAGCAGGAACCTCCTGACGCAAAGTTTCCCGCCAGAGCGCCGGATCGATGTCCGGAAAAAATGTATCACCCTCTACAGCAGCCAGAACATGGGTGACATGAAGCCTGTCAACCATCGGCAATGCCTGCACAAAAATCTCTGCGCCACCGATAATGCAGGCTTCCCCGTCCGCCCCGGTTTTTGCCGCCGCAATTGCCAGAGCCTCGCTCAGGGAATGAGCAATTTCTGCTCCCTCGATGTCATAATCAGCATTGCGCGTTACAATAATATTGAGTCGCCCGGGCAAAAGCCTGCCAATGCTTTGATAGGTTTTGCGCCCCATGATGACCGGCTTGCCCATCGTATCTGCCTTGAAGCGCTTCAGATCCGTGGACAGGCGCCAGGGTAGATCACCCTCACGCCCGATCACACCATTTTGAGCAATAGCCACATAGATTGCGGTTTTCATATTCTGTTTCCAAGTCGCAGCAGCGCATTATCCAGCCTCGATTGCTGCCTGCAAGGCTGTCATATGCCCTTGCGCCGCCGCAGTGGCAACCTGTTCAACAGCCCGATAATGGCTGATGACAGCCTCTCCCACCGCCGTCAACTGCGCACCACCGCCACGCTTGCCGCCTGTATGGGCGCTAACCACAGGCTTGCCAAAAATCCGGTTCATCTCTTCCACCAGATCCCATGCACGTTTGTAAGACATCTGCATGGCGCGTGCCGCTGCCGAAATGGAACCAAGCGAGTCAATATGCTCCAGAAGTTCAACCTTGCCCGGGCCGATATGTCCATCGGGATCAAGATATATGCGCAAAACCAGCGACGGCATTTTTCTTTTCCTCACAGCGCCATCAAAGCAGAAGCGCTGGTTTGATGGCCATCCTTGGATCTGTTTATGTGACGATAGATGATTCCTTCTGGCTATATAATGCTCTGGTCGTGCTGGTCTCGTCAAAACTGACCGTCTTGACCACAGCAAATATCGACAGACCAGGTTCAAGCCCCAGCATCTGGCATGACTGCCCGGTAATGCGCGACAAAATCATGACCCCGTTGCAATCGAGCAGCACCTCGGCTTCTGCTCCCTCACCATGGGTAATGGCGGCAATCTTGCCCGGCAATATATTGAGCGCGCTCAAACCCTCCGGCTTTTGCCTTGCCACGATCACATCACGGGCACGAATGCGCAGCCGCACAGAACTGCCTTCAGGCTTATCAATACGCGGCACGCGAATCTCACCGGCTGGCGAGCTTAAAACCATCATCGAATAGGCATCGTCATGGCCAAGGACAAGCGTTTCAACCAGCGCGCCACCCTCACCCCGTTCACCGGCGGGCAAAAGGTCAAGCCGTTGTAATATGTCAGACACCGGCCCGCTGGCCCGCACCTTGCCTTGCGCCAGCACCACGACATCGCTGGCCAGCCGCGCCACTTCCGCCACGGAATGGCTGACATAGACGATCGGGATTTTTATCTGATCACGCAGATGTTCGATAAGTGGAAGAATTTCAGCCTTACGCGCCTCATCCAGTGAGGCCAGCGGCTCATCCATCAACAAAAGGCGCGGGCAGGATAAAAGGGCGCGCCCGATAGCCACACGCTGTTTTTCACCGCCAGACAGGCGTGACGGCTTGCGCTCCAGCAATGCACCAATGCCCAGAAGATCGACAATGGCATCCATTTCCAGATAGCGTTCAGTCGCTGGTGTAAACCAGCGCCCGTAAAGCAGATTGGAGCGCACGCTCATATGCGGAAACAGCCGGGCATCTTGAAAAACCATGCCAATGCGGCGCTTGTGGCGCGGTATAAAAACCCCGGCACGGGTGTCAACCAGCACCTTGCCATCCACCTCGATACGCCCCTCGTCGGGCCGGATGAGACCGGCAATCAGATTGATAAGCGAGCTTTTTCCGGAACCTGAAGGACCAAACAGGGCTGTCAGCCTGCCGGAACTGGTAAAACCTGCTTCAATAGAAAAAGCGCCCTGACGATGGCGAAGATCAACGTAAAGCATCACTCCATCTCCATCCGCCGACTGATGCGCCTAGCCAGCACTTCCGAGGCCACCAGCGCCAGCATGGAAATGATGATGCTGATCAAGGTCAGGCGCAACGCCCCCTCATCACCGCCCGGCACCTGTGTGAATGTATAGATGGCTGAAGGCAGCGTCTGGGTTTCGCCCGGAATGTTGGAAACAAAGGTGATGGTTGCGCCAAACTCGCCCATCGCCTTGGCAAAGGACAGGATGGCGCCGGCAATAATGCCTGGCAAGATCAGCGGCAGCGTTACTGTTCCAAACACCAGCAAGGGATGCGCACCCAGCGTTCCCGCCGCCGATTCGAGTTTGCGATCCACAGATTCGATCGACAGCCGGATTGCCCGCACCATCAGGGGAAAGCCCATGATCGCACAGGCAAGAGCAGCCCCCGTCCAGCGAAATGAAAAGACGAGGCCAAAATTCTCGGCCAGAAAACTGCCAATCGGCCCGCGCCTGCCAAAGGAAAGCAACAACAGATAACCCGTCACAACCGGCGGCAGCACCAGTGGCAGATGCACAAGGCCGTTAAGCACCGATTTGCCCCAGAAATTGCCTCGCGCCAGCGCATAGGCAATCAGGATTCCAGGGGCTATGGAGGCAAACATCGCCACCGTAGCCACCTTGAGCGACAGTCTTACCGCCATCCATTCGTCAGGCGTCAGATCCAGCAACCAGTCCATAGGTTGGGCAATACTTAATCTGAAACTGGTGCCAGCACCGTAAAGCCCTGTTCCTCAAACAGTTTTCTGGCCTTTTCCGTCTTCAGGCATGCCAGGAAAGCAGGCGCATCCTCATCACTGGACTCTGCTGTTTGCGCCACCGGATAAATGATCGGCGCATGAGTTTCTTCAGGGAAAGTACCGATCACCTTGACGCCGGGTTCTGCAACTGCATCCGTGGCATAAACAATACCGGCAACAGCTTCACCGGCTGCAACCAGCTTAAGAGCCGCACGCACATTTTCAGCCTGCGCCAGCTTGGTCTCAACCGAACCCCACATGTCAAGCGATTCAAGGGCGGCCTTGCCATATTTACCTGCCGGAACCGCCTGCACATCACCCATGGCAAGGCGGCCATCGCCAATCAGGCCGGCAAGATCAAAACCCTTTTCAAGCACGATTTCCTGAGCGGACTCCGCAGGTGCAACCAGCACAATGCGATTGCCGAGCAATTGCTCTTCCGTATCGGTATTGATGAGATTTTTGTCAGACAGATATTTCATCCAGTCGAGATCGGCAGACATGAAAATATCGGCAGGCGCCCCCTCTTCAATCTGCCGAGCCAGCGCAGATGAAGACGCGTAGGAGATTTTTGCCTGCTCACCAACATCAGCTTCACAGGTTGTGTTGATGGCATCAAGCGCATTTTTCAAACTTGCTGCGGCAAAAACCACAATCTGGCTGTCGTCAGCCTGCGCTGTCGAAACTGGCGCCCCCAACAGCGCCGCAAGCGCCCCTGCCGCCACCAATCCCTTCAAAGTCTCCGCCCTGAACATTTTCATCATGTCTTTTCCTGTCATTACCCATGTATTGCTTTATGAAACCGGGAATCGTTGTATACGAACAAATATAACAAGAAGAATAAAAATCAATAAGATTTGCCCCCGCAACCGCAATGATGCAGGTGTTAGAGTATCAGGCCAAAAAGTCGAAGCAGGCCGGGTTACACCGCAATGGGCGCCTTGATACCGGGATCGGCAATGTAATTTTCCAGCTTGAAATCCTCAAAGCGGAAGGCAAACAGATCCTCGACCGCCGGATTGATCTGCATGGTCGGCAGCGGCTTGGGCTGGCGCGCAAGCTGCTCACGCGCCTGCTCAAAATGATTGGAATAAAGATGCGCATCACCCAGCGTGTGGATGAATTCACCGGGTTTTAGCCCGCTCACCTGCGCAATCATCATGGTCAGCAGCGCATAAGAGGCAATGTTGAAGGGAACTCCGAGAAAAATATCGGCCGAGCGTTGGTAAAGCTGGCATGAAAGCCGCCCTTGCGCGACATAAAACTGAAACAGGCAATGG
Organism: Aquamicrobium segne; assembly: GCF_042656785.1. NCBI lineage: Bacteria > Pseudomonadati > Pseudomonadota > Alphaproteobacteria > Hyphomicrobiales > Phyllobacteriaceae > Aquamicrobium > Aquamicrobium segne. The sequence goes on from NZ_JBHSLL010000059.1 coordinate 26,896, forward strand.
CAAGGCGGCAGCGCCATCCTCTCCACCTGCGCCGGATTCCACGCCGAGACAATCAGCCGCCGCGACTGCGGATTATGGCGCAACTGGCTCAGCAGATTGGCAATCTGGTCAATTTCACCACCTGCTTCAGAGGCTGGCCCAGAGGTTGGCCATGAGCGCCACTGGCGACCATAGACCGGGCCTAGATCACCATTTTCATCTGCCCATTCATCCCAGATGGTGACCCCGTTTTCATTGAGATATTTGATATTGGTGTCGCCAGCCAGAAACCACAAAAGCTCATGAATGATAGAACGCAGATGCAGTTTCTTCGTCGTGGTGACCGGAAAGCCTTCCTGCAGATCAAAGCGCATCTGATAACCAAAGACCGAACGCGTTCCGGTCCCGGTGCGATCGCCACGATCGACACCAGTTTCAAGCACATGGCGCAGAAGATCAAGATATTGCCGCATCGGCTCGGCTCCGAAAATTTTGCAGAGCCTGTATTATAGGTGGGGACAGGTAGCGGTACAGCCACCGACCTGCACCCCGTCCACAGGCAAAATGCCTTTGCGAACAAAAATACGGGCTGATCAGAGCGTATCGAGCTTACCAAGCTCTTTCGCAACCAGATAATAAAAGGTCACACGGCCCTTGGCGCGCTCACCAGCCATGATCTGCGCAACCTTGGCAACAGCCGCCTCACCTGCCGCAGCCTCAACACCCAGCTTCTTGACGCACCAGCTATCACGCACCCGGTCCAGCTCTTTCTGGTCGGTTGCTGACACCAGTGAAGAATCACGATTACGCAGCGCAATGCCCAGATGTTTCACGATTTTGAAAACCACGGCCTCATCGGCATTGGCATCATATTTTCTCACATTGTCCAGATAATCGCTCATCATATCCCTCTATTTCAGATAAAAATCCATGCGCCAGGTAAAGCACAGCGCCACAAAATACTGTAATCCAGGGCTCCTTACAGCCTGTCAGGAGGGTGTAGGAAGATGCCCGCGCAAGTCAAACAAAAGAAACTCCACAAATGGCATCATTGTTGGCCCGCTTCCTCTTCCATTCAGGCTTGCAAGTGCCTATATTCGCCCTGCTGGCTTGACCAGCTATGGCGATAAACGGGCGATGTAATAAGCCGTTCGGACCCGGGGGCGGTACCCGGCGCCTCCACCACAAACTGCCGGTTTCGGGCCGTTTGTGCTGGGGGCGAAACAGGATCGACGAAGGTGTAAAGATCGTACTTTTGCCCGGCATTGTACCACCGTTATCGGGCTGAACTTTATAGTTGCCAACGACAACTATGCGGAAGCACGTCTCGCTGCTTAATGCGGTGCGACAGCTTCAAATCAACTCCTAAGGGTTCGCACCTTTAGGCGGGGTTCGGAGGTACCTGGCAACAGAAACCTCCACTTCTCCTTTGCATTTCTATTTGATTTTGGCTGCTTGATTCTGGTCTGGTCAAAGATGAGGGAAGCAAATGACGCTTGCCTTCCCAGCGGATCTTGCGCGCATATCGACACATAAAATCCACAGAAATCTTATTCGGGCCCATAGACGGTTTACGTCTGGCCCAAGCTTGATTACAGGTAAGCCGACGATTCAACGGGGCTGTTCATGGCCGACGACCATATCAGATATGACATTCTGGCTCAGGAAGCCTTACGCGGTGTGATGCGCAAGGTTCTGGCCGAAGTTGCGCGCACCGGCTTGCCGGGCAACCATCATTTTTTCATCACTTTTTTGACCGGAGCGCCCGGCGTGCGCATTTCCAGCCGCCTGCGCGAGCGTTACCCGGAACAAATGACCATTGTTGTCCAGTTTCAATATTGGGATTTGAAAGTCACCGATACGGGTTTTGAAATCGGCCTGTCTTTTTCCGACATTCCTGAAAAGCTTGAAATTCCGTTTTCTGCCGTGCGCGGCTTTTATGATCCTTCCGTGAATTTCGAGCTGGAATTCGATGTTCGCACTGAAGAAGCAGACGATGCTGAAACAATGCCGGCCCCGCTTGAACTTAAGCCGGTAATAGCAGACGGGTCAGATCAGGCACCTGAAGAAAAAACACCGGCTTCCGGAAGCACGGATGAAAAAGGCGCTGAAGTCGTCTCGCTCGACGCCTTCCGCAAAAAATAAAGCCCGCAAAAACAAGGCGACGTAGAAAATGGCCGAAATCGTCAACCTGCGCCAATTCCGCAAGCGGAAAGCACGGGAAGACAAGGCGCACAAAGCCACCCAAAATCGCGCCCTGCATGGCCGCAGCAAGGCCAAACGGGCCGTTGACAGCGCAGAACAGGCAAAAGCCGACAGTTTTTTAGACGGACATTTTCTTTCCCCAAACCAGCCTGCATCCGACAAGGACAGTTGAGGGCATGGCGCTGGTCAAAAAACGTTCTGTCACCATTCGCGGCCATCGCACCAGCTATTCGCTGGAGCAGGCGTTTCATGATGATCTGGTCGCTATTGCGGCTGCCCGCACCATGTCACTTGCCGCACTGATTGGCGAAATCGACGAAACCCGGCCAAGAGGCTCCAACCTGTCTTCGGCATTGCGGCTTTATGTGCTGGCCTGGGCCAAGGGTCAGCATAGCTGATTCCTTTTATGGACTGCCCAGAGAACGCAGCAGATTCCTCAAGGTGAATGGCTCGGACGGCAAGGGGGCAGCTCCGTCACTGCCCTCGACAAGCGGCGGCAATGGCACACGCTCAACCCGGGGCTGCTCTTTGGCACGCCGGGCTTCCTCTTTTTCACGCGCAGCTTTCTGCGCCTCTTCTTTTGCACGAGCCGCTTTCTGGGCTTCCTGCAACTCCTGCGCCTCGCGCCGCAAACGCTCCTGTTCCTCACGTGCGGCCTGCTCGGCCTGTTGCACCCTCACCCGTTCTGCCTCTTCAGCCCTGGCGCGCGCTTCTGCTTCCTGCTGACGGCGTTTTTCCTCTACCAGCGCTGCGCGCTCCCGCTGCGCTTGCAAATCCGCGTAATAGGCCGCTTCACGTCGCAGACGCTGCTTTTCAAGCAGTTCAGCCTGCATGGCCTCAACCCGTTGCTGCTCATGCTCCAGCGAGCGCTGCGTCAGATATTGCGCCAGCGGCGCACTATCAAACTGGCGTTGCAGCCCATCAAGGGGCCCTTCAACGGTAAAATTCACCACAGGATCGGAGCCAACCAGCGCATCCTCACCTGCTCGATAGGCAAGCGCGCCTTGAACAGTCACCTCACCATCAAACAGGCTGGCGCTGACAGTGGCTGGAATATCGGCAAGATCTCCTGAAAGCCTGACAGGCGGCACACGCAACACACCATTGGCGATGGTAAAGGCAAGGCTGGTGTCTTGTGCCGCAAAATTGCCCGAAGCAACAATATCGGGCGCAAATTCAGCAACTTTACGCGCATCAATATCGCGCCCGATCTCATCGGCCGTTTGCAGCAAAGCGGGCAATCCCGCCTCATTGAGATTGGCAATCTGCAAATCCTTCAGCCCGGCCGTGCCAGATCCAGACAGCGCCTTGACCATGACATCCAGTGATTTGCCGCTGCTGGAAAAAGCCGCCGACACATCCACCTTTCCCGACAGGCCGGTCTGCGACAGCATGGAGCCAAGGGCAGCATCCGCAAGGCTCATTTGCGCATTGAAAAGCCCGGTTCCTGCTGCGTTTTTCAACTCAAGCAGCCCCGTCACCGTCCCATCAAACATCCTGGCCTCAAAATCCTGAAGACGAAGCTGTTCGCTATCCAGTTTCAGCAAGAAAAAAGCATCATAAAGGCTTGCACGATGACCGACCAAAAGAGCTGAAACCGACAGGTCAAGTTCAGCACTGAAAGGAGCAGTTGACGTGGCTGCAAATGGCGTGACCGACCAGTCCTGACCGGTTGAATTCAAGACACCATCGCCCATCAGCATGGCCGCCAAAGGGGCAATATCCAGATCATCCAGCAAGAGTTTTCCGGTAATATGGGGTTTTCCCGCCTTGAGCCCGACATTGATGTCACCCGAAAAGGCGCTTTCATTCATGGTGCCGGAAAGCGTGTTGAAGATCAAAAGCCCATCCGCATAATCAACATCGGCATCCAGCACCCCGGAACTGCCCAGACCCATTCCTGGCAGTGCGGCACCCGCCGTCATCAGCCATGGCTCGATATCAGCGGCTTCCAGCGTCAGCCTGCCCCGCAGCGCCGGACCATCCTCGCCGGAAAGCACCCCCTCAAAAGAGGCCCTGAAATCATCGCCCGTCAGCAGGGCATGGGTTTTCATGCCATCTCGCAAATCACCATCTGCCAAAATATCCACCTCTCCGGGGCCGGTCAGGCCAAGCGGCAGCACCGGCAGACCGGCCAGCACCAGCAGCGCGGTGGCATCCTGATTGCGAACACCAAGGGTGACAGACAGGGGGGAATCCAGCCAGCCTGCCTGCTTGTTCTGCCCCGAAAAACTGGCGGAAAAGGCAGACCCGCCCGCCTCACCTTGGGCAGAAACGGCCAGGCCATTGGCGCCATTCTTTTCAGTCGCCAGACTGACCACCGCATCAATGCGAGCCTCTTCCAGCAAGCCGGGATAGGTGCGAATCCGCTCACCCAGCCCTGCAATCAGCGCATGATCGCCATAATGCTGTTCCAGCACACTCACCAGCGGGGCCAGATCCAGTGCGACCAGCGAGGCATCGAAACGACCTGCGGGCTTGTCCGGGAAATCTGAAATACGGCCCGTCGCGCTAATGGAGGCCCCGGCCAGGCCGGTCAGCGCCAGCCGGTCAATCTCCAGCACTGCGCCACGCAGGCGCAAAACAGTGTCCACCTGCTCAGCAACAAGACCCCAGGCATCCACTGGCCCGGCCTGAATGTCGAGATCAAGATCCTGAGCGGCAAAGCGGTTTACCCCTTCACTGCTGACAAAGATCGAGGCAAAGGCCGACAAGCCTTCGACATCCAGCGCCCCGCCTTTCAGGGCCAACGCCACGGAAGGGCGCACATCGCCCTTATGTGTCGCCTCCATATGGCCGGTAAATTTTGTATCCCCCAGCATCAGTTCCAGATTGTTGAAATGCTGGTGGCTGGCGCTTAAATCAACCGCGGCGCTAAAGCCTGCCGCGGGCAGGCGCCGCACGGCCTCGTCCACATCTTTCGCCAGCCAGGCTGCAAAGCCGGAAGGCTGCGCCACCGCCAGCAGCAGATGGCCGCGAAAGCCGAAGGCCTCACCTGTGTCAAGCACACCCTCTGCCTCCAGCCGGGTGCGCCCCGGCAGACTGGCGCCCAGCGAATGGATCAGCCAGCCTGCCTGCGTTGGTTCTGCGGCAAGATGAATGTCACGAATGGTCGTGTCACCGGCCACCACAGCCGGAAGCTTTACATCGACCGAGCCGGGAATGGCTGGATGCGGCAGGGCATGCAATGTTCTTTCAACCGCCTCGATCCGCTCGGCCAGCCCCTGGACAGGAAAGCCTTCACCGGCAAGCGCCTCATCAAGCTGCACCTGCGCCCCCGAAGCCTCGATCCCGAAATGCGGTTGTGGCCCATAATCAAGAAAGGCAGTTCCATCGGCAGCATAGGGGCTGTCTGCCGGGCCGGTTTCAAAACGGAATTCGTCTAATGTCAGCTTGCGGTGATCTGCAAAAAACTGGCCGCTGACCCGGTAGCCGGGCTCCGGCTTTACCGGAGCGATTGCCGCATTTTCAGCATCAGGCACGCCAGCCTTGTCTTGAGCCAGCTTGAACTGACCGGCATAATTAAGCCTGCCCTCTTCAAGGCTGAGATTGCCGTCGCTCTCGATTGCCACCGCATAGGCATCAGGGCGCAATTGCAAGCGCAGCCGCATCCGGCCCTCTTCATCCACCCGGCCTGTAGTGGCAGAAATATCGCTATATTCTCCATCAAACAGCAAAAATCCGTCAAGCCGCCATGGCCCCAGCAAGGATCTGGCCGAAACACTGGCATTGATATTCGACAAAACATGGGTGCGCTGGCTGCTGCCATGGCGCAATTTTACCTCACCATCGGTAATGGTCAGGCTTTCAATGGCAATCTGTGCAGCATCAAAAGGCGAAGAAGAATGGGGGGCCCAATCCACCTTGCCATCCTCGTCAAGGCCGATCACAGCGCGCGGCCGCTCCAGCCGCATGTCAAAGATCAGAATTTCACCGCGCAGGAAAGGCGCCAGTTCCGCATCCATGGAAAATGTGTCAACGGTCATCGAAGGCTGCCCTGCCGCCTCCCCGCCCACCACCACATCGGTGAAGGTCAGCGAGGGAAACGGCAGCAGCCTTGCGCGGGCCTCGCCGCGCACCTCAACCTTGCGGTTGAGAATGGCGCTTGCCTCCCGCTCAAAATCGGCACGATACCCCGTCCAGTCAATGAAAGGCGGCACCGCCAGTGCTGCAAACAGCACCAGCGCCAACAATCCACCAATAATCACCAACAGGCGTGCAAGCATGTTTTTAACGCAAACCTTGAAATGACACCCGGTTTCACCCGGATATCACTGACATAATGCGATCAATCAATCTTGATCCGCAGCAATCCTTCCCCCGGTAATCGTCTTTCCGGGGTTAAAAATATTGTTAGGGTCAAGCGCCTGCTTGATCGCGCGCATGACATCGACCCCATGGCCCAGCTCATGCGGCAGAAAAGCTGCCTTGCCCTGCCCCACCCCATGTTCACCCGTGCAAGTGCCATCCATCGCAATAGCGCGCATATTAAGGCGCGATACAAAGGCTTCGACCCGGGCAATTTCAGCCGGGTCCTCCGGGTCCATCAACACCAGCGTGTGAAAATTCCCATCGCCTGCATGGCCCACAATCGGCGCCACCAGCCCGCTTTCGGCAATATCGGCCTCCGTTTCGGCAACACATTGCGCCAGACGTGAAATCGGCACGCACACATCTGTTGACAGCCCCTTGGCTCCGGGTCGCAATATATATGAAGCCCAATAGGCATCATGGCGCGCCTTCCACAACCGGCTGCGTTCTTCCGCCACCGTGGTCCATAAAAACGGCCCGCCACCTTCTTCTTCCGCAATCATGCCAAACAATTCCGCCTGTTCGGCAACACTTGCATCACTGCCATGGAATTCCAGAAACAGGCAGGGGCTTTCAGGATAATCAAGTCTGGAATGAAGATTGATGGCCTTCATCTGCAAGGCGTTGACCAGTTCGATACGGGCCACCGGAATGCCCATCTGAATGGTGGCAATGACCGCACGGCTTGCAGCGCCAAGCGAAGGAAACGGACAAATGCCGCCCGAAATCGCCTGCGGAATACCCTGCAAGCGCAAGGTCAGTTCGGTAATCACGCCAAGTGTGCCTTCCGAGCCGATCAGCAGGCGGGTCAGATCATAGCCTGCCGCGCTCTTTTTTGCCCGCGCCCCGGTTTTGACCACTTCGCCATCCGCCATCACCGCTGTCAGCGAAAGCACAGCTTCGCGCATGGTGCCATAGCGCACGGCATTGGTGCCGGAAGCGCGTGTTGCCGCCATGCCGCCCAGTGAGGCGTTGGCGCCGGGGTCGATCGGGAAAAACAGGCCGGTATCGCGCAAATCCCGGTTAAGCTCCTCCCGCAGAACTCCCGGCTCGACGCGGCAATCCAGATCTTTGGCATTGACGGCCAGAATGCGGTTCATGCGCGACATATCCAGCGAAATACCGCCGCCCGGCGCATTGACCTGCCCTTCCAGCGAGGTGCCTGTGCCAAAGGCAATCAATGGCACATGATGGGCAGCACAGGCACGCACCACTTTTTGCACTTCTTGGGTGTTTTCAGGAAAGACAACGCCATCGGGCATCTGATTTGGCAAATAGGTGGTGGTGTGGCCATGTTGTTCACGCACCGAGCGGCCCGTTTGCAACCGCTCACCAAATTCATGACGCAACGTCTCCAGCACCAAAGCGATGCCTGTTTCGTTGCGCTTGACTGCAACCAGATCGTTAAGGGCCATATATCCTCCGATACCAGACCAGACAGGCGCCATATTTGCCTTCAGCTTTGGCCTGCAAATATATCTATGTCTGTTCTACACTTGCCACAAACTTGTCCAGTCCTGGAGAATTTCCTGTTTTCACGAAACCGGACGAAATGCTCCAGCTTCTTTTTTAGCCGCATTTATGCGACGCCAGATGGTGCCATCTGTGCTCACAAAATGCTCTGAAAGGACCCTTCATGAACGCCCCCTCTCCCTTCACTTCCCGTGTCATGCAGGTCGAAAAAGACTGGCTCGATTATAATGGGCACATGAATATGGCCTATTACAATGTGCTGTTTGATCGTGGCGCGGATGAGGTTCTCAACTTGCTGGGCATTGGCGCAGCCTATGCGAAAATGCGCAAACTGACCATTTACACCGCCGAACTGCATGTCTGTTACATACGCGAATTGCAGCTTGACGACCCTGTCACCGTCAGCTTTCAATTGCTGGACAGCGACGACAAACGCTTGCGCGCCTATCAGGAAATCCGCCATGCAAAAGAAGGCTGGCTGGCAGCAACCGGCGAAACGCTTTCCCTGCATGTCGATATGGCGGGCCCCAATGTCACCCCCTTTCCTGACGACATCAAACCCGGCATCGAGGCCATGCGCACCGCCCATGCAAAACTGCCGGTTCCAGAACGCGCCGGGCGATCCATCGGCATTCGCCGCAAGCCAGCCTGAACCGGCCGGTCATGCTCTCAAAGCATTTGTGCGACACCAGATGAAAACATCTGACGTCGCACAAATGCGGCTAAAAAGCATAGGCAATTGTGGAGGCGGCACCAAAAATCAGCGCCAGTGCAATCAAAACCGCATAAAGGCGCGGCAGGTCAAACAGCACCGCATAGCCTGCAATATAGGCCGTCAGCGAACCAGCCAGCGCCAGCAGAAAGCCATTGCGGTCGCCTACCACCAGATTGGCCGCCATCAACCCACCCAGACACAGCGCACCGAACACGATGATAACTGCGATACCGGCCTTGTCGAAATTGTCGTCCATGCTTTTTCCCTGCAACAGCCCATACGCTCTATTGTTTAAAAACAAGCGCCCACACAGACTTAACCGAGCCTTTGGCAGGAGCAAGGCCAAACTGGTTTTTTCTTTATCGAAGGCAAGACTGTGTGGATTTCAGGAGACGCTTGCCAGCAGCGGTACGGGGGGTTAGAGCATTTTGCAGTCAGATGGTACCATCTGGCGTCGCACAAATGCGGCTAAAAAAGAAGCTGGAGCATTTCATCCGTTTTTCGTGAAAACAAGAAATGCTCTAAGCGGAACAAAACGGCGACACTTCTGGTCTTTTGTGGCCGAATCACTACATTCAGGAATAATGTCCGGCTTTTCCGACGATATGCCTTTTTTTGACGAACCGGGGGCAGCGCCTGCTGCTGCGCCATCCGGCATTGCCGCACGCGCCATGGCCGCCCGGCAGGCGCGCAACAGCCCTGTCGATTATCTGTCGGATCTTAACCCCGAGCAGCGGCAGGCCGTTGAGACGACAGACGGGCCGGTTCTGGTTCTGGCAGGCGCCGGTACGGGCAAGACACGGGTTTTGACCACCCGCATTGCCCATATTCTGGCCACTGGCCGCGCCTTTCCTTCACAAATTCTGGCCGTAACCTTCACCAACAAGGCCGCGCGCGAAATGAAGCAGCGCATCGGCCTTTTTGTTGGCGAAGCTATTGAGGGCATGCCCTGGCTTGGCACCTTCCACTCCATCGGCGTAAAAATATTGCGCCGTCATGCAGAACTGGTGGGCCTGCGTTCCGATTTCAGCATTCTCGACACCGACGATGTCATACGCCTTCTCAAGCAGCTCATTGTGGCCGAAGGACTGGATGACAAGCGATGGGTGCCGCGCGTCTTTGCCCAGATGATTGATGGCTGGAAAAACAAGGGGTTTGGTCCTGAAGACATTCCTGAAGGCGATGCCCGCTCTTTCGGCAATGGTTTGGGCCGCGAGCTTTACCGCGCCTATCAACAGCGGTTGATTGCGCTCAATGCCTGCGATTTTGGCGATCTTTTGCTGCATCCGATCCGTATTTTTCGCACCCATCACGACATTCTTGCCGATTACCACCGGCGCTTCAGATATATATTGGTCGATGAATATCAGGACACCAATACCGCCCAATATATGTGGCTGCGCCTGCTGGCCCAGCGACCGCGCAGCCATGCTGATGAAGGCAACGCACCGCAAGGCGTCAACATCTGCTGTGTGGGCGATGATGACCAGTCGATCTATGGCTGGCGCGGGGCCGAGGTCGACAATATCCTGCGCTTTGAGAAAGATTTTCCAGGTGCCGCCGTCATCCGGCTGGAGCGCAATTACCGCTCCACCGCACATATTTTAGGGGCTGCCACCCATCTCATCGCCCATAATGAGGGTCGGCTGGGCAAAACCCTGTTTACGGATCGCCCTGATCCTGAAGATCAAAAAGTTTCTGTCCATGCCGCATGGGATTCCGACGAGGAAGCACGCGCCATTGGTGAAGAGATCGAAGCCCTGCAGCGCAAGGGCCATGCGCTGAACGACATTGCCATTCTGGTGCGCGCCTCCTTCCAGATGCGCTCTTTTGAAGAGCGCTTCATCGAAATCGGCTTGAATTACCGTGTCATTGGTGGCCCGCGCTTTTATGAGCGGCAGGAAATTCGCGACGCCATGGCCTATTTACGGGTTGTCGCCAATCCGGGTGATGATCTTGCCTTTGAGCGCATCGTCAATGTGCCCAAGCGCAGCCTGGGCGATGCCGCCATCCGCCAGATACATGATACGGCGCGCCTGCTTGGTGTTTCCATGCTGGAAGCCAGCGCCAATCTGGCCGAAAGTGACGAGATGAAACCCAAGCCGCGCGGATCTTTACGCGCAGTCGTGGCCAATTTTTCCCGCTGGCGCGACCTTCTGGAAACCACTCCGCATACGCAACTGGCCGAAACCATTCTGGAGGAAAGCGGCTATACCGATATGTGGAAGAATGACCGTGCAGCCGACGCCCCCACCCGGCTCGACAATTTGAAAGAGCTGATCCGCTCCATGGAGGATTACGGGTCACTGCGTGAATTCCTTGAACATGTTGCACTGGTCATGGACAAGGACAAAAACGAAAATCTTGATGCCGTTTCCCTCATGACCCTGCATTCAGCCAAGGGGCTGGAATTTGAAACCGTCATGCTGCCCGGCTGGGAAGAAGGGCTGTTTCCACACCAGCGCGCGCTGGATGAGGGGGGGCGCTCCGGTCTCGAAGAAGAGCGCCGTCTGGCCTATGTCGGGCTGACCCGCGCCAAGCAGAACCTGCATATCTGGTTTGTTTCGAACCGTCGTATCCATGGCCTGTGGCAATCGACTGTGCCGTCACGCTTTTTGGAAGAATTACCCGAAGCCCATATTAAAATCAGTGAAGGCGGGTCGGATTTCGGTGGCTATGGTCAAAGAAGCGATCAGGCATTCTCCAGCAGCTATGCAACGCCGGGCTGGCAGCGCGCCCGCCAGAACCGCAACGAAGCCACCAGCCGCAATTGGGGCAACCGCTCTGGCCCCGCAGTTGAGCGCATCGGCTATGGCGAGGCAGATTCGGGCTATGGTGCAGGGCGCGGCGCCGTCAAGAGCCACACAATCGAAGGCGAAGTGGTTGCAAAATCGGTGGCGGACACCCCTTCCGCCTTCAAGGTTGGCGACCGCGTTTTCCATATGAAATTCGGCAATGGCAATGTGGCTTCCGTCGATGGCAACAAGCTGACCATCAATTTTGATCGCGCCGGCCAAAAAAGAGTGCTGGACGGGTTTGTCACCGCTGCCTGACAGCATCAAGGCCCCTTCACGCACGGGTCGCAGGCTTATTAACCACAACCTTCAGATTGCATAAAAATTAGATTGCATCTTTGGGTTGTATGTGCGAAATGGAGCTTGCAGGCATTGATGCCTGCTTCCTCCGCTTTAGCGGAAACAGCGCCCCTTTCGCCAATTCACCCCCGCCCGGCGAAAGGGGCATTTTTATTTTACAGGATCAGCCGCCCGGCTGCTCCCAGATTTTCAAAAAATCTTCGACTGAAAGCGCCTGCATATCGAAAACAGCGCGCCCAATCCGCTCGACCGGCCAGTCCCACCAGTTCAATTGTTCAATGCGCGCCGCAATTTCTGGCAAAAACCGGGGGCGTATGAGCCGTGCCGGAGATCCGGCAACAATTGCATAAGGCTCAACATTACGCGTCACCACCGCATTCGCACCAATGACGGCGCCATTGCCAACCGTAATACCGGGAAGAATCACCGCACCATGGCCGATCCACACATCATGGCCGATGGTCACATGCTTTTCCCGCCGCCGCTCCCGAAAGCCCGAATCAACACCCAGATAGCGAAAATATTCATTCGGGCGGTAGCTTATCTTGTGCTGGGTAATCCTCTCGATCGGATGCTCCAGTGCATTGATGCGCGCATTGGCGGCCACCGAGCAGAATTTGCCAAGCGAGGCATAAATGGCCTCGGTATTTCTTTCAAAATAGGTGAAGGCCCCAACCATGACCTCACGCAAGATGACCCGCTCACCAATCGCCACATAAGGCTCCAGACGGCACCCTTTCAACTCGGCGGAAGGATGAATCTGCGGCTGCGATTCGCGCGGTTGCGGTTGTGGCTTCTCATTCATCGTTTTTTTCACCCGTGCTGACGGCTTCAGAGCATTCTACAGGCAAATGAAACTATCTGAGGCTGCATAAATGCGGCTTGCCCTTAAAAGAACCGCTTGCGGCAATGGGCCTGATTTAACAATTTCTGTAAAATGCCTAAAACAGGCTTATCGTCGGACTGGTGCAGCCCTCAAAGCTGCCTGAAAGCGGATTGTTTTTCATGCGCAAGATTTTCATCGCCATTTTAGCCCTCATTGCGGTGCTGATCGGTGTAGCTGGCTATTTATTCTATCAAAAGCAAAATAGCAGCGAGCCCTTTGGCCAGCCTTTTACGCTGACGGACCAGACCGGCCAGCCGATCACCGAAAAAGCCTTCCGCGGTCAGCCAAGTGCGGTTTTCTTCGGCTTCACCCATTGCCCGGAAGTTTGCCCCACAACACTTTATGAACTGGCAGGCTGGCTGAACACGCTGGGCGACGAAGGCAAGAACATTCGCGCCTATTTCGTCTCGGTTGATCCTGAGCGCGATACGCCCGAAATCATGAACACCTATATCAGCAATTTTTCCGATCGTATTATCGGCATCACCGGCGAGCCGGAACAGGTTGCCGCCATGGCCAAGTCTTTCGGTATTTTCTGGAAAAAGGTTCCAACCGAGGATGGCGACTATACGGTCGATCATACCGCATCCGTGTTGCTGCTCAATTCCGGTGGTGACTTTTCCGGCACCATCGCCTATGGCGAAAGCCCGGATACGGCCATGGCCAAGCTCAAGCGACTGGCCCAGGGAAGCTGACCGCTTTAGGGTATCATTTTTATGTCCCAGACACGCCTTCACCTGACTGCATCCAAAAACGAAGCAGAACGCATTTTTGCCAGTCTTGAAACGGCTTTTGAGGAAGAAGGCTGGCCCATCGCCATTCTGGAAGTTGATGAAGAGCGCGACATTCATGAAGTATCGCTCTATGTCGAAGGGGATGCAGATGAGGCGCAGGCGCGGTTAAGCCATGTGTTGCAAGCGCTGACCTTGAACCTTGCCATAGAGCGCGAGGAATTGCCCGACATCGACTGGGTGGCCCTTTCGCTGGAGGGTTTGCAACCCGTACGTGCAGGGCGGTTTTTCGTTCATGGTTCCCATGATCGCGACCAGCGCCGCAACAGTGATATTGCCATTGAGATCGAGGCGGGCCTGGCCTTTGGCACTGGCCATCACGGCACCACGGCTGGCTGCCTTGAAATGCTGGAGCAGGTTGTCAACGCAGAGCAGCCTGCCAATGCGCTTGATCTTGGAACGGGAAGTGCTGTCCTTGCCATTGCGCTGGCCAAACTTGCCGCCATTCCGGTTCTGGCCACCGATATTGATCCGGTTGCGGTCGAGGTTGCCAGCGCCAATGTGCAACTCAATGGCGTGGCTGATCATGTCGAGACTATTACCGCCACCGGCTTTGACCATCCGGTTTTTGCCCGGCATGGTCCCTTTGCGCTGATTATTGCCAATATATTGGCCGGGCCGCTGATCGAAATTGCGCCACAAATGGCAGCCCATATTCGCCCCGGCGGCTCACTGATTTTATCCGGCATTCTGGAGCGTCAGCATGATAGTGTGGTTGAATCCTATATTGCGCAAGGTTTGACCCATATCACCACCCTTCACCGTGAAGGCTGGGTGACAATCCATTTAAAACCAAACGCCTGAACACATTATCAGAACACGGCACAGACTTCATTTAAAAAATCAACTTCCGGGAAATCCCGACATGTTCCAGTCATTTGATTCTTCCAGCAATCCGTCACTTTCTGCCCCGCGCCTTGCAGCTTTGCGCGATCGACTGGCCAAAGCAGGCCTTGACGGGTTTCTCGTGCCGCGTGCCGATGAACATCAGGGCGAATATGTGCCTGCACGCGCTGCAAGGCTGCACTGGCTGACCGGATTTTCTGGCTCGGCAGGCATTGCTCTGGTGCTCAATAAGCGCGCTGTCATCTTTGTCGATGGCCGCTACACTTTGCAGGTCCGCAACGAAACCGATCCGGCCCTGTTTACCTATGACAGCCTCATCGACAATCCGCCGGTCAAATGGATTAGCAAAAACCTGAAACCCGGCACACGGCTTGGCTTTGATCCATGGCTGCACACCACCGGCGAAATCGACCTGCTGAATGCTGCCGCAATCAAGGCGGATATCACACTCGTGGCGGTAGAAGAAAATCCGGTTGACGCCATCTGGCAGGACCAGCCTGCCCCGCCGCTCACCCCTGTTGAACTCCAGCCTCTGGCCTTTGCCGGTGAACTGGCCAGAGACAAGCTGGCCCGGCTGGCTCAGGCAATTGCAGTTGAAGGCGCCACACATGCCGTGCTGACCGACCCCTCTTCCCTTGCCTGGACCTTCAATATTCGTGGCAATGACGTGCCGCACACGCCGCTGGCGCTTGGCTTTGCCATTCTGGCAGCCAATGGCTCTCATCATCTGTTCATGGACAGGGCCAAGTTTTCACGCGAGATCGAAGCCTATCTCACCCAGCTTGCCCAATTGCATCAGCCTGAAGCCTTTGAAGCGATGGTTGGCGATCTTGCCGCACAAGGGGCACGCATTGCGCTTGATCCGGTGCTTGCCGCAGAAAAACTGCGCATGATCATTACCGCCCATAATGGCACAGTTGTAGCAGCGCCTGACCCCGCCCGCATTCCGCGCGCCACCAAAAACAGTGCCGAACTGGATGGCAGCCGTGCCGCGCATCGCCGTGACGGCGCTGCCATGGTGCACATGCTGTGCTGGCTCGACCAGAAAAAGCCGGGTGAAATTGATGAAATCACCGCCGTCACCGCGCTGGAAAATTTCCGCCGCCAGCTTGGCGAGGAAACGCAAATGCCGCTGCGTGACGTTTCCTTCGCAACCATTTCCGGCTCCGGGCCGAACGGTGCGATCATGCATTACCGCGTATCGCATGAGAGCAACCGCAAAATAGCCGAAGGCGAATTGTTCCTGCTCGATTCAGGCGCACAATATCAGGACGGCACCACAGATATTACCCGCACCATTCCCATGGGCCAGCCATCGGAAGAAATGCGCCTGCGCTATACGCTGGTGCTCAAAGGGTTGATCGCCATTTCATGCTTGCGTTTTCCTGCCGGAACACGAGGGGCCGATATTGACGCCTTCGCCCGGCTGGCGCTGTGGCGGCACGGGCTGGATTTTGCACATGGCACTGGTCACGGCGTCGGCTCTTATCTGGCCGTGCATGAGGGACCGCAACGCATTGCCAAAACCGGAACCGAGAAATTGCGTGAAGGCATGATCCTTTCCAATGAGCCGGGCTATTACAAGCAAGGTAGCTATGGTGTGCGGCTGGAAAACCTGATCGTGGTTGACCCGGCCACCCCAATCGACGGCGGCGACATTGACATGCATGGTTTCGAGACGCTGACGCTTGCGCCTTTCCACCGCTCCATGATTGTACGCGATCAACTGTCACCAGCCGAGTTGGAATGGCTCAACGCCTATCATGCACGTGTACTGGCAGAAATTGGGCCGATGGTGGATGGCCAGGTGCTGACCTGGCTGGAACACGCCTGCGCACCGCTTTAATTCATTTGTGCAATGCCAGATGTAACCATCTGTACTCACAAAATGCTTTAACCTCTTGTTCTTGCCGCATTTGTGCGACGCCAGATGTAATCATCTGGCTGCAAAATGCTCCAAGTTCTTGTTTTCCGCATTTGTGCGACGTCAGATGAAAACATCTGTACTCACAAAATGCTATGGATCAAGCAAAAAACTGGCGGGCAACAACCAGCACAATGGCGCCCACCAGAAACATGCTCAGCAATCCGCCACGCAGCGCCACAAGACCGGCAATACTGATAGAAAGCCATTCAGCCGGTCCGCCCTGCATGACGGCAGGCGCCACCAGCGTAGTCAACACCGCAGCAGGCACAGCATTCAGCCCCGCCTCAATGCGCGGATGAACCCGTTCAAATTGCGACAGCACCAGATAGCCACCAATGCGCGTCAGATAGGTGACGACAGCCGCAGCAATGATGATCCAGCCAATCGTGCTCATGACCGGCTCCCTGATGCTGTAATCCCGCTAAGGCGTGGCGGCATGATGACAGCCAGTATCACCCCGGCCAGCCCGCCAATACTGACATGCCAGGGCGAACCTATGGTTTGATGGGCAATAATTGAAGAAATAGCGCTGACCGCAACAATGGGCAGCCATAAGGGCCGCTGGCGAAAATCCATGACCAGCCCGAGAAAATAGATCGGCAGCAAGAAATCAATACCCAATGCCGCCATATCTGGAATCAACATCCCCAACCACGCTCCAATGCCCGTGTTCAGCACCCAGAACCCATACATTGGCAGCGCCAACCCCAGATACCAGGCAAAGCCCGGCTGTTGGTGAAAAGCCCGTGTTTCAGTCAGCGCATATTGCGGATCGGTCAATAAAAAATAGGCAAGCACCTGCTGCGGCTTGTTCCACCGCGCCAGATGTCTGCCAATGGCGGCTGAATAAAGCACATGCCGAAAATTGACGGCAAAGATCGACAACACGATCAACCAGCCCGCGGCCTGATGGCCAAACAATTCAACGCCCACAAGCTGGCTGGCCCCACCAAAAACCATGGCGCTCATCAGCACGGCTTCGAGAGCCGTAAAACCATTCTCGATCGCAACCACGCCAAACAGCATGGCAAAAGGCGCTGACGCCACGAAAACGGGCACGCCAAGGCGCGCCCCTTCCATAAACTCGCTCCGCCATGACGGTGGAGTAACAGCCTGTATGCTCACGAAAATCCCCTTCAAGCGGCTGTCATCAGACCGCTTTGCCTACCAGCACAAACCATGCCTCTTCGTCAATCACCTCAATGCCAAGCTGATTGGCCTGTTTCAGCTTGGAACCGGCTCCGGGCCCCGCCACCACAAGATCGGTTTTTTTGGAAACAGACCCGGACACCTTGGCGCCCAGTTTTTCAGCCATGGCTTTTGCTTCATCGCGTGACATTTTTTCCAGCGCCCCGGTAAACACCACTGTTTTACCAACCACCGGCGAATCACTGGCGCCAACCGGTTCCTCGTCCTGTACCACCACCTGCGCCAACAATGCCTGCAAAACCTGCTGATTATGCTCTTCCTCAAAAAACTCCACCACCGTACCGGCAACGACCGAGCCAATCCCATTGATGTTATTGAGTTCCTGCCAGGCAGCATTGCCCGGATCGCCCTTTTCCTGTGGCACTTCAGCTTCTTTCGCCAGTTTGCAAAAATCTGCAAAGCGCAGGAAATGGCGGGCAAAACGCTTTGCATTGGTTTCACCGACATGGCGAATACCCAAGGCAAACACAAACCGTGAAAATTCTATTTCGCGCCGCTCATCAATGGCTGCAAACAGTTTTTTCACCGAGACAGCGCCAAACCCCTCGACATTTTCCAGCTTGGTCAAGGATGCCTGCTGGCGCTCTTTCAGCGTAAAAATATCGGCGGGTGAACGGATCTGCAGTGCCGGGTCCGTTGCGTGAAAGAAAAATTCGATCTGCTTTTCGCCCAGCCCTTCAATATCAAGGGCATTGCGGGAGACGAAATGGCGCAAGCGCTCCACCGCCTGCGCCGGACAGATCAGACCTCCGGTACAGCGCCATACCGCCTCACCCTCCTCGCGCACTGCATGGCTGTGACAGACCGGGCATTCATGCGGAAACACATAGGCAATCGCATCTGCCGCACGCTTTTCCAGCACCACATCAAGGATTTGCGGGATAACATCACCAGCCCGCTGCAAGATAACCGTGTCGCCAATGCGAATGTCGCGCCCTTCGCGCAGCACCTGACCGCTATTACCGATGCCCTTGATATAATCCTCATTGTGCAGTGTGGCATTGGTGACAACCACCCCGCCCACCGTTACCGGCTCAAGACGCGCCACCGGCGTCATCGCCCCTGTTCGGCCAACCTGAATGTCGATGCCTTTGAGCAGTGTCATTGCCTTTTCAGCAGCAAATTTATGCGCGGTTGCCCAGCGCGGGCTGCGCGAGCGGAAGCCTAACCGCTCCTGAAGGTCGAGCCGGTCCACCTTGTAGACAACACCATCAATATCATAGGCAATTTCGGCCCTGCCCGCCTCAATGCGGTGATAGTGCGCCAGCATCTCCTCCACATTATTGCAGCGCATCATCAACGCATTGATGCAAAAACCCCAATCGGCAAATCGTTGCACCACCTCATATTGCGTATTGCCCAGCGCAGTTGAGGCTGCCCCCCAGGCATAGGCAAAAAACCGCAGCGGCCTTTGGCGTG
Source organism: Aquamicrobium segne (assembly GCF_042656785.1). Classification (NCBI taxonomy): domain Bacteria; kingdom Pseudomonadati; phylum Pseudomonadota; class Alphaproteobacteria; order Hyphomicrobiales; family Phyllobacteriaceae; genus Aquamicrobium; species Aquamicrobium segne. The sequence goes on from NZ_JBHSLL010000059.1 coordinate 45,752, forward strand.
TTACCTCCGGGTCGAGCTGGCGCAGACTTCCGGCAGCCGAATTGCGCGGATTGGCAAAGACACGGCCTGTCTTTGCCATGCGCTGGTTCAATTTTAAAAAATCATCGCGGCGCATATAAACTTCACCGCGCACTTCCACCATATCGGGCGCATCATCGGGCAGCGTTTGTGGAATTTCGGCAATGGTGCAGATATTGGCGGTTACATTTTCACCCGTCGCGCCATCACCACGGGTGGCGGCCGTTACCAGTTTGCGGTTTTCATAACGCAGCGACATGGACAGCCCGTCAATTTTCGGCTCGGCGGTAAATACCAGCTCCTGATCGGCAGGCAGGCTCAAAAAACGCCGCACACTGGCCACGAAATCATAGGCATCCTCATCTGAAAACACATTATCGAGCGACAGCATCGGCACGGCATGAACAACCTTGCCAAAAACCTCCACCGGGGTGGACCCAACCTTCAAGGACGGCGAATCCTCACGCACCAGTTGAGGAAACCGCGCCTCGATTGCCGCATTGCGCTGACGCAAGGCATCATAGTCAGCATCGGAAATTTCCGGTGCATCCTGCTCGTAATAATAGCGGTCATGTGCAGCAATCTGCGTAGCCAGCCGCTCAAGCTCGGCTGCGGCTTCAAGCTGTGTCAGTGTATCGACCGGTTTTTCAGACATGACAGCATCTCTTGATTCAAACAAAGGTCCCGGATGGAACAAGCTATGTAGCGCGCATAAAGCCGAACGCAAACAGGCGCATATGCCTTATTTCTGAATCATTTTCTCAATTATAAAAAGGAGATGAGCGCCCCTGCCTCAGGCAGCAGGAACTGTATTTTCACGCAACAGGCGTTCGGCAGCCGCGCGCGCCTCATCGGTAATGGTGGCGCCTGCCAGCATTCGTGCAATCTCTTCCTGCCGCGCTTCCAGGTTCATCGCCTCAATGCCGGTCGCCACCCGGTCCGCACTGCCCGACTTGGAAATCAGGAAATGGGTGAAGGCGCGCGCGGCCACCTGCGGCGCATGGGTAACAGACAACACCTGCACACGCTGCGCCAGCCGCGCCAGGCGCTGGCCGATGGCATCGGCAACAGCACCCCCGACGCCTGTGTCGATTTCATCAAAAACCAGTGTCGGCGCAGAACCCCGGTCAGCCAGCGCCACTTTCAACGCCAGCAGGAAGCGGGACAATTCGCCTCCTGAAGCCACTTTCATCATCGGGCCGGGGCGGGTGCCGGGATTGGTGCGCACCCAGAATTCAACCTGATCGATGCCCTCTTCCATACGGTTGTCGACTTCACTTGCCAGTTCGACAATGAATTCGGCACGTTCCAGCTTCAGTTCCGGCAATTCAGCCATCACAGCAGCACAAAGCCCCCGGGCGGCAGCATAACGCAATTCAGACAGATGGGCGGCACTTTGATCATAAAGAACCCGCGCCTGAACGGCCTGCTGCTCCAGTCCCGCCAGCCGCTCTTCGCCTGCGTCAAGATCAGACAGATCAGCCGCCATGCTGTCCCGCAACCGGGCAAGATCATCCACCTGCACATTATGCTTGCGGCCAGCCGCACGCAGGGCAAACAACCGCTCTTCAGCCTGTTCCAGCCGCCGCGGATCATATTCTGTCTCACGCAAGGCTGTGGAAACGGCTGACTGTGCCGCATCAAGCGACAACATGGCTTCATCTAAAGATGTCACCACCTCATCGAGCAGGCCTGGCGCTTCAGCAGATTTGCGTTGCAGTCGCCGCAGCAGGCTGGCCAGTTGCGGCAAGGGCGAAGACGGGCCAGACAGCACATCTTCGGCATCCCTGATTTCAGTGGCAATTTTTTCCGCCCGCATCATATCGGTGCGAAGCCTGGCAAGCTCATCTTCTTCGCCGGGCTGCGGGTCAAGTTGCACCAGTTCAGCAACGGCTGCCCGCAAATAGTCGGCCTCACGCGCTGCGGCCTCGACACACGCCTTGTGACGGGCAAGTTCCTGTTCGGTGCTGCGCCAGCCGCGCCATGCTTCTGCCGTTTCACGCACCGCACTGGCATGGCCACCAAAAACATCCAGCACCTCACGATGAGCACTGGCATCGACCAGCGCACGCTCATCATGCTGACCATGAATTTCCACCAGCGCATGGCCGATGCTGCGCATCAAACCCACACTGGCTGGCTGATCGTTGATAAAGACGCGGGTACGCCCATCGGCGGCCTGTACCCGGCGCAAAATAATGTCACCATCATCCTCAATGGCGTTCTGATTCAGAATATCGCGGGCAGGATGATTTCCAGGCACATCAAACACAGCCGTCACCTGGCCCTGCGGGGCGCCATGGCGCACCAGCGAGGCATCGCCACGCGCCCCCAACGCCAAGGACAGCGAATCAAGCAGGATCGACTTGCCCGCTCCCGTTTCGCCGGTCAGCACCGAGAGGCCTGGAGCAAATTCAATATCCAGTTTCTCGATCAGAACAATATCGCGGATCGACAGCCTGGTCAGCATGAAGCAATCAGCCGGTAATCAGTTTCCCGGCCTTGGAAATCCATGAGCCGGCATTTTCCCGGGGCGTCAGCCCGCCGCTTTGCAGCAGCTTGTAAGAATCCTTATACCACTGGCTGCTCGGATAATTCTGGCCAAGCACGGCTGCCGCCGTCTGCGCCTCATCGGTCAAGCCCATTGCATAATAGGCTTCCACCAGACGCGCCAGCGCCTCTTCAATATGGCGGGTCTTGGAATATTGTTCGACCACGGTACGAAAACGCTTGATCGCAGCCAGATATTCGCGCCGTTCCAGATAATAGCGACCAACCTGCATTTCCTTGCCGGCAAGCTGGTCATTGGCATAGCGGATCTTGGTGCGCGCATCCTCGGCATATTGTGAATCGGGCCAGCGATTGACCAGTTCCTGCATGGTTTGCGCGGTCAGGCGCGCTTCCTTCTGGTCCTGCGTCACATCGCGGATCTGGCGGAAATAGCTCAGGCCTGCAATGTAAACCGCATAGGCGGCATCTTCCGAAGTCGAATACAGGTTCAGATAGCGCTGAGACATGCTGATGGCAGCCTCATAATTACCCTGACGGTAATTGGTGAAAGCCCCCATCACCATCGCCTTGCGGGCATATTCCGAATAAGGATGCTGGCGGTCCACCGCACTGAACTTTTTTGCGGCCTCGCCAAGACGGCCGGCATTGAGATTGGCCAGACCCTGATTGTAAAGCACATCCGCCGGTTCGGTCTGCTCGACAAAGGTCGAAAGATCGAGATCCTTGTCCGACGACATGCAGCCAGCCAGCAGCAAAGGCATGCCGGCAACCGACAAAACCATGACAACCCGCCCCAGACGGCTCTTTATTGTCGTCATTGATCGCTCAGCCTGTTTAAACATCATGATAGGAATTAGCCCTTTCGGCGCAGTTTCCTCAGTCAACGAGAAGCCATAGACCAAAAGGGGCGCACCCGGCAACGCTATCGACCGGCAATCGCACATTTTTGTGGCAAATATGGCGTTTTGGTCCCCATCCCCTGAAAATCAAAAAAGGATTTCAACCCGCCGATCACCGGCTCAAATGGCCCAGGGCGCAAAAACCGGCCCGCTGACAGCACTGATTTGAGCAATACGGCCATGTTTCTGGCGTGTTGTCTCGACGATTTCAAAGGCTTCAGGATCAGATAACAGGCGGCGAAGGGCAACAGAATTGAGCCTGTGTCCACCCCGATAGGAGCGGAAACAGCCAATGAAACGCGCACCAGCCAGCGCCAGATCGCCTATGGCATCCAGCGTCTTGTGGCGGACAAATTCATCGGAAAAGCGCAAACCCTCCATATTGATGACCTTGTTGTCATAGCCAATGACAACCGAATTTTCCAGCGATGACCCCAGCGCATAGCCTCCCGCCCAAAGGCGCTCGACATCTTTCAAAAAACCAAAAGTGCGCGAACCGGCAATTTCAGTACGGAAGGAATCACCATTCAAGTCGATATCGAATTGCTGGCGGCCAATAGCCCGGCTCTCAAAATCAATTCCAACCTCAAAACGTGTGCCTGAATAGGGCCGAAACTCCGCCCATGAAGCGCCATTTTCAATACGGATTTCTTTTAAGATACGAATGAAGCGGCGTTTGGCAGATTGCACCTCCAGCCCGACCTGGTCGATAGCCTCCACAAACATGGCGGCCGAACCATCAAGGATTGGAACCTCATTGCCTTCCATCTCAATAATCAGATTATCAATACCGGCACCCAACAGGGCAGCCATCAAATGCTCGACCGTGGAAACATGCACGCCTGTCGGATTGCCAAGCAGCGTGGAAAGATCGGTCGCTCCCACTTCAGAAACCAGCGCCCGGATTTCCCGACCCGGTTCTGGACCATCGACAAACTGAAAGACGATCCCCGTATCCACATCCGAAGGCACAAAGGTCACGGCGACAGGCTTGCCGCTATGCACGCCGGTTCCGGTGAGCCTTACCCGCGATTTTATGGTTGTCTGATAATCGTCCAAAATGGTCCCCGTCGGCCGCCCGGCCCTAAAGCGTGTCACTTTTCTTTCAGATTCACGCGACCCGCTTTAAGTCTTTGTTTTTATGCATGTCTTTATCCCGAAACTGGTTCTCAAGTCTCAGGAGACAGGCTTTATCTTCACCATGTCATCGGGCGAAGATAATAACGCGCAAGACTTCCTCAAAATCACGCTTTCTTACCTTCTGTAACGATCTGAAGACAATCACTAATCTTTTGTTTTTATTTTATTTAATAAAAAAGGCGGTCAATTTCTGACCGCCCTTTTTCAGTTCAGATCAGGTTTGCCCGATCAAGTGCCTGCCTCAATTGGCCTGCCGGCGCAGAAAGGCCGGGATTTCCAACTGATCATCATCATGGGCGCGCGGACGCGCAACCAGACGGCCCTGATCATCAAGCTGGCCACGGCGCGGTGCATAAAGCTGCGGGTCATGCGAGGCTGAAGGGCGCGGCTGGGCAGGCTGGGCCTGACGCAGCTTCGGCTCACGCGGCTGGGCAGGCTGAAGCTGCGCGGGCTCTTCTTCACGACGGGTCAGGCCTGTGGTCAGACGCTTGAGCAGACCCATGGGACCGCGATCTTCATGAGCAGCCGGGTTGTTCTGGGCCTCAACCTCGGCGCGCACCACCGGCGGAAAATCTTCCACTCGCGGCATGCGCTGCGGTGCGGCCGCCTGCTGCTGGTGATGCGTCTCACCAAGCTGGGGAGCAGGCTGGACCGGCTCCGGAACCGGCTGCATCTGCAAGGCCGTTGCCTGCCGCTGCATGACGACTGGCTGCTGGAATTGCTGCGCGGGCTGATAGGGCTGCGGCTGCTGAAACAGCTTGCTCTGCGGGCGGAAACTGTCGCCAGCCTGTGCAGGACGCTGCACGGAAGCGGCCGCATTCTGTTCAGCCATCTGGAAAGCCTCGGCGACCGGATCGGCAGCGACCGGGTCCTGTATCGGGGCAGGCTGTGGCGCAGGCTGGGCGGCAGGGCGTGTTTCAGCAGCCGGAGCTGCCGGGCGTGCCGTCACAGGCTTGGTCTGTGCAGGACGGATCGAGATCGGAGCCGCCTCAATCTCCTCACCCGACTTGTCGATGCCCGTGGCAACGACCGACACGCGGATAACCCCTTCCAGTTCCTCATCGAAGGTTGCGCCAAGAATGATGTTGGCGTCAGGATCAACTTCCTCACGAATACGGGTTGCAGCCTCATCAACCTCAAACAGGGTCAAGTCGCGGCCGCCGGTAATCGAAATCAGCAGACCCTTGGCGCCGCGCATGGAGGTTTCATCCAGCAGCGGATTGGCGATTGCCGCTTCTGCAGCAGCCATTGCACGGCCTTCGCCGGAAGCCTCGCCGGTGCCCATCATCGCCTTGCCCATCTCGCGCATGACCGAGCGAACGTCGGCAAAGTCGAGATTGATCAGACCTTCCTTGACCATCAGGTCAGTGATGCAGGCAACACCTGAATAGAGTACCTGATCCGCCATGGCAAAGGCATCGGCGAATGTGGTCTTGTCATTGGCCAGACGAAACAGGTTCTGATTGGGAATGACAATCAGAGTATCAACCGACTTCTGCAATTCCTCAATGCCCATATCCGCCGTCTTCATGCGGCGCTGACCTTCAAAGTGGAAGGGCTTGGTCACAACACCAACAGTGAGAATGCCTTTTTCGCGGGCAGCGCGCGCTACAACCGGGGCAGCGCCTGTGCCGGTGCCGCCACCCATGCCTGCTGTGACGAAGCACATATGGGCATTGGACAGATGGTCGTTGATTTCGTCGATGCATTCTTCAGCAGCAGCGCGCCCGACTTCCGGCTGCGAGCCCGCCCCCAGACCCTCGGTCACATGCGCGCCAAGCTGAATGAGACGTTCAGCCTTTGAAGTGCTCAACGCCTGCGCATCGGTATTTGCCACAACAAAATCAACACCGCGCAGACCGGAGGTGATCATGTTGTTGACGGCATTGCCGCCACCGCCGCCCACACCGAAAACGGTGATGCGCGGCTTCAGTTCGGTGATGTCCGGTCTTTGAAGGTTAATCGCCATTGTCCTCGTCCTTTTGCCTTTTTCCGCCGCTTCGCCATCGCGGCTCTTTGGGGCTGTCCCCGTCAATTCAACAAGAGTTCTGCGCCTTTACCCGGTCACAGAACACATCTTTAAAAACTCTCTCTCAACCACTGACTCACACGATACAGTCGCCCATCCGTCCCTGTCCTTTTGAACATGGACCCACCCCTGGCAGGGCGACTTTCAAAATTCGCCACCTGCGGATAAACAAGCAGCCCCACCACTGTGGAAAAGGCTGCACCCTTGGCTGCTTCAGGCAAACCGGCAACGCCCAACGGGCGGCCGGTACGCACATTGCGCCCCAGAATACGGCGCGCCACTTCGGGCAGGCCCGCAAGCTGGCTGGCGCCGCCCGTCAACACGATTCGCTTGCCGATGGCGTTGCCATAACCTGATTTGCCGATACGGTCGCGCAGCATTTCCAGCGTCTCTTCGACACGGGCACGGATGATGCGCGTCATGACAGAGCGTGGAATCTGCATCGGCACACCATGATCGCCGCCAATCGGCTGGATTGTCACCAGATCACGATCATCGGCACTGCCCGACAGGGCCGAACCATGCATGACTTTCAGCCGCTCAGCGGCCTCAAGGGTGGTGGAAAGCCCCTTGGCCAGATCCAGGGTCACATGATTACCGCCCACGGGAATGGAATCGCCATGCACGAAATTGCCTTCCGAGAAAATGGAAATGCTGGTCGTGCCGCCTCCCATATCGATACAGGCAGCACCCATTTCCAGCTCATCATCCACCAGGGCCGCCAGACCGCTGGCATAGGGCGTCGCCACCATGCGTTCGACCGAAAGATGCGAACGGTTGATCGCCAGTTCGATATTGCGCAAAGGGGCTGCATCGCCGGTCAGAACATGCATGTCCACGCCCAGCGCATCCCCCACCATGCCGCGTGGATCACGCACACCGCGCTCGGTATCCAGCAAAAAACCGACAGGCAGCGAGTGGATGACCTCACGCTCGGATTTCATTGCCTGACGCGCCCCGGCAGCCAGAACCCGCTTGATGTCGCTTTCATCCACCTCATGCCCGCCCAGATTGACGGTAGCGGAAAAAATCTCGCTCTTCAGGCGGCCGGCACTCACATTGACGATCAACGAATCGGCGGTCAGCCCGGCCATGCGCTCAGCCGAATCCACAGCCAGACGAATTGCATGTTCAGCGCGCTCAAGATCGATCACCACGCCCGACTTCATGCCCTGCGATTTCTGATGCCCGATACCGATCACCTGAACACGATGCGTGCGCCCGCGCAGCAGCTTGCCGTCCTCGCATGGCTGCAAGCGCGCCACCACGCAGCACACCTTGCTTGAGCCGACATCAAGTACGGTCAACACGCCGGAGCGGCGGGCCGCAGCATCACCCTTCTTGCCAAGCCAGCTCATATGCGGCTCCCCGGCTTGCGTGGGGCATTCTTGAGCGCCGCCAACCGGGCAGCCGAAGCATCAGGCGAAAGCTCCAGAGCCACGCGGTCAGGAATGCGCAAATCAACCGCAACAATATCACGCCCAAGCAGGCCCTGCTCGCGCTCCATGCGCACCAGCCGCGCAAGGGCTGCAGCAACATCATGTTCCGGCAGCTTGATAACCACACCATTATTAAGATGCAGATCCCAGCGACGCCCGCCAAGGCGCACATAGCCCTTCACACGACCTGCCAGTTCCGGCACATCGGAAATCTGCGCAATCAGTTCCGGCGCATGATCAGATGCACCATTGCCGACAATCAGCGGCAGACCAGCCAGCCGACCGCCAGAGAACGGCGCAATGATGCGGCCGCTTTTTTCAATGACACTCAACACGCTCCCCTGCTGCCAGATGGCAAAGGGCTCACGCTCCTGAATACGCACCTCCAGCGCATTGGGATAAACCTTGCGAACCGTGGCATGTTCAACCCAGGGCAAGGACACGATTCTGTCGCGCGCATCCTCCACATCAAGGCCAATAAGCGCCGTCCAGCCATTCAGCTCAAGTTCACCCAGAATGTCGATTTCCGACGTATGATGATTGCCCACAACCCGGATCTGATCGACAGCAAAGCCGGTCCGCGCCGTCACATTCTGCACAAAACCTTCAAGCTGACCACCAAGATAGGCCCCATAGACACCGCTCGACGACAACAACACGGCAGATAAAATCGCCGCAGAAAAAGGCGGCGCCACATAAGCGCCCGCACCCAGCCTTGAAGCCACGCGCAAAGGACGCCGCAGCCAGCGCCGCGCACCGGCGCGCATGACCGGCAGCAAGCCAGACAGCCATTCACCACCAACAGTTTTGCGCTTCAACGAAAACACGAAGCGTCCTCCACCATCCAGCTCAAAAGATCACCGAAGGAATGCCCTGCATATGCGGCAATCTCAGGCACCAGCGACGTCGGCGTCATACCCGGCTGCGTGTTGACTTCCAGCCAGACAATCTCGCCATTTTCAGAATAACGGTCGTCATAACGAAAGTCGGACCGGGATACGCCCCGGCAACCGATTGCCCGATGCGCCTCAAGGGCCAGTGTCAGTATTTTTTGGTAAATATTTGGTGAAATTTCCGCCGGTGTTACATGTTTTGATCCACCCGGCACATATTTTGAATCATAATCATAAAAGGAATGGCCGGTCGGAATGATCTCGCAGACCCCAAGCGCCACATCGCCCATCACCGCACAGGTCAGCTCGCGCCCGGCGACATAGCGCTCAACCATGACGCTCTCGCCATAATTCCAGTCCGGCGACGAGATGATTTGCGGCGGATGCGACTGGTCCTCCCCCACAATGACCACACCAAAGCTCGACCCCTCATTCACCGGCTTCACGACATATGGCGGAACCATTGGATGCTGGCCACCCACCGCAAAACGGTTGACGATTTTTGATTCCGCCACAGGAATGCCGGCCGCACGCGCTATCTTTTTGGCCTGCTCCTTGTTCATGGCCAGCGCCGAGGCCAGCACACCTGAATGGGTGTAGGGAATTTGTAGATATTCAAGCACACCCTGAATAAGGCCATCCTCACCAAAAGGACCATGCAGCGCGTTGAAGGCAACATCAGGCTTTAGGGCCGCAAGCACAGCGCCGACATCGCGATCCACATCAACACGGCTTACCTTGTAGCCTTCAGCCTCGAGCGCATCAGCACAGGCATGACCAGACGACAGAGAAACAGGCCTCTCACTTGAGATGCCCCCCATCAAAACAGCAACATGGCTTTTGGTCATATCCCGTCATCCCCTCGGCGGGCACCTGTTTTTGCCTCCCGATAAAGCCTCATGCACGCAGCAGCAGTCCCGCCAGGAACCGCGACTTACGCCACTGAACGACTCAAATCAGGAAACGCTTAAGCCCAAAGAATCAGAGAGTTGATTCCGTGGCAAGCCCTTATGAATCCAAGAGATTCACTTTCTGCAAATTTAGAGCATTTTGCAGTCAGACGGAATCGTCTGGCGTCGCAGAAATGCGGCTAAAACAAGAGATTAGAGCATTTCATCCGTTTCCATGAAAACAAGAAATGCTCTAAATGAAATTTTAGCCTTACCTAAAGCGTGTCACGATCTTTCAGATTCACGCGACCCGCTTTAGGCCTTTGTTTTTACGCATGTCTTTATCTCGAAACTGGTTCCCAAGTCTCGAGAGACAAGCTTTAAGTCTTTACGGGCACAGGCGCGCCACAAAACTCTTCCACCTCAAAGCCGGGGCGAAATTGTCCAATACGGCGGATTTCCCACTGCAGGCAAATCCCGGAATTTTCAAAGACCTTCGCCCGTACCGTCTCGCCCAGACATTCCAGATCATAGGCGGTAGCTGACCCGGTATTGATCATGAAATTGCAATGCATGGGCGACATCTGCGCCCCGCCGATCATCAGCCCCCGGCAGCCAGCCTTGTCGATCTCTTTCCAGGACGAGGAGCCTTCCGGGTTCTTGAAGGTGGAACCGCCGGTTTTTTCCCTGATCGGCTGCACCGTCTCGCGGTGGTTTTGAACCTCATCCATCGCGGCACGAATGACATCCCGGTCCTCAACATAGCCTTCAAAAACAGCGGAGGTAAAAATCAAATCGGCAGGCACACTGCTGTGGCGATAGGAATAGCCCATATCGGCATTCGACAAGACATGCAGCCTGCCCTTGCGGTCCAGCGCCCGAACCTCAACGACCCGCTCACATGTTTCTGTGCCATTAGCGCCAGCATTCATGCGCAAGGCCCCACCGATGGCGCCGGGAATGCCATGGTAGAAATGGAAGCCGCCAATACCAGCCTCCCATGCTGCTGCCGCCACACGCTTGTCAGGGGCGGCGGCACCGGCGCGAATGCGTGTTTCAGAAATGGCCTCGACGCCGCCAAACCCTTTGGCGGAAAGGCGCACCACAAAGCCTGGAATACCGCCATCGCGCACCAGAAGATTGGAGCCGATGCCCACAACCGTCAGCGGCACCTCTTCAGGCAGGATTTTTAAAAAAGCGGCAAGATCATCTTCATCGGCTGGCTGGAACAGAGCATCTGCCAGCCCGCCGACGCGAAACCAGGTGATCTTGTCCATTTCAGCATCAGGCGTAATGCGCCCGCGCAAGCCGACAAGCCTGTCACCCAGACTGTCCAGCAGCGCCTGCCCCCTGCTCAATGTGCGTCTCCGTTCAATTCACCCGGTAAGGCATAGGCCCATTGCGTGATATTGCCAGCACCCAGAAAGATCACCAGATCACCGGAATCGGCCAGTTCGCGCACCAGCGGCGCAATGTCGGATGGCTGCGCAACATGGCGGGCATCACGATGCCCGGCAGCACGCATACGCGCAACCAGTTCCGCGCTCGACACATTTTCGATCGGGTCTTCTCCGGCAGCATAAACAGGCGCGACCATGATGGTGTCAGCATCATTAAAGCACACCGCAAACTCATCAAACAGGTCGCGCAAACGGGTGAAACGATGCGGCTGGGCAATGGCGATGACGCGGCCTTTGGTGGCATCGCGCGCCGCCTTCAAAGCCGCCTTGATCTCAACCGGATGGTGGCCGTAATCATCAAAGATCTCGACCCCCTGCCATGAACCCGTATGGGTAAAACGACGCTTGACGCCCCCGAATGAAGACAGGCCCTTGCGGATTTTCTCATCAGACAGCCCAAGCTCAATGGCAACCGCAATGGCAGCCGTTGCGTTGGAAACATTGTGATGACCGGGCATGGGCAGGCGAAGACCGGCAATAGCGCGCTCAAGACCCGTCTTGCGATCATGGATGATCACATCAAAGACCGAGACCGCACCATCCATGCGGTGATTGGCAAAGCGCACATCAGCCTGCGCATTCTCGCCATAGGTGACAACACGCCGATCGCCGATCCGGCTGACCAGCGCCTGCACTTCCGGGTGATCGATGCACATGACGCCAAAACCATAAAACGGCACATTTTCCACGAACTGGCGAAACGCATCGCGCACCTTGTCGAACGAGCCGTAATGATCAAGATGTTCAGGGTCGATATTGGTGACGACGGCAATATCGGCAGGCAATTTGAGGAAAGTGCCATCGCTTTCATCGGCCTCAACCACCATCCAGTCGCCGCCCCCCATGCGCGCATTGGTGCCATAGGCGTTGATGATGCCGCCATTGATGACCGTCGGGTCAAGCCCGCCAGCCTCCAGAAGTGTTGCCACCATGGAGGTGGTGGTTGTCTTGCCATGGGTGCCGCCAATGGCGATGGCATTGCGAAAGCGCATCAGTTCAGCCAGCATTTCGGCACGGCGCACCACCGGCAAAAGCTTTTCACGCGCAGCCATGATCTCGGGATTGCTGCTGCGAATCGCGGTTGAAACCACCACCACTTCAGCCTCACCGATATTTTCGGCGCGGTGGCCAACAAAGCATTCAATGCCTTTTTCACGCAGACGCTGCACATTGGCGCTGTCATTCTGATCCGAGCCTTGCACCTTGTAGCCCAGATTGTGCAGCACTTCGGCAATGCCGCTCATGCCGATGCCGCCAATGCCGATGAAATGCACAAGCCCTATCGTCTGCGGCATCTTCATGCTTGGTGATCCTTCCTGAAACTGTCCGGTGAGTGGCCCGACGCAATAGCCTCTGTCAGATCGGCGAGCAAGATGGCTGCATTGGGGCGACCGACCGAACGCGCCGCCTGCGCCATGGTTTCCAGCCTTTGCGGCTCCTGCATGGCAGCTTCCAGAAGCCTGGCCAGCTTTTGTGCATCCAGTGATGTCTGTGCATGAACCTGCGCCCCATTTGCTGCGGCAAGGGCTGCAGCATTGGCGGCCTGGTCATGATCCAGCGCATGCGGATAAGGCACCAGCAATGCGGGCCTGCCAATCACTGCAATTTCTGAAACGGTGGAAGCACCTGAGCGCGAGACGACCAGTTGCGCCTTGGCCATGCGTTCAGCCATATCGGTAAAAAAGGGCGAGACTTCAGCCGAAACGCCCAGTTTCGCATAGGCAGCCTTCACCTGCTCCAGATCATTTTTTCGCCCCTGCTGGGTTACAACAAGGCGCGCCTGCAAATTTTTCGGCAACAGCGCCACTGCCGCAGGCACAGCATCGGAAAAAAACTGTGCGCCCTGACTGCCGCCAAACACCAGCAGATGAAAAACCTCATTGCCGCTTGAGGTCACATAAGGCCGCTGCGAGGCCGCAATCACGGCTGGCCGCACCGGATTTCCGGTGGTGATCGTCTTGCGCCCGGCAGCACTGGCGTCTTCCGGTAAAAAGCCCCCGGCAATGGCGTTCACCCTTGCAGCCAGCGCCCGGTTGGCGCGCCCCATGACCGCATTCTGCTCATGAACAAGCGTCGGGCGGCCGCGTCTTGTGGCGGCATAAAGCGGTGGCAAGGTCGGATAGCCGCCAAAGCCGACAATGGCAGCCGGTTTTATACGCGCCATCAGCCTTGAGGCCTGGCGCACACCGCGCCACAGCCTCCAGAAGGCCTTGGCCAGCGCCAGCGGATTTTTCGAGCCAATGGTTGCCGAAGAAATTGTGTGGATTTCATCTGCCGGAAACTGCCCGGCAAAACGTTCGGCGCGGTCATCGGTTGCCAGATGCACGCTCCAGCCACGCGCCTTCAACTCATGCGCCAGCGCTTCAGCAGGAAACAGATGGCCGCCGGTTCCCCCTGCAGCCAGTAAAATAGTGCCCTTTGTCATTATTTTGTCGACAAGATCGTGCTGGAAAAACCATAGGCCAGCGGCTGACGCTTCTGTGGCTTGCGGCGGCTCAGCGCCAAAACCATGCCCATGGAAATGGCAATCGCAATCTGTGAGGACCCCCCATAAGACAGGAAAGGCAGCGTCATGCCCTTGGCTGGCATGAGTTGCAAATTCACACACATATTGATGACCGACTGGAAGCCAAACACGGTAACCAGACCACAAATGGCATAACGGCTGAAATCATCATGTTCTTTAAGCGCCACCGAAAGCCCGCGCAAAACGATGAAGGCAAAAATCGCTGCAATCACCATGCAGGAGATCAGGCCAAACTCTTCCCCGGCAACGGCAAACACAAAGTCGGCATGGCTGTCGGGAATCAGCCGCTTGATGGTGCCTTCCCCCGGCCCCAGCCCCAGCCAGCCGCCATTGACCAGCGCTTCATGACCCATATCGACCTGAAATGTGTCCCCCTCGCCGGTCAAAAAGCGGTCGATACGCCCGGCCACATGCGGGAAAAATTCATAGGCTGCAAACAAGCCGACAATGCCGATGACCCCAAGAACGATGATCCACATCCAGGACAGGCCGGCCATGAAGAACATCACGCCCCAGGTGCCGACCACCAGCAGCGTCTGGCCCATGTCCGGCTGCGCCAAAAGCAGCGCCACCACAAGGCAAAGCAGCAGCATGGCAAACATATTGCCCCGAATTTCAGGCTGGCGCTTATGTTCGGCAAACAGCCAGGCGCAGATGATCACAAAAGCGGGTTTCAAAAACTCCGATGGCTGGATCGAGACACTTGCCAATGACAGCCAGCGCCGCGCGCCCTTCACCTCAACGCCGACATAAAGCACGCTCACCATGAAGACCAGCATCACACACAGCATGATCAGCGCCAGCCGCCGGATCTGGCGTGGATTAAAGAAGGAAACAAACAGCATCACACCAAGCGCTGGAATGCTGAAAATAATCTGCCGGGTGGCAAAGTGGAAGGAATCAAGCCCGATGCGCTCGGCAACCGCCGGGCTGGCGGCAAAGGACAAGACAATGCCAAGGCCCAGAAGCGACAGGAAGGCGGCAAGAAACCAGCGGTCGATAGTCCACCACCAGTTGGAAATAGGGCTGGTATCGAGACGGCTTTGCATTACCGCATCCCTCCAATAGGCATAACGCCTTCAATCGCCAATGCGGCCTGCCTGAAGGCTTCACCGCGCAGCTCAAAATTTCTGAACTGATCAAAGCTGGCGCAAGCCGGTGACAATAAAACCACGGCTTCGCCTGCTCCATCATTTGCCGCATCCGCAGCCGCATGGTTAACCGCTGCCGCCAGAGTGCCGGAAATTTCATAAGGAACCGTTTCACCAAGCGTTGCTGAAAAGGCAGGCGCCGCCTCGCCGATCAGATAGGCCTTGGCAATGCGGGGAAACAGCCCGCGCAGCGCCTCGATCCCGCCTTCCTTGGGCAGTCCACCGGCAATCCAGTAAATACGCTCAAAACTCGACAAGGCAGGGGCGGCGGCTTCCGCATTGGTTGCCTTGGAATCATTGACAAACAGCACATCCCCCTTGCGCCCCACCTGCTCCATGCGATGGGCAAGACCGGGAAAGCTGGCAAAGCCAGCCTGTATTTCATCCATGGTCAGCCCCACGCTGCGGCAGGCAGCCAGTGCAGCCAGTGCGTTTTGGGCATTGTGCTGACCGCGTAGCGACCCGATGCCTTCCAGAAAGATAACCGGCGCATGACGCCCGTCAACCGCCTCAAACAATTGGCCTTTTTGTGCAAAATATCCATTTTTCAGCGGCAGGCGCTGTGAGATGCGGATTACTTTCTGGCCCGCCCGTTCCAGCCGGTCAGCCGCCTGCTCACAAAAACTGTCATCAACGCCGATAATGGCCACATCAGAGCCTGCAACCAGCTTTTCCTTGATCCCGGCATAATTTTGCATGGTGCCGTGGCGGTCGAGATGATCGGGCGTGAGATTGAGCAAAATGCCCGCTGTCGGGTTGAGCGAAGGGGCAAGATCGATCTGGTAGGAGGAACATTCCACCACATAGTGGCGCGATGTTGCGGGCGGATCGAGCGTCATCACCGCCCGGCCGATATTGCCGCCCATTTGCGTATCGCGCCCCGCTGATTGCAGCACATGGGCAATCAGTGCCGTGGTGGTGGATTTGCCATTGGTGCCGGTAATGGCAATGAAGGGGCAATCGGGTGCATGATGATTGCGCTCACGCACGAAAAGCTCGACATCGCCAATGATTTCGACACCGGCAGCACGCGCCAGATCCACACTCCAATGAGGTCTGGGATGAGTCAAGGGCACGCCCGGCGACAGAACAAATGCCGAAAAACGCGACCAGTCAGCGCCCCGCAAATCACCGGTGACAATGCCCACAGCATCGGCTTTTTCCACGCTTTGCGGATTGTCATCCCAGGCCAGCACATCTGCCCCGCCAGCCACCAGCGCCTGTGCGGTCGCCAGCCCCGAGCCACCCAGCCCGAAGAGTGCGACCTGTCTGCCAGCAAAAACCCGGGCCGGAATCATCTCCCACCTATCGCAGTTTGAGAGTTGAAAGCCCGATCAGGGCCAGAATGACGGCAATGACCCAGAAGCGGATCACCACCTGACTTTCGGTCCAGCCAAGCTTTTCAAAATGGTGATGGATCGGCGCCATCAGGAAAACGCGCTTGCCGGTCATCTTGAAATAGCCGACCTGAATGATGACGGATAAAATTTCGACAACGAACAAGCCGCCGATAATGGCAAGCACGATCTCATGCTTGGTAGCAACCGCAATGGTGCCGATCAGCCCGCCCAGCGCCAATGACCCGGTATCGCCCATGAAAATGGCGGCAGGCGGCGCATTAAACCACAAAAAGCCAAGGCCTGCCCCGATCACCGCCCCTAAAATAACCGCCAGTTCGCCTGTTCCGGGTACAAAGTGGATTTGCAGATAATCGGCAAAAATCGCGTTACCCGACAGATAGGCGATCACGCCAAAGGAAGCCGCCGCAATCATGATCGGCACAATGGCCAGCCCGTCCAGACCATCGGTAATGTTGACGGCATTGCCTGCCCCCACCACCACAAAGGCGGCGAAGGGAATGAAGAACCAGCCCAGATTGATCAGAAATTCCTTGGCGAAGGGAAAGGTCAGCGACGAGGAAAACGGCGCCTGCCCATTATGCATGATGACCCATGCGGCAATGCCGGCAATCAGGAATTCAAGAGAAAGCCGTGTCTTGCCCGAAAGGCCCAGATGCGATTGTTTTGTCACCTTCAGATAGTCATCATAAAAGCCGATTGCGCCAAATCCCAGCGTCACCAGCAGCACCACCCACACATAGACGCTGGAGAGATTGGCCCAAAGCAGCGATGAGATGACGATGCCGGTCAGGATCATCAAGCCACCCATGGTGGGTGTACCGGCCTTCTTGAAATGGGTCTGCGGGCCATCGGCACGGATCGGCTGACCCTTGCCCTGCCGCAGGCGCAGTGAGGCGATGATTGCCGGACCAAAGATGAAAACGATCAGCGCCGAGGTAATCAGCGCGCCGCCCGTGCGGAAGGTGATGTAGCGGAACACATTAAAGACCGTAATCCGGTCTGCAAATTCCACGAGCAGCGTCAGCATATGTTTTTAGTCCCCTGAGCCGGAAGGCTCATTGTTCAATTTCAGTCAAAAAAGCAGGATATTTTTCAAGCACTGTCTCGATGATTCTGGAAAAACCGATCCCCTTTGACGATTTGACCATCACCACATCACCCGGCTGCACCGTATCCATCAGCAGGCGCGCCAGATCATCAGCCTCATCGCGATGCACCACGGCAAGATGACTGGGCAAAACCTCCGCCAGCGCCTTCATATGCGGGCCAGCCAAAAGCACATGGCTGATACCGGTATCGACGATCAATTCGGCAAGCTGGGCATGAAGTTCATCTGCATGGTCGCCAAGTTCCAGCATATCGCCCAGCACGGCAATATGACGGCCCTCACCTTCGACCGGCGTAGCATTGAGCAGGTCAAGCCCCGCCTTCATCGAGGCCGGATTGGCATTATAGCTTTCATCAATCAGTGTAAATGAACCATCACCATGGGCAAGCCTGTGCTGGCGGCCACGCCCCTGCTGGGCCGGCAGGCTGCCCAGCGCCAGCGCCACCTGATCAATATCGGCCCCTACCAGATCAGCAGCGCCTAAAACAGCCAGCGCATTTTGTACCATATGGCGACCGGGCACACCAATGCGCGCCACCACCTCACGCCGCCCGATACGGGCCGTCATGGTCGAATGATCGGCATTGAGCACACAATTGATCAGCCGATAGGTCGAGCGCTGATGTTCGCCAAACCCCAAAACATGCTCCACACCCGCCTCGCGCGCCCTGGTGCCAAGCAGATTGGCGCGCGGGTCGTCACGGTTGATGAGGGCGGCACCGTCCGGCTCAACGCCTTCAAAAACCTCGGCCTTGGCCGCAGCAATCTCGTCAAGGTCGCTAAAGAAGCCGAGATGGGCAGCAGCCACCAGCGTAACAATCGCCACATGCGGGCGCACCATCTTGACCAGCGGGCGAATTTCATCCGGATGGTTCATGCCGATCTCAAACACGGCATAGTCCGTGTCTTGCGGCAGGCGCGCCAGCATCAAGGGCACACCCCAGTGATTGTTGAATGATTTATCCGAGGCATGCACGAGACCTGCCATACCAAGCACATGACGCAACGCTTCCTTGGTGGTGGTCTTGCCAGCCGATCCGGTAACGGCAATCACCTTGGCCCTTGTACGGGCGCGGGCTGATTCCGCCAATTTTTCCATGGCCACCAGCACATCGGGCACAACAATCATCGGCACCCGCAGGCGACCAAGTGCCGGCAGCTTGCCTTCGGCAACGACCAGCAGATGCGCGCCTGCCTTGATGGCGGCCGTGGCAAAATCATGCCCGTCCATGGTCTCGCCCTTGATGGCAAAAAAAGCGTCGCCCGGCTGCAAGGTTCGGGTATCAATGGAAATGCCTTGCACACCTTCGGGCATCTGCCCGAAGGGCCGCCCGTTCATGGCCTCAATCAGCGCATCCGTCGTCCACAGCCAGTTCATTGCGCCACCTCCTTCAGCGCATTTCGCACTTCTTCATGGTCGGAAAACGGGAAGGTTTTTACACCAATGGTCTGGCCTTCCTCATGGCCTTTGCCCGCCACAATCAGCGTATCACCGGCGCGCAGCATCCTGACGGCCTCATAAATTGCCTTGCGCCGATCCCCGATCTCGATGGCGTCGGGTGCAGCTTTCAGAATGGCTGAACGGATTTCAGCCGGAACTTCGGTGCGCGGATTGTCATCGCTAACAATGACCACATCCGCCAGACGCGCCGCAATCTCACCCATGATCGGGCGCTTGCCGCGGTCACGGTCGCCGCCGCAACCAAACACCACCATCACCCGCCCCGTGGTGAAGGGGCGCACAGCCGCCAACACATTTTCCAAAGCATCGGGCTTATGCGCATAATCGACATAAACAGGCGCACCATCTGTCGTGGTGCCAACCAGATCAAGACGGCCGGGCGCACCTTTGAGCTTTTCCAGTGCGGCAATCGCCTTTGCCGCCGGAGTTTTCGTTGCAATGGCAAGACCTGCCGCCACCAGCGCATTGGAAATCTGAAAATCGCCTGCCAGAGGCAGATCAATCTCGTAAATATCACCACCATGCATGATTTCAGCGCGCTGCTTGCCGCGCTCATGCTCGACCCGATTGAGTTTTAAAAAACTTCCCTTGCGGCCAACGCTCAAAACCTCAAGCCCGGCCTCCTTGGCTGCATCCATCGTCGCCTGCGTCCATGGATCATCGGCAAAAATGATCGCCGGTGCTCCCTTGGGCAGCAAATCGCGAAACAGTCGCAATTTGGCCGCGTGATAGCTTTCCATCGTCGGATGGTAATCCATATGGTCACGGCCAAGATTGGTGAAAGCGGCTGCCGCCAGTTGCACCCCATCCAGACGGTGCTGGTCCAGCCCGTGACTGGAAGCCTCCAGTGACGCATGGGTAACCCCGGCCTGCGCCAGTTCCGCCAGGATTTTGTGCAGCGCCACCGGGTCGGGCGTCGTCAGCGAGCCATAATCATTGCGCCCCGGCGCAACCACGCCGGTCGTGCCAATGGAGGCGGCGGCAAAACCACCTTGTTCCCATATCTGACGAATAAAGGCCGCAACAGAGGTCTTGCCGCTGGTGCCGGTGACCGCCACCATGGTTTTGGGCTGGACCTGATAGAATTTGGCAGCCGTCAAGGCCAAAGCGCGGCGCGGGTCGTCCACTTCAATGACCGGCACGGACACGGTATCATTGATGCCGCCCTTTGCAGCAACCACGGCAAGCGCGCCGCGCAAAACAGCATCCTGAGCAAAACTGGCGCCATCGGCCTTTGCACCGGCAAGCGCAAAAAACAGCATTCCAGGCTTGATGTCACGCGAATCCGACGACAGGCCGACAATCTCCGTATCGGAAGAAAACACCTCATCCAGAGGCACAATGCCGGTCAAATCATCACGTTTCATCTGGTTTCACTTACCCCTTCAGACTGCATCTTGGCCCCACAGAATCACTTAATAGGACGCAAGCGTTGCCGTATTTTCATGGCCGAAATCTGGCTCGACACCAAGCATTGCGGCTGAGCGGCGAATGATATTGGCAACCATGGGCGCAGCATTGAAGCCAGCGGTTGCACCCTGTCCTTCCAATGCCTTTGGCTCATCAATGATCGACAGCACCACATATTGCGGGTCATCCATCGGGAAGGCGGCAAGAAAAGCATTGAAACGCTTGCCGCTGACATAGCGTCCATTGACAACTTTTTCAGCCGTTCCGGTCTTGCCGCCGACATTATAGCCAGGAACCGTGGCGCGCCGACCAGATCCTTTTTCGGCATTGAGCGCATAAAGATAGCGCATGTCGGCACTGGTTTTTTCACTGACCACCCGCTGTGCACCAGCCATTGCCTCTTCCTGGCTGCGCGCCAGAAAGGTCGGGTTCATCAGATAGCCGCCATTCATCAGCGCGGCCGTTCCCACCGCTGTCTGCAAGGGTGTCGTGGTCATGCCATGGCCAAAGGAAATGGTGATGGAATGCACCTTCTTCCATGTCTTTGGCTCCACCGGACGCGCCACTTCCGGCAATTCGGTCTGCATCCGCTCCAAAAGCCCCAGCCGGTGCAAAAACTCGCGATGGCCCTCAATTCCGACAATATCAGCCTCACGCGCGGAGCCGATATTGGACGAATAGATAAACACTTCCGGCAGTGTCAGCACCCGGCCCTTGCCGTGAAAGTCACGGATTGTCTGCCGCCCGATGGTGATCGGGCGCGTCGCATCAAACGTCGAGTTCAGCGTCGCCTTGCCTGAATCCAGCGCCATAGCGGTGGTAAAGCTCTTCATCGTCGAGCCCATTTCATAAAGACCCGCCGACATGCGGTTGAGGCGGTCCTTGTCCTGCGCATGAACGGGATTATTGGGGTCAAAATCCGGCACCGACGCCATAGCCACCACTTCCCCGGTCTTGGCGTTCAGCACCACTGCACCGGCAGCGATCGCCTGGAAACGCTCCATGGCCGAAGAAATTTCATCATGCACAATATGCTGGACACGCAAATCAAGCGACAGCCGCACAGGAGCGAGATCTTTGGGCAGCGCCAGCCCACTTTGCTGAAGATCGGCAAGGCCCTGCCCGTCAATATATTTCTCAAGGCCGGAAATGCCCTGATTGTCGATATTGGTCATGCCGACAATATAGGCAGCCGTTGAGCCTGCCGGATAAAAGCGCCGTGTTTCGGTGCGAAAACCGATACCGGGAACGCCAAGCTGCATGATTGCCGATTGCTGGCGCGGCGTCAGCTGGCGTTGCAACCACACAAAACCGGCCCCGCTTCTGAGCTTGTTATAGGTCTGCTCATAGTTCAGTTCCGGCAGTACGGTGCGCAGCCGCTCAATCGCCTCATTGGCATCAACGATATGGCGCGGTTCGGCAAACAATGAGGAGGTCTTGATGTCAGTGGCCAGAACCTCGCCATTGCGGTCAATAATATCGGGACGCGCCGCCGTTACCCGGCTTGCCGGTGCGCCCGACGGAACCGGGTCCTGAAAGCCGAGATAGGCCAGCCTGCCGACAATGGTGGCGTAAATACCAAAAAACACCGCCATGGTCATGATGATACGGTTGCGTGTGCGCCCACCCGTCGATTTACGCGTTGAATCCATGACGATAGAAGTGTCAGCGGAATTGCCGACAGCCATCTGCGCCTTGCGCCGGAAGAGATTGAGCTTGCCAATCATTCAACAGCTCCCGTCCACATCTGGTCGATCAACTGTCCGGCTGCATCGGCTGCCGTAATTGCCTCAATGGTCAAAGGCCGCTCAGGCAGGCTGTCAATGCGGGCAAACTGATGCGGATCGACCGGTTCCAGCCCCAGCTGTTCCTGATAGCGCTCCACCAGCTTCTGCAACCGGGCAGGCTGGGTCAGCAGGCTCCAGTCGGCTTTCAGCAGATCAATGGTGTCTTCTTCCAGACGGATCTGCACCTGAAGCTTGCGCACCATTGCAAGCTGCTCGCCAGCATCGCGCTTGATTGTATAGGTCATGGCCGCCGCAGCTACCATGACGCCGATCAGGATAATGTCGCTGGTGCGAAACATGTTTATTTTTCTCCCGAAACAGCAGGCAGCCTGGGCAGACCAAAAATGGAGAGATCATTATTGCGGGGTGGCGCATCAGTGCGCAATGCTGCCCGCAGCCTGGCCGAGCGCGCCCGCGGATTGCGCGCAATCTCGGCCTCACCGGCAACAATGCCGCTGCCCTTGCGCTGGAAGGTTGCAGCCTTTGTCACCACTTGCGGCAGATGGCGCGACCCGGCAGCCGTCTCATCACGGTCAGCCAGAAAACGCTTGACGATGCGGTCTTCCAGCGAATGGAAACTCACCACCACCAGTCGCCCGCCGGGCTTCAACACCCGTTCAGCCGCAATCAGCGCTCGCGAAAGCTCGCCCAACTCGTCATTGACATAAATGCGCAGCGCCTGAAACACACGCGTGGCCGGATGAATCTTGTCCTTTGGCGCACGTCCGACCAGCGTTTCAATGGCGTCCGCCAGTTCCAGCGTGCGGGAAAAGGGGCATCTTTGCCGTTTTGCCTCAATCATGCGGGCAATGCGCCCGGCATGGCGCTCTTCACCCAAAAGACCAAAAATGCGGGTCAGGTCTGACACTTTATAGCTATTGACCACATCGGCAGCGCTCAAACCCGCCTGCGCCATGCGCATATCAAGCGGCCCGTCAGCCCGAAAAGAAAAGCCGCGCTCGGCCTGATCAAGCTGCATGGAAGAAACGCCAATATCGAGCACCACCCCATCGGCCTTGTCGACATGCACATCCAGTTTGGAAAACGGCGCCTGAACAAGACGCAGACGCCCTTCAGAATTGGCTTCCAGTGCCCGGCCCGCGGCGATAGCATCAGGATCACGATCAATGGCCACGACAAAAGCGCCGGTTTTGACAATAGCGCGCGTATAGCCACCGGCCCCGAAAGTGCCGTCAATGATCACATCACCCGGCTGTGGCGCCAATGCCGCAATCACCTCATCAAGAAGAACCGGAATATGGGGAGCAGCAGCCTTAGAAATATCGGTCATGGCGCGGCCTCGCCAGTTGTGGCCTGGCGCAGCTTCAACAGCCGTTGGCGTACCTTTGCACCATAGGCTGCCAGCCGTTCCGGCTCCCAAATCTGGAAAAACTGGCCGCGCCCGACAAAAGCCACATCCTGTGTGATGCCTGTATGAGCGCGAATAAAATCCGTCATGGTGATGCGCCCGTCCTGATCGAGTTTTAGAAAGCTGCCATCGCCATGGCAAAAGAAAGACATGTCGTCCGCCGTCTGCCGGAACGGGTCTTCCAGCGCGATTCGCTGCTCGTAGCGGTCGAGCAGATCGAAGCCTCCGACATCCATGGCGGGCTGATCCAGACATCTGAGCGCATAAAGTTCGCCATAGCCCCGCTTTTGCACAACGGAGCGGAAATGTGCGGGCACCGACACTCTTCCCTTGGCGTCGATCCTGTTGACAGAGCTTGACAGAAAACGGTTCATGATGCGCGCCAGCCATCCCCCTTTCCATCCTTGCGCCTGCACAGAAAAGGCGCAGGCCCTCATTCACGCTCTCACCTTGTTCCATGCAGGGTTTCATGCAGGCAAACACCATCCTGCGCGCAGTCGTAACAACTGCACGGCTGGTATGCATTTTACCCTGACACGAAACAAAGGCTTGAATCTGCAAATGGGATAACATGGGGCTTTATGGGCGTCAACGGGAACGGCGCGTCTGATTCCACATGAATTCCCCTTCCCACGGGCATTCATGCGGCATCCTTCTTTATCTTCCATTAAGCCTAACGAAGCGTTACCTCGCTGCCCCGGCAGGCTCAGTGTTTACAATATGAAAGCCACATGAACAGGCCGTTCAGAGCCGTTTCAGATGGCAGATGAGAAAGTGGCATGGTCATCACATGGAGGAGAAAATCATGACCATCAAAACTCTTGCAAAGCTGGCACTCATTGCTGGCACACTCGCCACCGCCACCACTGGCGCTTTTGCCTATTCGATCCACTACAAGGATGGCCGCTACAGCGTGACCTGTGACAATGGCGATCGCTGGACACGCGGCGATGGCACGCAGCAGATCACCCATGCAGATGCGGCCAATATCTGCGCCAAGCGCGGCAGCAGCATCATTGCCCCGGACCGCAACGATCCCACCCCGCGGGCAGCCAAAAAAGCCCCGGCCGGTTTTAGCAAGATGAACTGAATCCATTCATGAAGCGTGCACTTCATTTGCCGCATGGATATTGCACTCACAAAGTGGTAGATTATTTACCTTTTATAGCATTTGCGCAACCAGACGGGATTGTCTGGCTGCGCAAATGCGGTTGAAATAACAAGTCAGATCATTTCACCTGTTTTGATAAAAATTTGAAATGATCCGGGGAGCAGACCATGTCCGACAGCGACCACCGGCACATTGAACTATCCGGCGAACAGGCCAGCGGCCAGGACGCGCAAGGCAGCACATTGATGCCCATGCTGATCGTCGGGCTGGTGCTGATTGTGATCGGGGCGATAACAATCATGATATTCGTCTAAAAAAGCAGGGCTTGCCTGCTTGATCGGATAAAAACACCTGAAAGACTGCAGCTTCTTTTTAGCTGCATTATTGCGACGTCAGACGATTCCGTCTGTACTCACAAAATGCTCCAGGAAAAAAGATGCCAGCCGGCCTATAAGCCGGGTTCTGTATGGCCTTCCGCATCTTCACGACGCGGAGACGTGGCGACCATTCATCTTGGGCGCCTGTTACCAGACGCCTCACGCAACCTACCCGGGCGGTGAGCCGGAAACAGCCCTGAGAGTTTCCCCTCGCACCGCCCCTATTCGGTTTTGCTCCCGGTGGGGTTTACCTTGCCGCTTCCGTTACCGGTTGCGCGGTGGGCTCTTACCCCACCCTTTCACCCTTGCCGCGCTAAAGCACGGTGGTTTGCTTTCTGTGGCACTTTCCCTGGGGTCGCCCCCGCCGGCTGTTAGCCGGCACCGTGTTTCCATGGAGCCCGGACTTTCCTCACAAGCAGCCTTTCGGCTCTTGCTGGTGCGGCCGCCCGGCCGACTGGCAAAGCGTATAAAGGTGTTTGCCAGGCAAAAGGCAACAAAAAAGCGAAAGCCTTGCCTCAACTGGTGGGAATATCAGCCGCTGCCATATGCCCCTTCACCTTGCTGCAATAGGCTGAAGACACCGGGTTCATACGCTTGGCGGCATGGCCGGCATTGTATTTCAGGATCGTACCGCAGGTTGTGCCCCCACTCAGACTATGCGCCTTGGCAAGATATTTCATGCCATATTTGATATTTGTTTCCGGGTGAAACAGCCCCTTGGTCGAGCCGCTATAGCCCATCATGCGTGCTGTTGCGGGCTTGATCTGCATAAGGCCGACCTCCCCTGCCCGACCAAGCGCATCGGCGCGATAATTGCTCTCCACCTTGATGACGGCATGAGCCAGAGAAACCGGGACACCATAATTGGCCGCATATTGGTTGATCAGCGTGGAATATCGGGTTTTGGCAGAAGTCTTTCTGGCCTTGGTCTTTTTAGCTTTGGCTTTCTCAAGCCCGGCCTTGCTTTTTTCAGATTTCCTGGTTGCAGGCTTCTTGGTCTCGGACTTCTTGGTCGCAGGCTTTTCAACCTCCGCTTCTGTCTTGACGGCAAGATTTCCGCCCAGTTGCGGGTCGAAACGGTCAGCTTTAACCTCACCTGAGGCAACAAAAAGCATAGCGGCAGCAATGGCTGCCGTGAAAACGGTCAATTTATTCATCTGGTCCTGTTTGGTGTCAGGCGCGCGCAACAAGTCGCGGGCCAAAAATCTTGTATAACCGGGTTTTACTTGGGAGAAATTCCGGCTGGCTTGCGCGATGATTTGGGAAATGAAGCCGGACCAAAAATGGCAGAGCCGTTCAATTAAAATTACATTTTATTACAGAGGATGTTTTACAACTTAACATTCAAAGACTTACGGCAGAAAAAAAGTAACCGCTCAAGCGTCTTCAAAGTGGAACCATCGGCAATTCCGTCAACAATGCGGCGACGAAAATGGCGCTGAAAGGCTTCAACCACAATGCGCGTCTGGTCATCATAATGGCCGGTGATCTCCACCCCATAGCCATAAAGCGCCAGCATCGACTGTAATTCTTCAACATTTGACCCATGATCGCCTTGCGCCATAACGGGCCCCGGACGCACCGGAGAAGCTGCCACAAAATGCCCGACACCTGCCTCATACAGGCGCTTCCACGGGAATTTTTCGCCCGGATCAACCTTGCGCCCCGGCGCAATATCGGAATGGGCCAGCACTCTTTCAGGCCGCAGCGGATGGCGCTGCGCTATATCCTTGCAAAGCGCGATCACCGCATCGATCTGCCGTCGCGGAAAGGCTTTATAGCCAAACTGATGGCCGGGATTGACGATCTCGATGCCTATCGAAATGGAATTGATATCTGTCACGCCCTGCCAGGAACTGCGCCCTGCATGCCAGGCACGGTCGCTTTCACGCACCATCTGCACGACACGCCCATCCTCATGCACCAGATAATGCGAGGAAACCTCGCTTTCAGGATCACAAAGCCGGGCTTCGGCAGCCTCACCGCTTTCCATGCCCGTATAATGCAGGATGATCATATCAATCGGCAAGCCACCACGGCGCGGGCCAAAATTTGGTGACACCCTGATTTCTGCTGTAGCAAAATCGGGAGCAAAGCCACTCATGCCGCCTGCAATCTCTTCTCAATACGTTCATAGGCTGCATTGATCGCCGCCAGCCGCATTGTGGCAATCGCAACGAATTCCTGCGGCAGGCCCCGGCCAATCAGCCTGTCCGGGTGGTTTTCCTTCACCAGCTTGCGATAATGCTGCTTCACCTGCGCCAGCGGCAGACTGCGTGTAACCCCCAGCACAATATAAGGATCTGCTTCTCCAGGCTCGGCATGACGGGCATAAATCGTCTGGTAATGATCTTCTTCAATGGCAAAAATCGCGGCTACCCGGCGCAGGAAATCTTCTTCACGCTCATGCAACACGCCATCGGCAGTGGCAATGTGGAACAATCCGTCGAGCACATCTTCCAGCATCATGCAGTTGGGATGGCCGCTGCCGCACAGCCCTGCCATCTGCCGGGCATAGGCTTCAAAACCGGCCGTATCCTGCTTGGCAAGATCGTAAAGCCGCGCCACATGATGAGCTTCTTCCGGCGGAATTTCAAAAATGCTTTGAAATGCCCGCACCTCATCCTGGGTGACTTCCCCATCGGCTCTGGCCATCTTGGCGGACAGCGCAATCATGGCCACTGAAAACGCCACCTTGCGCCGCAGTTCAGGATCACCGGAAAAAACCGTGCGCACGGCCTCCACCATCTCGGTCAGGCCAGCAGTCGCCATAGAAGACAGGCGTTGAATAAAATCGCCGATACGGTTCCAGATAGACATGAAAACTGTTTAGAACATTTTGCCGCCGGATGGAAACATCTAGAGCATTTTCGGTGAAAACAGGATCACCTCTAATGCTCTATCTCTTTGTTTTTACGCATGTCTTTATCCCAAAACTGGTTCCCAGTTCGGGAGACAGGCTTTAGCGGCAAAATGTTCCAGGGTCAGGGTCCTAAAAAGGGCCAGCAAAAGCCGACCCCTTAAATGAAGTCCGGGAGGACGTAAAAATTACTCGGCAGGGGCCGGCATAATGGAATTATCTGTTGCCGGCGGAACAATCGGGGCCATCTCGTCAGGGGCCGCAGGTGCTGCCGGATTTTCATCAATCTGCGGCGTGGTGCTCTGAGTCGTGGTCGTATCCGAGCCACTATCGCTGCAAGCAGCAACGCCAAGCAGGGCCAAAGCGGTGAAAGAGGCAAGAACGAGCTTCTTCATGAGTTTAACTCCTTAAACAAAACACCCCCGCCTTGACTGGCGGTTGTCACTGTAATGCTCAAACCCGCTACCTGTTTCATAACATTGCGTTTCGCCTTGTAACAGCGCGCGCACTCATGCCGTTTTTTAAAAACAAAACTTTGAGGGAAGCTAAAAAATAAAATCTTGTGAAAACAGGCGTGTGAGCGCGGTTCGCAAGATGCCCGCTCAAACATATCAACCAATTATCAACCCTATTGAGCCATCACCGCAGATGAAATAATTCCGGCAACCGCCGCCCGACAACCACCGCAGGAATGTTGAGAAAAATGCGCCGACTTGTCTTTCTTGTCACGCTGACTCTGCTGGCCGCCTGCTCCACCACACTGGAGGATATGGCCCCCACCAGCAGCATGTCCACCATATCTGCAACAAGCGGCAAAGCACCCCGCTTTGGTGACAGCAAGCCACATGAATGGCGCACCATCACCCCGTGGCGCTATCCCGTACATGGAACCGATGTTTCCAAATACCAGACGTCCGTAGACTGGGATCAGGCGCGCAAGGCCGGCATTTCCTTTGCCTTCATCAAGGCCACTGAAGGCGGCGACCGGCTCGACAGTTCCTTTCATGAGCACTGGCGCAATGCAAAATCTGCCGGCGTGCCGCGTGGCGCCTATCATTTTTACTATTTCTGCCGCCCGGCAACCGAACAGGCCCACTGGTTCATCCGCAATGTTCCCAAGGATGCGTCCTCGCTACCGCCGGTGCTCGACATGGAGTGGAACCCGCTTTCGCCCAGTTGCAAATTGCGCCCGCCGCCTGAAACTGTGCGCAAGGAAATGTCGATTTTTCTCAAAACCATCGAAAACCATTACGGCAAGAAGCCGATCATCTACACATCCATCGACTTCTTCGATGACAACAACCTGTCCACCTTCCATGGCTATCCCTACTGGTTGCGCTCGGTGGCAGGCCACCCGTCGGAGCGCTATGGCTCCCACCCCTTCACCTTCTGGCAATATAGCGGCACCGGCATTGTGCCGGGCATCAAGGGCAATGCAGATGTCAACGCCTTTAACGGCTCACAAGCCGCCTGGCGCGACTGGTTGCGGCAGAACACCCGTTGACAGTGTCAAGATGATCGCATTGATGGAAACCGCCGTATCACTGATTTTTTAAAAACACGGTCAAAAATTCCAAATTCCTCCCTCCAATCGGGAAGCATGATATGCGTATGCCTGTTCTTGCCCTTGCCACTTTACTGACTGCCTTTTCGCCAGCCGCCTTTGCTCAGGACTGCGGCGCTAATTTTGAAATGTGGCGGCAAGGTGTTGCTGAGGAAGCCCGGGCGGCAGGCGTTGGTGAAACGGGCTTGCGCGCATTGGCGGGGGCCAGCATCGACCCGCGCGTTCTGGCCCGCGACCGCGCACAAGGTGTATTTGCGCAAACCTTCATCGAATTTTCCAACCGCATGATTTCGGAATATCGGCTCAAGCATGGCGCGGCCAATATGGCCAAATATGCCGCTGTTTTTGACCGCGCCGAGCAGGAATATGGCGCTCCTGCTGCTGTCATCACCGCTTTTTGGGCGCTGGAAACCGATTTTGGCGCGGTGCAGGGCGATTTTCTCACCCTTAACGCCCTAGTGACACTGGCGCATGATTGCCGCAGGCCACAACTCTTCCGTAAACATCTGGTGCCACTGCTGACACTGATTGACCGTGGAATCCTGCCTGCCGATGTGCAGGGCGCATGGGCCGGTGAAATCGGCCAGACACAAATTCTGCCTGCCGACTATCTCGACAATGGTGTCGATGGCGACAATGACGGCATTGTCGATCTGCGCAACAGCGCTGCTGACGCCATCATGACCACGGCCAAGAAAATCCAGTCGCGTGGTTGGGTTCCCGGCCAGCCATGGATTGAGGAAGTTCGTGTTCCTGACAATCTGCCATGGGAAGATACCAGCCGGGCCAACAGACTGCCTGTCTCGCAATGGAATGCGTGGGGCCTCACCCGCCCGGACGGCAGCGCACTTGCCGACACCGGCCAAAGTGCCGGACTTGCCCTGCCGATGGGTCGCAAGGGGCCTGCTTTTCTGACCTATGACAATTTTGAAGTCTATCTGAAATGGAACCAGTCCTTCACCTATGCGCTGACTGCTGCCGTGCTGGCCACCCGATTTGAAGGCGCGCAGCCTTACGATCCACGCACGCCCGAACCTGGCCTCGACATGGATAAAATGAAGGAATTGCAGCGCAAGCTTCAGGCCCATGGCCATGATGTGGGCAATGTCGATGGCATTCTTGGCGCCAATACGCGCGAAGCTGTGCGCCTGATGCAGATGCAGCTTGGTATGCCCGCCGATGGCTGGCCAACACCCGACCTGCTGTCCCGGCTGTAATTTTTTCCTTTTTAAAATTTTTCCTTTTTAAAGTTTGCTCAACCTGATTCTATCCGAACTGGTGGAAAACCACATCCGTCTGCGCTCTGCCCTCGCCTTTTTTGCCGTCAGTCCGTCACAATTTACACACAAAGATTAAACGAAATTAACCAGCATTTTCAATGGGAAGATCAAAGTTCCCTCATGAATCTGACACAATGCAACAAAATTTTTACTTGTATGAACGACGAAAACTCTTAAGTTCCGACGATAGCTTTTCAGAAGGAGGCTACTTATGGGACTTACAAGACCGATCAATGCATTGATCTTGTGCGCCACATTCGCCTTTGTCGGCGCGCTGATTATCGGTGTTCTGCCCTGATCGCAAAAGCGGATGGACGGACAAAATAGAAAGCCAGTATCTGAAAACAAAATTGAGAAAAGGCCGGGTTTTACAAAACCCGGCCTTTTTGATTCTGACATCTGTTTTGCAGCAGGCCCCGGCAGCGGCAGCGGCAGACCCAAGCAGCGGCAGGCTTTTCATTTACTCCCGAAGCGGGGGGTGGACACCGATCACGGCACACACCGCAAAGGTCAGGTCAGCCCAGTGCAGATTTCAGAGGGACAACAGGGTCCGCCACCAGCAGGCGTCGATCCCGGCCCAGCCATAATTTAACGGTCAAACGCAGCCCATCATTGCCACGCGGCGCAAATTCCTGACTGTTTTCAAGCTCAAGTCCAGCATCGGCAAACCATTCCGCAATCTGTGTATCGGAAAACCCGAGACGCTGATGCGCATGCTCATCACGCAAGAATTCCAGCGTGTGGGGCGCAAAATCGACAATGATCAACCGACCGGAAGGGCGCAGCAAACGTGCCGCCTCCATTATGGCGCGCGCCGGATCATCCAGATAATGCAGCACCTGATGGATGGTCACCAGATCATAAGCGTCACGCTCCACCGGCGGCGCAAAAACATCACCCTGGCGCACCTGCGCATTGCTGATCCCGGCGCGCTCCAGATTGGCACGTGCGACCGCCAGCATTTCGCGCGACATATCAATACCAACGCCGCGCCGATAAAGCGGCGCCAGAATTTCCAGCAAACGCCCGGTGCCGGTGCCAAGATCAAGCATGGACTGGAATGGACGCTTGCCAACCAGTTCCAGAAGCCCGGCCTCCACCGCCTTGTCGGGCACATGCAGCAAGCGGATTTCATCCCAGCTAGCGGCATTTTGTGAAAAATACTCCGCAGCCCTTTCCTGCCGACGGCGTTTTACTTCAGTCAGACGCTCCATGTCGCGTTCAATCTGGACATCTTCAGGATCAAGGCCCGCAACCAGGCCCAGCACAAAGGCACGCGCCACTTCCTGATCTGACAGCCGGAAAAAGGCCCATGACCCTTCCTGATAGCGGCCGATCAATTCAGCCTCCAGCAGCAGCTTGAGATGGCGCGACACACGCGGTTGCGACTGACCAAGAATTTCGGTGAAATCCGAAACCGTCAAATCGCCTTGCACCAGAAGCGCCAGAATTCGCAAGCGGCTGGATTCAGCGGCCGCCTTTAATGTATTGACCATTATGTCAAGCGCGACATTCATATTCAGGCTCATTCCAGTCCATTGAAAATTCACATAAAGATATGCTTATATCATCTTCAAAGAAAGGCAATGAGCAATTTTCATTGCACTCCCGGTTGCATGAATGCCGGTTCCATGAACGCCCAATCTCATAAATGGAGGCAGCCATCATGCTGGAAACACGCGAAGGCGAAAAAACACTCGATAACGATCCTGCCAGCCTGCCGCCTGATGGTCATGTCATCTTTATCGGCCACATTGTTTCACCATGGAAACAGCGCCAGCAATGCCCAAAGAACATGAAACAGGCCCGCGAGCGCAAGGCGGCTGCCACGCTGGTGCTGGCTCCTCTCTATCGCGAAGGACTGTCCGGGCTGGAGGGGTTTACCCACCTCCATATCTTGACATGGCTGCACCATGCGCCCCGGAATCTGATTGTTCAAAAGCCACGCCATGCACTTGAGGCCAAAGGCGTTTTTGCGCTGCGCTCACCGGCAAGGCTAAACCCGATCGGCCTGCACACGGCCCGTATTCTCTCAATGGACCAATGCACCGGCACAATTGAAATTGACGCCATCGATGTGCTTGACGGCACGCCGGTTCTCGACATCAAACCCTATTTTGCAAGCACCGACAGCATTTTGGATATGGCTCTTGAAGGCACGCATAAATGATCCGGCCAACGGGGCGGCGCAAGGCCATCGCCAGAGCGCTCACCACGCTGCTGCCGCTGGCTCCGCTTGCCGATATTGAAACCATTCGCCGTGATGCAGCAGCCCCGCACTTAAAAACACTGCCTGTCTCGATTGCCGTATGGCTGGCGACAATTGCCCATATCCGCCACGACCATACAGATTACGAAAAGCTTCTGGCTGAGGGGTATGATCGCGATTCAGCCCGTTTCTTTGTCATTGATCAGATCAATGGCTGGCTGACGAAATGGCGCGCCACCCGCCTGCTCGACCCCGATGATGAGGATGTGTGAGGCATTTTCTTCTATCTCAACCATAATAAAAAATGCCCCGTATCTAAAGCCTGTCTCCCGAGACTTGAGAACCAGTTTCGGGATAAAGACATGCGTAAAAACAAAGGCTTAAAGCGGGTCGCGTGAATCTGAAAGATTGCGACACGCTTTAGCGGGGCATTTGATTTCCTGGCAACAGACAGATCAGCGCGTCAGGCGCTTGTAGGTCATCCGGTGCGGATTGACCGCCTCCGGCCCCAGCCTGCGGATCTTGTCCTGCTCATAATCCTCAAAATTGCCCTCAAACCATTCAACATGGCTGTCGCCTTCAAAGGCAAGGATATGCGTGGCCAGACGGTCGAGGAACATACGATCGTGAGAGATGATGACGGCGCAACCGGCATAGCTTTCCAGCGCATCTTCCAAAGCCGCCAGCGTCTCGGTGTCGAGGTCGTTGGTCGGTTCGTCGAGCAGCAGCACGTTGCCGCCATTGCGCAGCATCTTGGCCAGATGCACGCGGTTGCGCTGACCACCTGAAAGATTGCCCACCTTCTGCTGCTGGTCCTGACCGCGGAAGTTGAAGGACGAGCAATAGGCGCGGGTATTGGCGTCAAACTTGCCAAGCTTGACCACTTCCGCACCGCCGGAAATCTCTTCCCAGACCGTCTTGTTGGGATCGAGCGCATCGCGGCTCTGGTCCACATAGCCAAGTTTGACCGTCTCACCGATGCGGATTGTTCCTGAATCAGGCGTTTCCTGCCCCGTAATCATCCGAAACAGCGTGGTCTTGCCCGCACCATTGGGACCAATCACACCGACAATGCCGCCGGGCGGCAGTTTGAACGACAGATTTTCAATCAGCAATTCGTCGCCAAAGCCCTTTGACAGGCTATCGACCTCAATGACCACATTGCCCAGACGCTCACCATGCGGAATGACGATCTGCGTGTCGGTCGGGCGACGTGAATCGGCTGCCACCAGCAGATCCTCAAACGCCTTGATGCGCGCCTTCGACTTGGTCTGCCGGGCCTTGGGGCTGGACTGAATCCACTCACGCTCGCGGCTGATGGCGCGCTGGCGGGCATCGTCCTCACGGCCTTCCTGCTTGAGGCGCTTGGCCTTGGCTTCCAGATATTTGGTGTAATTGCCTTCATAGGGAATGCCGCGGCCGCGATCCAGTTCCAGAATCCAGCCGGTCACATTGTCGAGGAAGTAGCGATCGTGGGTGATGAGCAGCACAGCGCCCTTGTAAGCGCGCAAATGCTTTTCCAGCCATGATGTGGTTTCAGCATCCAGATGGTTGGTCGGCTCGTCGAGCAGCAGAAGGTCGGGCTCTTCCAGAAGCAGACGGCACAGCGCCACGCGGCGGCGCTCACCACCTGAAAGCTTGGTCACATCGGCATCAGCCGGCGGGCAGGCCAGCGCATCCATGGCCATTTCCACCTGCTGTTCCAGATCCCACAGGTTCAGGCGGTCCATTTCATCCTGAAGTTTGGCTGATTCTTCCGCCGTCTCGTCGGAATAATTCATCATCAGCTCATTATAGCGCTCGATGATGGCGGTCTTTTTGGCCACGCCATCCATGACGTTTTCAAACACCGTCTTGTTGGGGTCGAGGTCCGGCTCCTGCGCCAGATAGCCAACGGTTGCCCCTTCAGCCAGCCAAGCTTCACCCGAATATTCGGTATCAAGCCCGGCCATGATCTTCAAAATGGTCGATTTACCGGCGCCATTGGGCCCCAAAATGCCGATCTTGGCGTCGGGATAGAATGAGAGATGGATATTTTCCAGCACCTTCTTGGTGCCGTAGGCCTTGTTGAGGCCGGCCATATGGTAGATGAACTGGCGTGCCACGCGCTTTTCCTTGAATAAACGGTCATTGGAGGTTGGCCGCTATGTAAGCGATGCCCGCCCAAACAGCAACTCCCAGAACGCAAACCCGCCTAAATCCGCTTGAGCAAAACCCGTAAAAAAACCTTTATAGCGGCCTGCCGGAGCCATCTGATGAAGTTTGATGATCCCATCATCCTGTTTTCGCCTACGGGTGCGCAACTGAGCCTGCGCACACATTATGCGCAAATCGCGCCGCGTGGCGTCATCCACATCAATCACGGCCTTGCCGAACATACAGCGCGCTATGCGCCTTTTGCAGGTTTTCTGGCCAGGCAGGGGTTTCATGTCTATGCCCATGATCATCGCGGCCACGGCCTGACCCGCGCCAGCGACGCCCCCATCGGTCGCTTTGCCACCCGCAAGGGAACTCGAAAACTGATTGAAGATGTCGAGGCCGTGCATGAATTGATCGCTCAAAAGCACCCCGGCCTGCCGATCGTGCTGTTTGGCCATTCCATGGGAGGGCTGATTGCGCTCAATCATCTTCTGAACCACCCATCCCGCATTCATGCGCTGGCCATCTGGAACGCGAATTTCCAGTCTGGCCCGGCCCTGTTTGCGGCCCGCGCAATTTTGCTATGGGAACGCTTTCGCCTCGGCTCAGATGTGCCCTCACATTTTTTACCAAAGCTCACCTTTCAGGCATGGGCAAAATCTTTTTCCCATCATCGTAGCCCCTTTGACTGGCTATCGCGCGATACAGCGCAAGTGGACGCTTATATTTCTGACCCACTCTGCGGCTGGAATGGTTCGGTCAGCCTGTGGTTTGACCTGTTGAGTTTAAGTCAGACCGGCGCACAGAACAAAAATTTCTCACACATCCGCAAAGACCTGCCCATTCATCTGCTCGGCGGTGCACAAGACCCCGCCACCAATGGCGGCAAGGCTGTGCGCCAGCTTGGCAAGCGTTTTTGCATGATGGGCTTTGAAGATGTCACCTGCATCATTCATGGCAAAAACCGCCATGAAAGCTTGCATGAGATCAACCGCACCCAAATCATGGATGATTTTGGCCTATGGCTGGACAGGATTTGCGCCGCACCGAAAAAGCCAAATCATCCCGTTTGAGCAACCTTGCCGCAGTCATCAACACAAAGCGTGACAGGACCGAGCCGGATTGCTACCACTTCATCAACACGTCAAGTCTATGGAAGCAGGAGCAGCCATGAAAACCGGTGGGCAATTGATTGTCGAAGCGCTGGAGGCCAATGCCGTCGAGCGCATCTTCTGCGTGCCGGGTGAATCTTATCTGGCCGTGCTTGACGCACTGCATGATTCCAAAATCGACACCATTGTCTGCCGTCAGGAAGGCGGTGCCGCCATGATGGCCGATTGTCAGGGTCGCCTCACCGGCAGGCCCGGCATCTGCTTTGTCACCCGCGGCCCCGGCGCCACCAATGCGTCGGCCGGCATTCACATCGCCATGCAGGATTCTGTTCCCATGATCTTGTTCATCGGCCAGATTGCCGCCCATGCCAAATATCGCGAGGCCTTTCAGGAAGTCGATTATCACGCCTTCTTCGGTGATATCGCCAAATGGGTGGTCGAAATCGACGATGCGGCCCGCATTCCCGAACTGGTCACCCGCGCCTTTGCCGTGGCGACATCAGGCCGCCCCGGTCCCGTAATCGTCTCGTTGCCTGAAGACATGCTGGTCAGCATGGTGGATGCGCCTGCCGCCCTGCCCTTTACCCCGGTTGAAACCAGTCCCGGCAGTACAGAAATTGACGAATTGGAAAAACTCCTTGGAGACGCAAAACGTCCCTTTGTCATTCTGGGCGGCACCCGCTGGAGCGAAGATTCCGTTGCCCGGATGCAGAAAATTGCTGAAAACTGGGCGCTTCCAGTCGGTGTTTCCTTCCGCCGCCAGATGCTGTTTGACCATCTGCATGAAAACTATGCCGGTGATGTCGGTATTGGCCTTAATCCAAAACTGGCGAGCGCCATCAAGGATGCCGATCTTGTTTTGCTGATTGGCGGGCGCTTTGGCGAAATGCCATCATCAGATTATACGCTGCTGAAAAGCCCCTACCCCGACCAGAAACTGGTGCATGTCCATGTCGATGCCAATGAACTGGGCCGCGTCTATCGCCCCACACTGGCCATCAACGCTTCACCTGCCGCCTTTGTCAAAGCCTTTGCCGAGCGCAAGCCGCAGTCGGCCCCCGTCTGGTCAGATGAGACAAGGCAGCGGCATGCTGATTATCTGGCCTGGTCAACACCGCCTGAAACCGGCCCCGGTCCGGTTTTGATGGGGCCGATCATGAATTATCTGGAAAACGTGCTGCCGCAAGATGCCATCATCTGCAATGGCGCCGGAAATTTCGCCACCTGGATGCACCGCTTCCATCGCTTCCGCCGCTACAATACCCAAGGGGCGCCAACCTCCGGCTCAATGGGCTATGGCCTGCCAGCCGGTGTGGGCGCAAAAAGCGTGTTTCGTGACCGCGAAGTGATTGTCTGGGCAGGTGACGGCGACTTCCTCATGCACGGTCAGGAATTTGCAACCGCCGTGCAATATGACCTGCCCATCATTGTCGTCATCCTCAACAATGGCATTTATGGCACCATCCGTATGCACCAGGAGCGCGACTATCCGGGGCGGGTCTGCGGTACCGGCCTGAAAAATCCGGATTTTGCCGCCTATGCCCGTGCCTTTGGCGGCCATGGCGAGGTGGTGGAGACAACGGAGCAATTCGCACCCGCCTTTGAGCGTGCGCGCGCCAGCGGCAAACCAGCCATTATCGAGATCAAGCTGGACCCGGAAGCCATCACCCCGACCCGTACGCTGAGCGACATTCGCGAAAAGCGCTAAATTTTTGCTTATACGCATGATCTTATCCGAAAAGTCTGCAACTTTTCTAAGATCATACTCCGGGCAATAAAAAAGGGGCCGTAGCCCGCGCCCGCCCCTTTTTCCTGTTTTGTTGACAAGCAACCGCCTGATTACAGCGCCTTGTCGGTAATGGCAGTTGTATAAGCGCCTTCCGGCTCCTTGGTGATGATCTTCTGGTCAAGCAGCGCCTTGGCGGTGCGCTCATAAACAACCAGATCAAGCTTGCCGTCGCCAATCAGCTTGGCCACTTCGCCCACCATGCGCTGCTGATGGTTTTCATCCTGACCGCCCGCCTCCATCACCGCTTCAGCGGCATCTTCCGGGTTCTCCACGGCATATTGCCAGCCCTTCATCGACGCACGCACAAAGCGCACCATCTTGTCCTCAAAGGCCGGATCTTTGAGCTTGTCTTCCATGACATAAAGCCCGTCTTCAAGAAGATCATTGCCCAGTTCCGTATAGTTGAAGACAATCAGATCTTCCGGTTTGAACCCGGCGTCAATCGCCTGCCAATATTCATTATAGGTCATGACTGAAATGCAGTCGGCCTGTTTTTGAATCAGCGGCTGCACGTCAAAACTCTGCTTCAACACCGTCACCCCGTCAGCCCCGCCTTCGGTTGCCAGTCCAAGCTTGTGCATCCAGGCATAGAAAGGATATTCATTGCCAAAGAACCAGACCCCCAATGTGTGACCGGTAAAATCAGCCTCGGTCTGCACCGGCCCGTCCTTGGGGCAGATCAGTTGCAAGCCGGATTTGGCAAAGGGCTGGGCGATGTTGACGATATTGACCCCCTTGTCACGCGCCGCCAGCCCTGCCGCCATCCAGGTCACGATCACATCGGCGCCGCCACCGGCAATCACCTGTTCAGGCGCAATATCAGGCCCGCCATTCCTGATCTCGACATCAAGCCCTTCCTCTTCATAAAAGCCCTGTTCCTTGGCCGTGAAATAACCGGCAAACTGGCCTTGCGCCACCCATTTGAGTTGCAGCACCACCTTGTCGGCAGCCATGGCCTGTGCAGCGGCGAAAGACATGGCTCCCGCCAGCAATGATACGAGTATTCTTGATACGAGTATTTTTTTCATTGTTCTTATCCCTCTGAAAGTGCCGCCTAGCCACCACGGATAGACGGATGCCAAAATGTGACAGTGCGCTCTACCAGCGCCAACGCTCCATAAAACAATGTGCCAGCCAAAGCCGCCATCGTAATTTCCGCCCACACCATGTCGATATTCATGCGCCCCACTTCGGTGGAAATACGAAAACCCATGCCAACCACCGGCGTGCCGAAAAACTCGGCAACAATGGCGCCGATCAGCGCCAGCGTGGAGTTGATTTTCAGCGCATTGAAAATGAAAGGCATGGCTGCCGGCAGGCGCAATTTGAAAAGCGTTGGCCAATAGCCGGAAGCAT
This sequence comes from Aquamicrobium segne, assembly GCF_042656785.1. Classification (NCBI taxonomy): domain Bacteria; kingdom Pseudomonadati; phylum Pseudomonadota; class Alphaproteobacteria; order Hyphomicrobiales; family Phyllobacteriaceae; genus Aquamicrobium; species Aquamicrobium segne. Next base: position 85,003 of record NZ_JBHSLL010000059.1, read on the forward strand.
AGGTGCGCATCAGGTCGCGCTCCATATGGCCGGAGGCAGACAGTCCGGCCACCGTATTCACCAGCATGGGAAAAAAGGTCATGATGACCACAACCGCGGCCTTGGAGGGCCAGTCAAAGCCGAACCACATGACCATGATGGGCGCAACACCAATAATCGGCAGGGCAGCCGCCATATTGCCGATCGGCAACAGACCGCGCCGCAAAAAGACAAAACGGTCGGCGGCAATGGCGGCAACAAAGCCCGCACCACAGCCCATGACATAACCGGCCAGCACCGCTTTCAGCACGGTTTGCTTGAAATCGGCAGCCAGAACAGAACTGGAAGCGGCAATCCGGTCTGCAATGGCGCTGGGCGGCGGCAACAGCAGGAAGGGAATGCCCGCACCGCGCACAATTGCCTCCCACAAGATCAGCACCCAGGCGCCAAAAATCAGCGGAATGATCAGGCCAAGCGCCCGCCGTGCCACCAATGAGACAGGCTTCATCAGGGACAAAACCGTTACACAGCGCCACGCCAGCAGCCATGCAGCGCCAAGCGCCAGATAAAACGAAGCTCCCGCCTGCCCTTCATGGCCCGAAACACCCGACAAAAGCAGCCATGCTGTGCCATGCGCTCCGATAAACAGGATGCAGGCCTTTGCCAATGCCTGCCGGTTCAACGCCCAGGCAGCAGCAGCCGACACGGCAAGCAGCCCCAAAGCTGTTCCTATATTGGCAGGGCCGCCATTTGCTGCCGTCATATGCGCAATGATGCCTGCAAGAACCGCCAGAGCCACAAGCATAATCTGCCAGGAAAGCGTGCCCCTCATGCTGGCCTCCCGCCCATGGCATGGTCGGTGATCCGCCCTGCCAGTCCCACCGCCGCCACCAGCAAGACAGCAACCAGCGAGCCTGCCACCAATGCCGCCCATATATCGATGGTCTGGCTGTAATAGGCCCCATTGAGCAATTTTGCGCCAATACCGGCAGAAGCCCCGGTTGGCAGTTCAGCAACAATGGCCCCCACAAGACTGGCTGCCACTGCCACTTTCATGGATGCAAATAAAAATGGCAGCGAGGCAGGCACCCTGAGCTTCCAGAATATTTGCGGTTGTGTGGCATTATATGTGCGCATCAGATCCAGATGCATCATTTCTGGCGAACGCAAGCCTTTCACCATGCCCACTGCAACCGGAAAGAATGACAGATAGGTTGAGATCAACGCCTTTGGAAACAGGCCGGTAATACCGATCGAGGCAAAGACCACCACCACCATTGGCGCAATCGCTAAAATGGGAATGGTCTGCGAGGTGATGATCCATGGCATCAGGCTGCGGTCAAGCGAGGTAAAATGCACGATACCAACCGCAATCAATATGCCCAGCCCCGCCCCAAAGACGAAGCCGACAAAGGTGGAAGAAAGTGTCACCCATGAATGGTAGATGAGGCTGCGATTGCTCCACGGCTTGACCGTGACAGTTGCCTTGTAAAAATTCTGCGCCACCTGATGCGGAGCGGGCAAGGTCGGCTTCGGTTGCGACCATGTGCGCATCAAAAACTCAAGCTGGCCCGGCATTTCGCCCGCACGGCGGTCGAGGTCGCGCTGAAACGGCCCGTTCAATGCCACCGCAAAAGCGTACCAGCCAATCACCAGAAGGGTAAGCAAGGTGGTGACCGGAATGATTTTGGATCGAAAACTGTCCATATCAGCCTTCAATCCTCATAGCTGTGGCCAGCCTTCAAGCCCTCGCGCACCCGTGCGGCAAGGCTCAAAAATTCCGGCGTCTCACGAATATCAAGCGGCCGTTCACGCGGCAGATTGGTCTCGATCACATCGGTTACGCGGCCCGGACGCGGCGACATCACCACAATGCGGCTCGACAGATAAACCGCTTCAGGAATGGAGTGCGTGACAAAACAGATCGTCTTGTTGGTGCGCGCCCAAAGCTCCAGAAGCTGCTGATTGAGGTGATCACGCACAATCTCGTCGAGTGCGCCAAACGGCTCATCCATCAGCAGAAGATCGGCATCAAAAGCCAATGCGCGGGCAATGGAGGCCCGCTGCTGCATCCCGCCCGACAATTGCCAGGGATATTTTTTTTCAAAACCGGCCAGATTGACCAGTTCGAGCGTGCGCGCAATCCGTTCGGCCCGCTCCTGCCGGGCAAGCCCCATAATCTCCAGCGGCAGCGCCACATTATCGGCAATGGTGCGCCACGGAAGCAATGCGGCAGCCTGAAACACATAGCCATAAGCACGTTTCTGGCGCGCCTGCTCAGGCGTCATGCCATTGATTGTTATCGTGCCGGCGGTCGGTTTTTCCAGATCGGCAATCACCCGCAACAAGGTGGTCTTGCCACAGCCCGAAGGGCCGATAAAGGACACGAACTCCCCCTTGCCGATGGTCAGATCCACATTGCTGAGCGCCTGTACCGGCCCGTCATTGGTCTGGAATGTCAGGCCAAGCCTGTTGGCTTCAACCACATTGGCAAGCCTGCCATCGCAAGCCGGAATTGCCGGGGCAGGCTTGTAGCTGGCGCTCACATCCATAGACTTCAAGCCTTTCATCAATTGCATTTTATGCCTGCCATGCACCTTAAACTCCGCTCGCGGGAATGCCGCTGCGCTCAATGCGGCGCGGAGCACTGATCTCCTTCCATATCGACAACGCCCGGTTGGGCGCAGGATTGGCCTCACGCGCCACAAACCGCCCATGTCCCGGCCTTGTCTTCATATTGCTTTCTTCAACCACAAGTTCTCCACGTGAGAAAACAAAGCGCGGCAGGCCGGTCACCTCCATCCCTTCAAAGACATTGTAATCAATGACCGATTGCTGGCGGCTGGCAGAAATGACCTTGCTGCGCTTCGGGTCCCACACCACGATATCAGCATCGGCTCCTTCCACAATCGCCCCCTTTTTCGGGTACATGTTGAGAATTTTAGCGATATTGGTCGAACTTGCCGCCACAAACTCATTCATAGTCAGCCGCCCGGTATTGACGCCTTTTGTCCACAACACCGGCATCCGGTCCTCCAGACCGCCCGTGCCATTGGGAATTTTGGTAAAATCACCAACCCCGTAACGCTTCTGATCCGTGGTGAAGGCGCAATGGTCGGTTGCCACCACCTGCAGTGAACCGGCCTGCAAACCGGCCCACAAAGAGCCCTGATGCTGCCTGTTGCGGAAAGGCGGGCTCATCACCCGGCGCGCCGCATGGTCCCAGTCCGCATTGAAATATTCGCTTTCATCCAGTGTCAGATGCTGGATCAGCGGCTCGCCATAAACCCGCATCCCCTTCTGGCGTGCTCGCCGGATCGCCTCATGGCTTTGCTCGCAAGACACATGCACCACATAAAGCGGCACGCCCGCCATATCGGCAATCATGATGGCGCGGTTGGTGGCTTCCCCCTCCACTTCCGGCGGGCGCGAATAGGCATGGGCCTCCGGTCCATTATTGCCAGCTTCCAGCAGTTTTTGCGAAAGGGCAGCCACCACATCGCCATTTTCGGCATGAACCAGTGGCAGTGCACCAAGCGCAGCGCAACGCTGGAACGAAGCATACAGCTCGTCATCATCGACCATCAGCGCGCCCTTATAGGCCATAAAATGCTTGAATGAGGGGATGCCCTTGTCCACCACTTGCGCCATTTCCTCAAACACCTGTTTGCCCCACCAGGTGATGGCCATATGGAAGGAAAAATCACAGGCAGCTTTTGCGGTCTTGTTGTCCCACATCTGCAAGGCTTCAAGCAGCGATTGCTGGGGGGCTGGCAGGCAAAAATCCACCACCATCGTCGTGCCGCCAGCAAGTGCCGCACGGGTGCCGCTTTCAAAATCATCGGAGGAATAAGTGCCCATGAAAGGCATTTCGAGATGGGTATGCGGATCAATGCCGCCCGGCATCACATAGCAGCCGCTGGCGTCAAACTCCTCATCGCCCTGCAAATTCTGTCCGATAGCCATGATCTGGCCTGCCCGGATCAGCACATCGGCTTTCCACGTGCGGTCGGCGGTCACAATGGTGCCGTTCTTAATGACTTTGGTCATCTTGTTCCCCTTGGTTCCGCCGCTTCTTTATCGAGCAGCTTGAAACATTTCTTGTAAGCCAATCACCTCATTTGGCGATCTCCGCCGTCTCGATAACGGCATGTAGCAAGACATTGGCCCCGGCCATGGCCCATTCCTTTGAAATATCCTCGGCCTCATTATGCGACAGCCCGTCCACGCAAGGGCACATGATCATTGTTGCAGGTGCAATTTTTGCCGCCCAGCAGGCATCGTGGCCTGCCCCCGAAATAATGTCCATATGCGAATAGCCGAGCTTTTCAGCCGAAGCACGCACCCTTTCAACCAGTTCCGGGGCAAAAGTGACCGGGTCAAAATGGCCGACAACCTCAACCGCACAGCCAACACCAAGTTCTTCCGCAATTTTTGCTGCCTGCGCCTCGATCCGTGTCCGCATTCCATTAAGTTTTGTCTGGTCGGGCGAGCGGATATCAACGGTAAACACCACTTTTCCGGGCAGCACATTGCGCGAATTGGGAAAAAATGCGACCTGCCCGACACCGCCCACCGCACCCGGCTGGTTTTCCATTGCCGTTGTTTGCACCATTTCAAAAATACGCGCCATCGCCAGCCCGGCATTGACCCGCATGGGCATCGGTGTTGAACCTGTATGGGCTTCCTTGCCGGTCAGTGTAAATTCCAGCCACCACAGCCCCTGACCATGGGTGACCACTCCGATCTGCCTGTTTTCAGCTTCCAGAATCGGCCCTTGTTCAATGTGATATTCAAAATAGGCGTGCATCTTGCGCGCCCCAACATCTTCTTCGCCAACCCAGCCAATGCGCGCCAATTCATCCCCGAAGCGCCTGCCTTCAGAATCGGTGCGGCCATAAGCGTAATCAAGGTCAAGAACCCCTGCAAACACACCCGATGCCAGCATGGCCGGTGCAAAGCGCGCCCCTTCCTCATTGGTCCAGTTGGCAATGACAATCGGGTGCCTGGTGGCGATGTTGAGATCATTGAGCGAGCGCACAATCTCCAGCCCGGCCAGAACACCCAGCACGCCGTCAAACTTGCCCCCGGTCGGCTGGGTATCCAGATGAGAACCGATATAGACTGGCAAGGCATCCGGGTCGGTGCCCGCCCGCGTCATGAACATCGTGCCCATGCGGTCAACGCCCATCTCCAGTCCGGCAGCCTCGCACCAGCGCCGGAACAAATGGCGGGCCTCATTGTCGGCATCCGTCAATGTCTGGCGATTATTGCCACCGGCAATGCCAGGGCCGATCTTCGCCATCTCCATTAGCGAATCCCACAAACGATCTGGATTGATTCGCAGATTTTCGCCCGAGGCGGCCATTTTGTTCCCTCTCATTTTGTCTGCAATCGTCGCAAGGCAAGGTGCAGCGCGTTCCCTTGACACTGCACCTCACCCCTTGTCGCGTGGCCGCTTAATCGACCATTCTCAACACTTCACGCACATGATCAATCAGTTCATCAATCTGGCCCCTGGAGATGATCAACGGCGGTGACAGCGCAATAATATCGCCGGTGGTACGGATCAGTGCACCACGCTCAAAGGCTTTCACAAAAGCCTGGAAGGCGCGCTTGGCGGGAGCGCCTGCAATCGGCTCCAGTTCAATGGCCCCGACCAGACCGATATTGCGAATATCAATGACATGTGGCTCGTCTTTAAGCGAATGCAGCGCATCTTCCCAATAGGGTGCAAGCTCCTCACCGCGGGTCAAAAGCCCTTCATCCTTATAGGTCTCCAGCGTGGCTAAAGCTGCTGCCGAAGCAATCGGATTGCCCGAATAGGTATAACCATGGAAGAACTCGATCATATGCTCGGGTCCGTTCATGAAGGCATCATGGATTTCCTTCTTCACAAACACCGCACCCATGGGGATCACACCGTTGGAAACACCCTTGGCTGTCACCATAATATCGGGGATCACGCCAAAATAATCGGCAGCAAACGGCGTACCAAGACGCCCAAAGCCGGTAATGACCTCATCGAAGATCAACAAAATACCGTGCTTGTCGCAGATTGCACGCAGGCGCTGGAGATAGCCTTTTGGTGGAATAAGCACACCGGTTGAACCGGCCACCGGCTCCACAATCACCGCAGCAATGGTCGAGGCATCATGCAAGGTGACGATGCGCTCCAACTCATCGGCCAGTTCAGCGCCATGCTCAGGCACACCTCTGGTAAAGGTGTTTTTCTCCGGCAGATGGGTGTGTGGCATGTGGTCAACGCCCGACAGCAGCGTGCCAAACATCTTGCGGTTGGAGACAATACCGCCAACCGAGATACCGCCGAAATTGACGCCATGATAGCCGCGCTCACGGCCAATGAGACGGGTACGCGAACCCTCACCACGCGCACGGTGGTAGGCAAGCGCCATTTTCAGCGACGTTTCCACCGATTCGGAGCCGGAATTGGTGAAGAAAACATGATCCATGCCCTTGGGCGCAATATCGACCAGCCTGTTGGCCAGTTCAAACGCAATAGGGTGCCCCATCTGGAAGGCAGGCGCATAATCGAGTTCAGCCGCCTGATTCTGGATCGCCTCGGTAATTTTAGGGCGGCAATGACCCGCATTCACACACCATAGCCCGGCTGTGCCGTCCATGATCTTGCGACCGTCAGATGATGTGTAATGCATGTCTTTTGCAGAAACCAGCATACGCGGCGCCTGCTTGAACTGCCTGTTTGCCGTGAACGGCATCCAGAATGCAGAAAGGTCGTTAGGTGTAACTTTAAGCCTGTTGGACATGAGCAAACCTCCTGAGGGCTGATTTTTTGTGGCCAATGCTCCATCCATGCAAGCAGTTCATGCCACACAACCGGCCCCGACAAACAATCGTTAGCGCCGCTCTTTGAACGGTCAAGCCATTACTAGAGCAACGGGCGTTCTAACGAACGCAGCTTCCGCTGCTCCAGCTTCTTTTTTAGCCGCATTGTTGCGACGTCAGACGATTCCGTCTGACTGCAAAATACTCTAGCCGAAATGACCCGACCGCTTCGCGCTCCACCGGCCACAAATGACTGGTCCAGACGATTGAGCCAGCCGGGAACCTGACGCAAAATCCGTGCTGCTGACAAGACTTATTCAGCCGCCACACGCGCCGACGGGTTGTTTGGATGCGTCGTCCAGTTGGCATAGTCAGGCAATACGGGCTGACCCGTGCGCTGATCCACTTCTCCCACAGCCAGCGGCTCCATAGTAATACAGCCTGCCACCGGGCAGACATTGACGCACAGATTGCAGCCGACGCATTCCTCTTCCAGAACCTGGAAATGGCGCACCCCATCCACCATTGCGGTGATTGCCTGATGGGAGGTATCCTCACAGGCAATGTAGCAGCGCCCGCATTTGATGCAAAGCTCCTGATCGATGCGCGCCTTGGCGATGTAATTGAGATTGAGATATTTCCAGTCGGTGACATTGGGTGTGGCGCGCCCGATAATATCATCAAGCCTGCGATGCCCCTTTTCATCCATCCAGCCTTCCAGACCGGCAATCATTTCCTGCACAACCTTGAAACCATAGGTCATGGCAGCCGTGCACACCTGCACATTGCCAGCCCCCAGCGCCAGGAATTCAGCCGCATCACGCCATGTCGTGACCCCGCCAATGCCTGAAATCGGCAAGCCTTGCGTTTCAGGATCGCGGGCAATTTCCGCCACCATGTTCAGCGCAATCGGCTTGACCGCCGGGCCACAATAGCCGCCATGGCTGCCCTTGCCGTCAATCGATGGTTCAGGCGAAAAACTGTCCAGATCAACCGAAGTGATCGAATTGATGGTGTTGATCAGCGACACGGCATCGGTACCGCCAGCATGTGCCGCCCGTGCCGGATGGCGAATATCAGTAATATTGGGCGTCAGCTTGGTGATAACCGGCATGCGCGTATATTGCTTGCACCAGCGCACCACCATTTCAATATATTCGGGCACCTGACCAACGGCTGCACCCATGCCGCGCTCACTCATGCCATGCGGGCAGCCAAAATTAAGCTCAATGCCGTCTGCACCGGTTTCTTCAACCAGCGGCAGGATCGCCTTCCATTCCTCTTCAACGCAAGGCACCATGATCGAGGCCACCAGCGCCCGATCCGGCCATCGCATCTTGACCTGCTTCATTTCACGCAAATTGGTCTGCAAATCGCGATCCGTAATCAGTTCGATATTGTTAAGACCAAGCAATCGCCGGTCCGCACCCCAGATCGCGCCATAACGCGGCCCGTTGACATTGACCACCGGCGGCCCTTCAGAACCCAGCGTCTTCCACACCACGCCACCCCAGCCAGCTTCAAAGGCGCGCTCGACATTATAGGCTTTATCGGTTGGCGAAGCAGAGGCCAGCCAGAACGGATTTGGCGATTTGATGCCGATAAAATTACTGCGCAGATCAGCCATGCTCATACCCTCCCATTCGAGGTCAGCGCCCGGTGAATGCTTTCAGCCGCATCGCGCCCCTGTGCCACTGACGTGACCGTCAAATCATCGCCGCCATGGATGCAATCACCACCGGCCCAGACCTTGGCCATGCTGGTTTTGCCCTCCTCATCTATCCTGATGCGCCCTTTCTCAAGCTCAATGCTGTCACCCGAACCATTCAGGCCGGCAGCAGAAAAACTCTGACCAATCGCCTTGAAAATCTGATCGGCAGCCAAGGTCAGCAATTCGCCGGTGCCGGTCAGTTTCCCGCCTTCCATCGCGGTATATTCCAGTTCCAGAGCTGTGACCTTGCCCCTTTCGGCAATCACCCGGCGCGGCTGGAGCCAGTGGCGGATGTTAACGCCATTGGCAGCCGCCAGATCCTGCTCATAAAGTGAGGCATTCATGTCTTGCTTGCCGCGCCGGTAGCAGATCGTCACCTCCTCCGCGCCCAGCAGCCTTGACTGCACGGCAGCATCAATTGCCGTCATACCCCCGCCAATGACAATGACACGGCGCCCCACCGGCAGCGCGGCCAGATCGGAAGCCTGCCGTAATGTGGCGATGAAATCGACAGCGTTTTCGACACCGTGCGCTTCCTCACCCTTGGCATGCAGCGCATTGATGCCGCCAAGTCCCATGCCCAGAAACACGGCGTCATGGCGGCGAACCAGATCAGCAAGCTGAAAATTGTCGCCCAGCACCATGTCATTCCTGATCTCGATACCGCCAATGGCCATGACATAATCCACCTCGGCACGGGCAAAATCATCCGTGCTCTTATAGGCGGCAATGCCATATTCATTAAGACCACCGGCCTTGGGGCGCGCCTCATAAACGGTAACCTCATGCCCATGAAGCGCCAGACGGTGCGCGCAGGCAAGCCCTGCCGGCCCCGCACCAACGACGGCAATCGTCTTGCCGGTTGGTGCGGCACGCTCATAAAACTGCTTGTTTTCAGCCATCGCCACATCAGTGGCATAGCGCTGCAAGCGACCGATCTGCACCGGCTTGCCTTCGGCTTCTTCACGCACGCAAGCCTCTTCACACAGCGTTTCGGTCGGGCACACACGGGCGCACATGCCGCCCAATATGTTTTGATCAAAAATGGTCTTGGCCGCGCCGACCGCATTGCCGGTGGCAATCTGGCGGATAAACATCGGCACATCGATGGAGGTCGGACACGCCGTCATACAGGGCGCATCATAGCAGAAATAACAGCGATCCGCCTCAACCAGCGCCTCATGCCGGTCCAGCGGCGGCTGAAGATCGGAAAAATTTTTTGCATAGGCTTGCATCGGCAACCGACCGGCGGCAATGCCCTGTTTGAAATGACCTGACGCCATTCCCATTCCCCTATATTTATTATTTATATTTTGAGGAAGGTTAGCACATCTTTTTGTTTTATCAATTGGTCAATTTTGATCAGGCTATTGAAAAATAACAGTAAACCTGAATTTTATACTCATATTTCTTCTGCAATAACTCCATGCATGACCGCTCCGCTCACGGCACAACCGTTAATATCTTATCAACACTCCCTTTATGATTTGCCCCTAAACCTGCCTGCATGTCTGCGTATCATTTGAAACGAATTTTACCTGTGGCCGCACTCTTGGCCCTTTCGGCCTGCGCAAGCCCTCCGACCCAGATCAACAATGCCTGCGCGGTGTTTGACCAGCGCGACGGCTGGGTCAACAATTGGCATGCTGCCGCCAAACGCGCACAGGCAAAACACGCCATCCCCGCACCCATTCTAATGGCCACTATACGCAAGGAATCCGGCTTCAAGGCCAATGCCCGGCCTCCACGCAGCAAGCTTTTCGGCTTCGTTCCATGGAAGCGGCCCTCCACTGCCGCCGGTTATTCGCAGGCGCTTGAAGGCACCTGGGCGCAATATCGGGCGGAGACCGGCAATTTTGCAGCACGGCGCAGTTCATTTTCCGATGCGATTGATTTTGTTGGCTGGTATCACGCCAAAAGTGCCGATACGCTGGGCATTGCCCGCAACGACACTTACAATCTCTACCTTGCCTATTATTCCGGCTGGAACGGCTATAAGCGCGGCACTTACAAGAACAATTCCGGCATTCGCAATTATGCTAAGGAAACGGATGCCATGGCGCGGCGCTATGCCCAGCAGATGCAAAGCTGCGGCCGCTTATAAAACCCGCCACATTTATTGATTAATATTTAATATTCTTTCTCGTAAAAAATACCGCCGCGGGCTTCGCCAGCGTCAGTTGCCTCGCCACGCAGCTTGATGCCGCGCCCGACATCCAGATCAATGCGCGCCTTGCCCGAACCCGGCTTTTCACCCTTCTGGATCGTCACATAGGTGCGATCATTCAAATATTTGCCAGCCTGCACCGAAGTTCCGCCCTGTTCATCGGTAATGACATCAAGATCATCCACACGGATTGCATTGCGCAGATTCTGCAACAACGAGGTTGAGCCGCCAACTCCGGCCAGTTGCGCGGCAGCTTCAGCAAGCTGCGCAATCTGCAACGGCGACAGGTTGGACATTGAGCGGCCAAAGATCAGCCGTGCCAGCACCTCATCTTCGGGCAATGCCGGAACCGACGAGAACACGAATTTCGGATTGGTGGCTTCCCCGGTCACGCTGATATTGACCGTTGCATCTGAAGCAGTCGTTGTCGCCACCAGATTAAGATAGGGAATGGTGGAGCCGGAAAATGTCAGCGTTCCTTGCGTGAAATTAAGCCGCTTGCCAAGAATTTCCAACCGCCCGCGCTGCAGCTTGAAATCACCCACCGCCTCTGGCGCACTTGCCGATCCGGTCAGCCGGATATTGCCGCCAAGCTCGGCATCCACCCCCCGGCCCTGCACAAAAATCGAATTGGGCGCATTGACGCTCAGATCAAGTGTCATGGCGCTGTTTGAACTGCTGGTGCTGCCATGACCTGACGGATACAGCGCCTGATCCTGGCGCAGCACGGCCTCCGGCGCATTTTTATGCTGTACATTCAGTTCCGACAGCGAGGTCGGCAACTGGGTCGGCACGGTAATCACCGTACGTCCCAGATTGATGGCGCCAGTCAATACAGGGGCCTGTGCAAGCGGACCCTTGATACTCAGATCTCCCCCCAGATTGGCCGTGACCAGATGGCCATCCGTATAGCGGCCATCGGCCAGCCCGATAGTGAGATCCGCCGGAAAGCCGGAATTGACATCGGTGCCGACCGTGCCACCAACCGTCAATGTGCCGCCCGATGACAGTTTTCCGGTAAACTGATTGATGGTCGCCACATTGTTGCCCATGGAAATATCAAGGGCGATATCATTGACAGCAAGCCCGGCCTGTGCAGCAAGAAAGCGCCCGCCACTGGAGCGGATCGTGCCGCTGATGGCCGGTGAACTTGCCGGTCCGCGCACCTGAACGGCAATGGTCGCCGTGCCATTCATCGACATGCCCTGTTCGGCAATCATGCGGTTGGCAATGGCAAATGGCAGATCACCATTGAAATTGAGCGCAAGATCAGGCGCGCCTTGCATGCCAACCGTACCGCCACCTTGCAGCTTCAGCCCTGAGCCTTCCGAAATGGTTGAGGTAAATTCAAGCCGGTTATTGGCAAAATTGCCCGACGAGATAATCCCCACCCCGCCAAGGCCCGCATTGCGGGTCTGGGCTGCGGCAAGATCGCTGGCCTTCAGGTCATATTTCACCATGGGCGCGGAAACTGGCCCACTCACAGTCACCATGCCGGAAATAGCGCCCGAAGCCTCCAGATCAGCAACAAAATTATTGGCAAGCGAGACCGGCACGGCATTGAGATCGGCCTTGATATCGAGCGCATCAGCAATCGCACCCGATACGACAATACGGCCATTGCCAAGGCCGATCACCAGTCTTTCCAAAACAGTGCGGCCATCCTTGACTTCAATTACCGAAGGCTCGGCAATGGCTGCCCGCACCCCCTGGAATGTGGCCTGCCCCGACTGCAACTCAAGCGTTGTCACACCTTGTGCGACCTTGACCCGCCCGCCGGCATTGGCCGGAATATCCTTGACCGTAGCCCCGCCTGAAAATGCGGTCCATTCACCATCCTGTTTCAGATCAACAGCAATGCCGGTAATGGCCGTACCACTGGCGGTCACACCATCGGCCTGAATAGAACCTGAAATTGCCGGCACTTGCGCATAATTGGCAATCAGCGCATCGACAGTCACATTTTGTGCACTCAGATCATCGCGCACCAGGTGCTGCGTTGCCGCCTTCACCTCCATTTGCGGCACGCCATCCGGTTTGGTGAAAGTAATGCTGCCATTCAGCGCGCCTTCCAGTTTTTCCAGCGCCAGCGCCGCCAACGGCCCCAGATCGGGCAGTTCAAAACCGATCCGGCCTTCCGGCAGGAAGGCTTCATCGAGCACCAGATCGCCATCAATGCGGTTTGGCCCAAGCAAGATGGTCAGATCATCGATACGGCTTTGGCCACCTTCCGTCTTCAGCGTCACCTTGCCCTGCAAAACCTCGCCTGCAACATTGCCCGCCAGCGTCACATCAGCAGCCGGACTGGCCATATCGGCTCTGGCTGTCGCATCCAGTTTCAACCCGGTAATTTCACGCTCAGCCACAGTCAGCCTGTCGCTGCTGACCGTTAGCGCCACATCAGGGGCGATCAATGAACCGTCAGCACGTAGGCCAAGGGCAATGGCCCCGCTGGCATTGCTGGCAAAAGGTGCAATATCGGCCAGCGCCCCATTCAGTTCCGCCGCAACATTCCCATCCACAAGGCTTGCCTTACCTGTTGCTGACAATGGCCCTGATAAAAACTCAAGCTTGTCTGCATTGACATTGCCATTTTCATCGCGGCCCAGATTGAGGATAAGCGTGGCGCGCTCCCCAAGCGCCGGATGCGCTGCCGCCGGAAGAGCATTTGACGCCACATCGGCCTTCACATTCAGTTCAATCGAACCGTCAGCCAGCGAAACATTGCCGTCAAAACCACCTTTGAGCGCATCACTGGCAATTTCGCCCTTTGAGATGGTGATGGTGTCCTGGGAAAGATCGCCTTCCACCAGCGCGCTGATATGACCGGCAATCAGCGGTGCAACAGTTGGATTGTCAAAGTCGATCCTGTCGGCACTTGCCGTTCCTGAAATCGGGCCACTGCGCTTTTCAAGGTCAAATTCATCCGAATGCAGCGCCAGCACAATATTGTTGACGCGCATATCATTGGTGGCGACCTGATCAAGCTGCACCTCAATATCGACCATGGGCGAGCGCCCCTCACCAAAGGCGCGCAGAAAGCCTGCGCGCAATTCAAGGTCGAGAGGGCTTTCTGTACTGCCAAGCCCCAGCGGCACGGTTGGACCGACAGAACTGAAATCGAGCGAAAAATCGGTTGCACCCGCCGGATTGACACTGCCTTGCGCCACAATTTTCAAGGCTGACATATCAACCGTTGCCGTCTCGATCGTCAGCCCGCGTGCTTCATCCATGCTTGCGGCAATCTCAAAGCGTGTCTTTCCTGCCAAAAGAGAATTAAACTGTGCTGGCACAAAGCGGGCAAAGTCGCCCTGGCCACGCAATTCCACCCGGCTGCCCTGGCCCCCATTGCCCGAATTGATAAAGGCGTGGCTGCCCGAAATTTCAGTAATCAACTCGCCCCCGGCATAAAATGTGCCATGTCCGGCCCAGTCGGCCAGCGGTCCATTGCCGGAAAGGGATATGTTCACAGGAGGCGCATCCGGCAATTGCAGCAGATTGGCAATGATGCCGCCTGCCGGTTCGGACGCACGCACATCAAGCTCCAACTGGTTATGATTGGGCAAAAAGCGAACCAGAGCCGACACCAGACCTTGCCTGCCATCGCGGCGCGCCACCGAAAGATCAGCTTCCAGCGCCAGCGGCGAGCGTTCCGCCCGCACCCGGCCCCTGGCGCCAAGCTCGGCAATTCCTGCCCCTGCCAGCGCCTGCCCAAGCACGATCTGTGGCAGGTCGATCTGGCGAATATCGACAGACACAGGCAAGGAAAACCCGCCACTTGTACTCGGTTTTTCCTGTTCCCCGGCAATCGGCGCACGGGCGACCTCAATACGCCCTACCGCAACCCGCTCGGCTAAAAAATTGCGTGAAATCAGCGAAAAAGGCGACCAGTCGACCGCCACATCCCGCAGCGCCAGCCATGGCCCTTCACGGTCCTCCAGCACCACTCCAGCAATTTTAAGATTACCCGACCAGATACCTTCGATTCCGCGAATTGCCACTTTTGAATCGGCAGTAGAGGCAAGAGAAGAGACAAGCCCGGCCAGATTGTCGCGGCCTCGCTCGGTCGTGGTCAAAACCACAACTGCCCCCGCAAGTCCGGCGATCACGACAAGCATTGCATAAAACACAATGCGCAAGAGCCGCTTTGCAATTTTCATAATCTTTGCCTGTCGCCTTGGCTTATGTCAGAAAGCCTGTCCGATACCCGCATAAATACCATAGCGCGGATCGCCCCGTTCCCGATTGAGCGGCACCGCCGCATCTATCCGCAGCGGCCCGAACGGTGTCAGATAGCGCAAACCGATGCCAGCGCCCACCTTGATGTCCGAAAATTCAGGAAATTGTTTGTTCGATACTGTTGCCGCATCCACAAAAGGCACCACACCGATCGTATCGGTAAGCGCAATGCGCAACTCAGCCGAAGTCTCAAACCAGGAAAGGCCGCCGGTCGGCTTGTTGTCCAGCGGGTCTTTCGGCCCGATACCCTGATAGGAATAGCCGCGCACCGAGCCGCCACCGCCAGCATAAAAGCGCCGGTCAGCCGGAATATCGGCAAGGGAAGCACCCAAAATGGAGCCCGCAGCCACCCGCCCGGCCAGCACAAAGCGGTTGCTGTCCATTGGCGCATAATAGGCCGAACCTTCGCCCTTTATCTTCACAAAGGCTTTTGCATTGAGAGTATCATAGCTTGGCTCGACAAAGGCCAGCAGCCGGTATCCCTTGGTCGGGTTAAGAAGATTGTCGCGCCGGTCATAGACATATTGCAAAGGCGTGGAGGCAATCAGATAATTTTTTGTATCATTGTTGAGCGGGTCGGTAATTTTTGAATAATCGAGCGAAAATTCCCCGGAAACCGTCGTGTATTTGCCGATCTGATAGGAAAGCCCTGCACTGCCCTTTACCGAGAAGCGGTCATAGGCATCAGGATGCTCATAGACGGCTTTCAGGCTGCTGAAGAATTTTGAAGCCGGCCCCACCACGCCCGGCTTTTCAAACATGATCCCGGCATTATAATTCAGCTTGCTGATATCGTTGGAGCCAATACCGCTGATCGAGCCTTCGACACGCAGCTTTTCAGCCCGGCCAAACAGGTTGCGGTGGCCCCAATAGCCTTCAATACCCAACCCGTCGGTATTCGACACCGTACCACCAATGCCCAGATAGCGTGTCTTGCGCTCGGCAACATTGATGCCGATGGGAATATCGCCATTGGCATCAAGTGCTTCTGCTTCACGCAAGGTCACACTGTTGAAAACCTCCAGGCCAAGCAGCCGCTCACGTGCTGCATCCATCTCTTCAGGCGAATAGCGCGCCCCGCGTTTCAGGCCAGCCATATAACGGGTGAATTCCGGGTCCATCCGCTCCGTGCCTGCCACCGTCGTTTCGCCATAACCGGCAACCGGCCCTGCCTTTACGGTCAAACTCACATCCAGCGTCGTGCTGTTATGATCGGCCACAATTTCACGATCGGTAATTTCCGCCAGCGGTCGCCCTTCTTCCTTCAGCGCCCGCACAATCAGCGCCTCGGCCTTCAAGATTGCGCCAGACCCGGCTTCCCCACCTGAAATCAGGCCAAAATCGGCACTGGCAAGCCCGGCTGTGTCGCCTTCAAGCCTGATATTGCCAAGGGTAAATTTTGGACCCGGCATCACCTCAACCACCACCGGAATCGGTTGCGCATCCGTAAATTCAGTATCGGGCGGCAGTTCATCAATGGAGCGCCCGTCAATCAAAACCTCAACCACGCCCTCATAACGCGCATCGGCATAAAGGGCGGCAATCAGGCTCTCCCGGTCACCGCGGGCACGCGACATCAGACCAAGCGAGCCTGAAACGGGGCGTTCCTCACCGCTTTTCAGGCTGGAAGCTGCCTCCAGCCTTTTCTTCAACTCATCAAAATCGTCAGGCACATTGATGGTGACGGTATAGCGCATGGGATCGACAATATCGGTCTCCTGGCTGTCGGAAGTCCCCCACAGCTTGATGCCAAACAATTCAAAGGCGCTGGCTGGTTGTGGTGCAACTGTCAGTGTTGTGCCTGCCAAAAGCACAAGCAATAGCGCGCGTGACAGCGCATTTCCCGCTGCCACCTGCTTATCTGTCTTGTGCTTGAGTACACTGCGCATGGTGCTAACTTAACGAATAAAGTTAAAATTCGACTGAATTTTTCAAATTTTTCCCTTTTGCACAGTTCATCACCTTTGCGCAATTTATTGACGCCACAATCATTTCTTCCAGTAAATAGCCATATCTACCTCTGGTTGAATAGCGATGTTTTCGCTCCATTGATACCGTCTATTTTCAGCCTTATCGAGTGTCTATTTTACGACGGACCCTCTCCTCAAAGAGCATAAAAATTCGCTCAAAAGCCCTTCACAGACCCCATTAGGGGAAAAATTTCCCCAGTATAGTGTTTTTGAGCATAAATTCCCCGGTTTTTGCGCCCGCAAAGAATACGCAACCTTATCATTTTGCCCATGACAAGATATTTCGTTCAGTCACAACAGCGCCCGCTACACAGGGCCTGATCACCGGGAATCTTCGCGCGCCCAAGCAGGACGCGCTTTTAAATATCAAGGGATAGAATGGCTAGTGCATCCATCAAGGCAGGGTGGCGTTTCAAGCAGCCAAGCGTCATTCCCGGCTTTGGGTTGACGCTTGGGCTTTCGCTGACCTGGCTCACCCTCATCATCCTTATCCCCCTTTCCGGTCTTGCCTGGCGGTCAGCCTCGCTTGGCTGGCCCCAGTTCTGGCTGCAGGCCACGGACCCGCGCACGCTCAATGCCCTAAAGCTCAGTTTTGGCACCGCTCTGGCGGCAGCCATGGTCAATGTGGTTTTCGGCACCATCCTTGCCTGGGTTCTGGTGCGCTACCGTTTTCCCGGCAAACGCATAATCGATGCCATGGTCGATCTGCCTTTTGCGCTGCCCACTGCCGTTGCAGGCATTGCGCTGACCACTCTTTATGCACCCAATGGCTGGATGGGCGCTCTGCTGGCGCCACTTGGCATCAAGGTCGCCTATACGCCGCTTGGCATTATCATGGCGCTGGTATTTATCGGCCTGCCCTTTGTCGTGCGCACCGTACAACCGGTCATGGAAGAGATTGATCGCGAGGTCGAAGAGGCTGCCACAACCCTTGGCGCCACACGCTTCCAGACCATCACCCGCATATTGTTTCCCGGCCTTGCACCGGCCATCACCACCGGCTTTGCGCTGGCCTTTGCACGTGGCGTTGGCGAATATGGCTCGGTAATCTTCATTGCCGGCAACCTGCCCAATATTTCAGAAATCGCACCGCTGCTCATCATCATCCGCCTGGAAGAATATAATTATCCGGCAGCAACCGCCATTGCAGCAGTGATGCTCATCATCTCGTTCACCATGCTGCTGATCATCAACTTGCTGCAATCCTGGAGTCGCAAACGCTATGGCTGAGCCTGTCATATCCGCCACAGGCGCAACACCGCCCAGCGATTTCAGCACCACCGAAAGACGCCCTGCCCGCTGGACGTTGATGGCGATCTCCTTCATCTTCCTGGCTATCTTCCTGCTGCTGCCACTGGCGCTGGTGTTCATGGAAGCCTTCAAGAAGGGAACTGGCTATTATTTCACCTCGCTTGGCGAGCCCGACACACTTTCAGCCATCCGCCTCACCCTGCTGG
This sequence comes from Aquamicrobium segne, assembly GCF_042656785.1. Classification (NCBI taxonomy): domain Bacteria; kingdom Pseudomonadati; phylum Pseudomonadota; class Alphaproteobacteria; order Hyphomicrobiales; family Phyllobacteriaceae; genus Aquamicrobium; species Aquamicrobium segne. The sequence continues at coordinate 103,333 of NZ_JBHSLL010000059.1, forward strand.
TGGCGGCCATTTCGGTGCCGCTCAATCTCGTCTTTGGCGTCACCATGGCATGGTGCATCGCCAAATATGAATTCAAGGGCAAAGCCTTTCTGACAACGCTGGTGGACCTGCCCTTTTCGGTCTCGCCCGTCATTTCCGGTCTTCTTTTTGTATTGCTGTTTGGCGCCCAGAGCGCACTTGGACCATGGCTGAAAGCCCATGGCATCGAAATCCTGTTTGCTGTTCCCGGCATTGTTCTGGCAACCGTCTTCATCACCTTCCCTTTTGTGGCGCGTGAGTTGATCCCGCTGATGGAAGAACAGGGCAATCGCGACGAGGAAGCCGCCATCTCGCTTGGCGCCAATGGCTGGCAGACCTTCTGGCATGTGACCTTGCCGAATGTGAAATGGGGCCTGCTTTATGGGGTGCTTTTATGTAATGCGCGCGCCATGGGCGAATTTGGCGCAGTCGCGGTGGTTTCAGGCCATATTCGCGGCCAGACCAACACCATGCCGCTCCATATCGAAATCCTTTACAATGATTACAACGCCACCGGCGCTTTTGCCGTCGCCTCGCTGCTGGCCGGTCTTGCACTGGTTACACTGGCGCTGAAATCACTCCTTGAAATGCGCTACAGCGCCGAAATCGCCGCCATTCGCGGACATTGACAGGAAGTTCCCATGCAAGTTCGCATTGCCAATATCCGTAAGGAATTTGACAGTTTTGCAGCCCTTCACGATGTTTCGCTCAGCATCCGTCCCGGCGAACTGATCGCCCTTCTGGGGCCTTCCGGTTCCGGCAAGACGACATTGCTGCGGCTCATTGCCGGGCTGGAGCAGCCTACCAGCGGGCGTGTCTTTTTTGGTGAGGAAGATGCCTCGGCAAAAAGCGTGCGCGAACGCAATGTCGGCTTTGTCTTTCAGCACTATGCGCTGTTTCGGCATATGACAGTGGCCGACAATATCGGCTTTGGTCTCAAGGTGCGGCCCGCACAAACCCGGCCCTCTGCTGCTCAAATTCAACAACGCGCCTCACAATTGCTGGATCTGGTGCAATTATCAGGACTGGAAAAGCGCTACCCGGCACAATTATCCGGCGGCCAGCGTCAGCGCGTGGCGCTGGCGCGGGCCCTTGCCATTGAGCCGAAAGTGCTGCTGCTGGATGAGCCGTTTGGTGCGCTTGACGCACAGGTGCGCCGCGATTTGCGCCGCTGGCTGCGTGAAATTCATGAAGCCACTGGCCACACGACCGTATTTGTCACCCATGATCAGGAAGAGGCGCTCGAACTGGCTGACCGTGTGGTGGTGATGAGCCAGGGCCGCATTGAACAGGTCGGCGGCGCAGATGAGGTTTACGACAATCCCAATTCGCCTTTTGTCTATAGTTTTATTGGCGATTCAAGTGCGCTTCCGGTCAGGATAGAAGCTGGTCAACTGCGGCTGGGAGAGCGAAAAATCGGCCTGTCAGCGCCTGATCTGCCTTCGGGTCCGGGCACATTGTTCTTTCGCCCCCATGACATTGAACTGGTCGATGACGACAACCATGACAGCCTTGTCGGATCGGTTGTCGCCAGCCGCCGCGTGGCCGGTACAAAACGTGTGGAACTGGAAATTGACGGCCAGCGCGAGCGGGTTGAGATCGATCTTCTCGCCGACCATGCAGCCACACAACAAAGCCGGGTGGCGTTTAGACCACGCAAATGGAAGGTTTTTCCTGAAAATTCAGACACATGACGCAGAAAGAGCGACAATTTCCCAACAGACAAATTTGTTAGAATTGTTTTCCCCTGCAAGAGTTTCAACAGAAGCTCCATACCTCGAAAAGAACCGGGCCGGCATCTATTCAATGCATATTCTTATCTGGAGCCTGTCATGAAACACCTTCTGCTTGCTGCAACCGCTGCTGCCGGTCTGCTACTATCTTCTGCCTCAGCCTTCTCAGCCGACAAGCTGCTCAATGCCTCTTATGATGTGGCGCGCGAATTGTTTGTTGACATCAACAAGGCTTTCATTGCCCAAAATCCGGGCGTGACTGTTGATCAGTCACATGCCGGAACCTCCAAGCAGGCGCGTGCCATTGCCGACGGTCTGTCAGCCAATATCGTTACCTTCAATCAGGTCACGGATATTGATTTCCTCGTCAAACAGGGTCTGGTGTCGGAAGACTGGCAGCAGAAATTCCCGGACAATGCCTCGCCTTTCTACTCCCTGCCCTCTTTCCTTGTGCGCGCTGGCAATCCAAAGGAAATCAAGGATTGGGACGATCTGGTCCGCGACGATGTGCAGATCATTTTCCCCAACCCCAAAACCTCTGGCAATGCGCGCTACACCTATCTGGCGGCAACCGCTTTTGCGCGGGAGAAATTTGACGGCGATGAAGCAAAGGTGAAAGACTTCGTCACCAAAATCTTCAACAATGTGCCCGTGTTCGACACCGGAGGACGCGCCGCCACCACCACTTTTGCCGAGCGCGGCATTGGCGATGTGCTGATTACTTTTGAGTCCGAGACACAAGGCATTGCCAATGAATATGGCACCGACAAATATGAACAGGTGGTGCCTTCCGTCAGCCTGCTTGCCGAATTTCCCGTCGCCATTGTTGACAAGGTTGTAGATCAGGACGGCAGCCGCGATCTGGCTCAATCCTATCTGGAGTTTCTCTATTCGCCCGAAGGCCAGACCATCGAGGCCCAGCATGGCCTGCGGGTGCGCGATGAGGCTGTTGCAGCCGAATTCAGCGAAAAATTCCCGGATGTGCGTCTCGTCACCGTTGAAGATGTGTTCGGTGGCTGGGAAAAGGTACAGGCCGAGCATTTCGTCGAAGGCGCATTGCTTGATCAGGCTTATGGCAGCCGCTGATCCCGGCATTTTGCGCGTACAGATGACGCCATCTGTACGCGCAAGCAAAATGCCCAGGCCCTTGCTGAATGAAACATCAGGGCTTATTGTTGAATTTCAGGCTCTTACAGCCTGAAATTCCGCAATCTTTTCAAACCAGCGCCAAACTGGTTTGAACATTTATGACAATCGGCAGGAATGCTTACCAAAAAAGCCAAATATGGTCTGAAGGCACTTGTCTATCTGTCGCGCCTGCCCGAAGGCGAACTGGCTTTCATCAATGATATTGCTGTTGCCAGCAACATTCCCCGCAGGTTTCTCGATGCCATATTGGGCGAATTGCGCAATGAGGGCTATCTGGAAAGCCGCAAAGGCAAGGATGGCGGTTATCGCCTTGCCTGCCCGGCATCGGAAATACATATTGGCCACGTCATTCGCGTTCTTGATGGTCCGCTGGCGCCTCTGGCCTGCGCCAGCCGCACACAATATCAGCGCTGCGACGATTGTGACGATGAGGCCAGTTGTGAAGTGCGCCACATGATGATCGAGGTGCGACAAGCCATTGCCGATGTGCTGGACAGCCGCAGTCTGGAAGCCATGCGCGACGCCACAGGAAACGACTTTTTCACCGATCTGCCTATCTGAGCTTTTTGTCCTGGGTGCCGATGAAGGCACTGTTGCGCTCAGCCAGCATACAGCGTGCACTTTCTTCATCGGTGATGAGAACCGTCGGTTTCAACAGCGTCATCGCGCCCATCAAAGCCCCAATTTTTTCCTCGCCCCCGGAGGAAAGAATGCGCACCGGGGCGCGGCGCAGGCGATCAACCTCCACCGACATGACCAGCCGGTTGATCGGATGGTCAACCAGCACACCATTGCGGTCGAAGAAATGAAACAGCAAATCACCAACCGCACCGCGCGCCACCAGTTCTTCACGGTCTTCCTCTTTTAAAAAACCACCGCGATAAAAAGTGGTGGCAGAGGCTATTCCACCCACACTGACCAGAACAACATCAAGAGTATCGGCAAGCTGGAAAATTTCCTGCAGGCCGCAGCGCTCCACCAGCGCCGTTTTCGTCTCGATACTGTCAACCACTGCCGGTGTCGGAATCAGATAGCCATCGCCTTGAAACACTTGCGCAAAACGCCAGGCAAATTCGGCAGGGTTGAAACGGCGGGCCACACCAACGCCGCCCAGCAAGGAGATCACCTTGAAATCCGTCAAGGCCCGCGCACTGAGAAACTGCAGGGTCGAAAACAGCGTATTGCCCCAGCCGACCCCCACCTGCATTCCCGATCTGACAATTTCTGAAACATAGCCACCCGTTTTGGCGGCAATTGCCGGCATCGGGTCGGCATCAGGCGCAGAAAGCGGGGCAACGATTGCCTGCTCCAGCCCGAAAGCGCGCTCCAGTTCACGCTCCAGCCGCACAGTTTCCAAAAGATCACTTTCTATGGTGATTTTTACCTCACCGCGGGTACGCGCCTCAGCCAGCATGCGCACCACCGTCACCCGCCCGACGCCCAGCACATCGGCAATCTCGTTTTGGGTCATCTGCTCGACAAAATACATCCAGGCCGCACGGATTCGCAGCCGGTCACTGCGGCTTTCACCACCGCCACCGGCAAGAGCGACATCGCCACCACCATTCGACCTGCTTTCCCTGCGGGGCTTCCTTGCCAAATTTTTCTCCAAGCGCATCATTTGACAGCAAATTTTAAGGTCAGGACTCTGACATAGCCATATAATATGCTTTATTGATTACAAAGCATTGCCGGGAACAATCCCCTATTCCGGCAATTTCTGCCAGAGCGTCCTTTATGCGCCAATTAAGCGCATAGAGCATTTTGCAGCCAGATGGAATCATCTGGCGTCGCAACAATGCGGCTAAAAAAGAAGCTGGAGCAGCGGAAGCTGCGTTCGTCAGAACGCCCGCTGCTCTAGCGCTTCAGACACACCAGTGCGGGACACAAGAATGCTGCGTGACATATCCGAAGACATGCGCATCAAACTCAAAGACCGGCTGCGCGAAATGCACCACACCCTTCGCGCTCATCGTCATGATCATGGTGGCCCCGGCCTGCCGTTTCTTCCAGGCGGGCAGCCACCCTTTCCCCTGCCTGAAATCGAGGGCCTGATCGGACGCGCTATTAGCCTTTTCGACAATACCATAACGGTTGCCACAACACTGGCGCCTTATGATGACAGCACTGTGCGCCCGCGCCCTCTGGATGCCTATTTTGATCCCGATGGCGACAGACACACAAGCCAACGGGCCTTCCGCCGCGATATGTATTACCTGACCAAAGCGTTGCTGGCCCGCTTCACGATCACTTCCAGGCCGATACAGGAAGCAGACTTTGCCTCCGTCCACACCACCATGCTGCGCCAGCACAAAAATCTTCTGCGTCTAGAGCGCCGTGCGTCCTGTCGGACGCACAAAGGACGCTCTAGCTCTTTGAATGAGCATCGGAATTATCCAAAGACCGATTCCACTTTTTGGTCCGATGCTCCAACCGAAGATAAAAACAGCACAACGCAAAAAATTGCCCGTCTGGCCAGCTTGTGTGCAGCCCTCACGGCTGAATTTCTGCGCGTCCGGCCAGTTCAGCCTCTCACGCACGAAGGCAATGCACCCCTGACATTTGAAGCCAAAAACAGGCTGACTATTTTGATTATCGCCTCACTGGCGCTTGGGCTGGCGCTGGCAAGCGCGGATCCTGAACCCGAAACAGACCTGCTCGATATGGCAGCCTTGGCGATTGAAGCCAGATTGGAGCGTATCATTTGCGCCTGTCATGCGAGCGACCCGATCAGTGAACTGACACCGATCTTTGCGATGCTGATTTTCCTTCTGCGCTGAGTTCAGTTCGTAGCTTTGCTCATCTCCACAATCACCTTCTTGGCGCGCGGGATGGAGGCCGGGCTCATGGAAAGCTCGGTCAGCCCCATGCGCAAGAAATGCGGAATGAGATCAGGGCGAGCCGCCGCCTCCCCGCACATGCCCACCATGATGCCCGCCTGCCGTCCGGCCTGCGCGGTCAATTCAATGGCTGCCATCACCGCCGGGTCAGACACATCATTCAACCCCGCCACAGTCGGGTTCAGCCTGTCGGCCGCCATCACATATTGGGTCAGATCATTGGTGCCAATGGAGAAAAACGCCGCTTCCTTGGCAAGCTGAGGCGCAATCAGCACAGCCGCCGGTGTTTCAATCATCACGCCAAGCTCGAAGGCACCAAACTGAACGCCCTGCTCCTTCAGTTCCGCCTCGCACTCTGTGATCAGTTCACGGGTGCGCACAACCTCCGACAATTGCGAAACCATCGGCAACATCACCTTCACATTGCCATGCACGGCAGCGCGCATCAGCGCCCGCAACTGCTGTTTGAAAATATCGGGGCGGTCGAGACACATGCGAATGCCACGCCAGCCAAGAAACGGATTGTCCTCATGCGCAAACTCGATACCGGCAATCGGCTTGTCGCCGCCAATATCAAGTGTTCGCACGATAACCGGGGCCGGTGCAAAGGCCTTGGCCAGCGTGCTGTAAATTTCCGTCTGCATGTCTTCGGACGGCAGATGCATGTGGCGCATGAACAAAAGCTCGGTGCGAAACAGGCCAACCCCCATTGCACCGGCTTCTTTTGCCGCGTCGATCTCTTCCAGCGAGCCAAGATTGGCGGCGACTTCAATCATGGTCCCGTCAGCCAGTGTCGGCGTCACATCCTTATAGGCTTCCAGCGCAACCCGCTCGGCTGCCGCCTCTTCCATGCGCTTGAGATAATCTGCCCGTGTCTGTGCATCAGGATCAGCAATCACCGCGCCACTGTCACCATTGACAGCAACCTCTTTGGCTTCACGCAAATCCTGCACGCGCGCGCCAAGCCCCAGCACAGCCGGAATGCCATGCGAGCGGGCGATGATGGCAATATGCGAGGTGGCGCCACCCTGCCCGCACACCACCGCACCAACGCGCTCCAAGGGCGCGCGCGCCAGATCCCATGCGCCAATATCCTCAGCAATCAGCACCGCACCGTTAGGAATATCATCAAGGCTGGCATCATCCTGTCCCAACAGGGCCAGACAGATCTGACGGCCCATCGCCTGCATGTCATCGGCGCGTGCATTCAGATAAGGATCATCAACCGCACCAAATTCCTGCGCCAGCCGCGTCGTGGTGGCAATAGTGGCCGAAACGGCATCAAGACCAGTGCCGATCAATTCACCTGCCCCTTCCAGCAGCGTCTCATCACCGGCAATGTCACGCAAAGCCGCAATAATGCCGCGGTCACCTTCAGCCAGGGCATCACCGGCCAGCGCCTTGTCCATGCGCGCCCGAACCGCCTTGATGGAGTCATGAAAACGTGCTTGTTCAGGTTCGATTTCATCAGCGGAAAGCCTGCGATCTTCCGCCTTGATCTGTGCCGGAAAATGCGTAAAAGCCGGTCCCAGATGCACGCCCTCGCTGGCGGCAATGCCAGAAATACCCTCGCCATCCGCCGCAATATCTGCCGCTTTTACAGGGGGCGGTGCGTTTGCTGCTGCAGATATACTGGCTTGCGGCCCGGCCTCTTCATCCAGCCCAGATTTCGGATTTTCCAGAAAGCCAATCAGTGCTTCCACCGCTTCAGCCGCATCAGCACCATTGGCGCGAACAGAAACCTCCTGTCCCTCCTTGACGCCAAGCAGCATCAGCTTGACAGAACTCTTGGCGCTGACGGCCTTGCCGTCGCGGATGATTTCAACCTCGGATTCAAAGCTCTTTGCAAGCTTGACGAATCTTGTTGCGGGCCGGGCGTGCAACCCATCATGCACCCTGACGATTGTCGAGCGTTCCATATGATAAAACTGCCTTATTCGCTTCCGGTTTCTTCAGGCCACAATGGTAATTGTGGCATCTGGCTTCAAAGCAGCGACAAGCTGATCTGTTTCCACCTGTGAGGCGCAAATTTCTCCGGGGCGCTCGGCGCTGTCAGAACCATTGAAGGTGATGACAACATGGCCGATCTCGCGCACCTTGGCCCAGGCAGAAGGGCCAACAGCGGTAATTTTTGCCTCAAGCTGCCCGATGGTGATGGATGCGCCAGGCTGCGGCGCATCCTCACCCGGTCCTTCCTCGGTCCTGTGCAGGACCGAGACTTCAGCCAGTTCAGGCGGTGAGCCTTCTGCAAACAGGATCAGCACACCACCTTCGGCAAGGTCCGCCACTTCGGGTCCCACATCCGTGACCCGTGACTTGAGAAGAACGGTCATTGGCAAACCTCGCCTTTCTTGGATCTTACAGAACAAACAGACTGACCACCCAGGCGATCAGCACCGATACCGGTCCCATGACCTGACGGCTTAGAAGCACTGCCGGAACACCGATCTCGATGGTTTTGGGCTTGGCTTCACCAAGCGCCAGACCAACTGGGACAAAGTCACACCCAACCTGCGTGTTGTAGGCAAACAGGGCAGGCAGCGCCATTGCCGGTGCAATCGTGCCATTGGCAATTTGCGGGCCGATAATAGCAACACCGATCACCTGCGCAATCACCGCACCCGGCCCCAGAATGGGTGACAGGAACGGCAGGCCGCAAATGGCTGAAATGATCAGGAGACCGATAATATTATTGGCCAGCGGTCCCATGGGCTGGGCGAGAATATCGCCAATCCCGGTATAAAGGATGAGACCGATCAGCATGGTCACAAAGGCCATGAAGGGCAGGACGTTGCGGATCACCTGATCAATGGTGCGCCGGCCGGCATTGAAGAAGATGCCGACAACGCGGCCCATGACGCGGCCAATCGAGCTGATGAACTCGACAAAGCCGCCGCCGCCTTCTTCAGCCGCCATTCCAGCAGGTGTTTCCGGCTCTGCCGCCGCCGAAGCTGCCCCTGCACTGGTTGGCGCCTGGCTGCCATCTGCCAGTTCGATATTGCTGGTCTTGACGCCCGAGACATAAATATCTTCGGTGATGAACTGGGCCAGAGGCCCGGCCTGTCCCACGGGGGTCAGGTTGACCGTCGGGATACGCTTGCGCGGATAGACCCCGCAGCGCGCCGTGCCGCCGCAATCGACGACGACGACCGCCATTTCACTTTCAATGGGCGGCGCCTTGAAGCCGTCCACCGCTTCAGCGCCGGTCAGTTCGGCAATATGCTTGGCAACGGGGTGAATGCCGCCGCCGGTGACCGACACGATCTTGTTGCGCTCTTCTGTCGGCTCGATGACAAGCGGGCCACCCCAGCCGCCCGAGCCTTTGGAAATCTTGACTGCCTTGTATGTCTTGGCCATTTTTTCCTCCCCGCGCCTTAAAGCTCAATGCCCTGACGGCGTGCCATAAAGGCTGTGATGCGTTCCGTCAGCATGCCCTTGAGCAGGATGACCACGAGGCCGACAAGCGCGTACCAGATGGCGACGCGAATGTGATAACCACCCGGAACCACGCCATTGCGCTCCAGTTCCTGAATGGCGACGAGAATGCCACCCCAGACGAAATATTCGCCGGGATTGATGTGCGGGAACAGGCCAAGGGGCGGATGCACATAAGACACAGCCGCATCATAAAAAGCCGGCTTGTATTTTTCATCCAGAAACGAGCCGAAAGTGTAAGCCATCGGGTTGGTCAGGAAGAAAACCGCCAGAAGCGGCAACAAGGTGTAGCGCGTCAGGGCAATGCGCCCGGCGCTGCGCGCCAGTCCGTGCACACGCTCTTCGCCCACCAGTTCGGTGACAGCGTAAAAAGCCGTCATCAACACCACCAATGTGGGGATGATGCCGGTGACAAAGCCGGCGAAAACCTCGCCGCCCTTTTGGAAAATACCAATGAAATATTTACCGGCAGAGGTCAGCCAGCCAAGCTGTTCTTCCTGCTGCACATTAGAAAGACGCTCCCGGAACTCGTCGACGGTCAATTGGTCCCCGCTTGCCTGCGCAAGAATAACGAGTTGATCTGAAGCATGGTCCACGGCCAACCTGCCGTGTAGTGCCGCATCGTGCACCATGGCGCCTGCAACTTGCAGGTTCTGCATCGCCATGTCGGCGTGCGGCGCCAACAATGATATGACAGACATGTTTCCTCCTTGGACGGCGCGCCGGGCCGTGAACTTATCGCAAAAGCTCCGGCGGCCTTGTGTTTTAAGCCTTTGCTGCACTCAAGCCGGACAAGCCCGGCTGCCTGTCTGGCTCTGACCGTGCTGCGTCGATCTGTTCAACCGCCCGCTTCACCGCCTCGGCCACACCGGTTTCCCCCTCCCCTAAAATTGCAGGGTCGGCCCGGATTTCTTCAAGCGGTCTGCCCTCAAACTCCTCATGGCGCTTGAATTTCGTAAAAACGGAGCGCCCGCTCATGATCAAAAGACGACGCACAATCAAATCCGGCGTGACGACGATCAGCACAATCGTGCCCTTCTTCAGCCGTCCCCTGGAATTGCCAGCGCCGACAAAACCATCCTTGTATTTTTCCGTAATGCCTTTGAAGACATCGGTATAATGGCGCATCTGCATCCAGACGCCTGCCGCCTGCAAGGCCCAGACAATTGCCAGAAGCAACAAGGCCCATTGCCAGATTGCCATCAGCCTCCACTCCTTGTCCGGGACAAATGCTCACCTCCAGGCCAATATGCTCGATTGACACAAACCATCAATTCACAGAACATTTGTTTTCCCAAGTGTCAATATGTATAATCGAGCTTGCAATTATAGCTGACACTGCGGCCATGTTAAAGTTGGCATGAAAAAGAGGCAGACCGTGACCGGATCACAACTCATCATCTTCGATTGCGACGGCGTTCTGGTTGACAGCGAGCCGCTGGCGGTCCTTGCCTATGAACGTGTTTATGAACGCCATGGCATGCCCGGTGTCGGCCTCGACATTATCAGCCAGTGTTTTGGCATGAAGCAGGCCGACATTATTGCCCGCATTGCCGAACTGACCGGCCACCACTATCCCGATCATGCGCCCGACGATCTGTGGCTGGAAACAAAAGCATTGTTCAGCGAGCAGCTTCAGCCAATTTCAGGATTGCCCGACTTTCTGAGCAACTTGAAAATTCAGCGCTGCGTTGCGTCCTCCTCTTCGCTGGAGCGCATCCATCACAGCCTTGATGTCACCAGCATTGCTTCATATTTTGACGATGATGCAATCTTTTCATCCTCCATGGTCAGGCATGGCAAGCCGGCCCCTGATATTTTCCTGTTTGCGGCTGAAAAAATGGGGATGGACCCAGCCAAGAGCGCCGTCATTGAGGATTCGCCCTTTGGCATTCAAGGCGCAGTGGCAGCAGGCATGGCAGCCATCGGCTTTACCGGCGGCAGCCACAGCTATGAAGGCCATGCTGAACGGCTTTTAGCTGCCGGGGCTCATGCTGTCTGCACCGATTGGGCCGGAGTTGCCGCAGAGCTGGAAAAGCGCGGGTTTCAGTTAATCTGACTCAGAGCCCGGCGACAAAATCTTCATCCAGCCGCCCGCCACCAAACCAGTTAAGCCGGTTGATGGTGATAAAACCGGCATCAATCATGCTGTTTTCATCACCTTCCGTGGTGGTGTGCGGACGCCCGCGCGGGACAATGATCACCGTGCGGTCGCCATTGCTTTCCACGACTTCTGCTCTTGAGGCGATCTTGTCGCGGCCAATGATCGGTTGACGCACCTGCGCTGGCAATTGCATGGGCAGATTGACGCTCAGCCAATGGCCTTCCAGCGCCCATTCTTCCCGATTTTCCCACAGCCTACCGATAAAACCGGCCAGCCATTCCGTATCCTTATCGGCAATTGCCGGGTTTTTCACCTGCGAAAAGCCAATGGAGGGAACACCCCAGAATGTCGCCTCACGGGCAATGCCAAGTGTTCCCGAATAGGCAAGATCTTGCGCCACATTGCGCCCGTCATTGATACCACCCAGCACCAGATCGGGCTTGCGGTCATTTTCAAACAGCCAGGCAAAGGCGGCAATCACACAATCAGCCGGACGGCCCGAGCAGGAAAAGCGCTTGTCGCCGCGCTTTTCCATGGTGATCGGCTGGGCCATCGTCAGGGAAGGTCCGGCGGCCGTATGTTTTTTGTCCGGTGCAACAACCCACACATCATCGCTTAGGCAACGTGCCGCTTCGGTCAGGCGCGCAATGCCCAGCGCATCGATGCCGTCATCATTGGAAACCAGAATTCGCATGTTTGAAAAAACCTCTTTATTCAACCAGCAACCGCTCGCCAACGCGCCTTTTGCTTTGCAGCGCCGGAATGGTTTCACCCAACCGCGCAATTTCTTCAGGTCCGCAGGAATGGCCAAGAACCGGCGGGCGGCCACAGCCTTCCCAGATGGCAAGATTGCCCGACAAGGTTGGATGCGTCGGCATCCTGATCCAGTCAGCCCGGCCTTTTTCATGCAGTAGATAACCTGGTGTGCCGGTCGGCAGATGGCCTGAAAGCAGAATTGGAAAACCTTGTGCATCAGCCAGCGGAATGAGATGCGAAGAAGGCCCGGCCCGACCCATGCCATCATCGGCCAGCAGCGGGCAATCCGGAAGTTTTTCACCATCTGTCCAGTCAAGGGCGGCATGGATACGGGCGCGCAGCAATTGCGGCATCCCCGGCTTCAAGGCGTCAACTGCTTCGGTTTGCGCCAACAGATGCTGGCGCATTGAAGCATGAATGGCAAAATGGCCGGGCATGGCCGCAATCAGTTCCAGTGACCGGCCTGAAAGCGGAGTCGGCAACAGACAGCCCCCTGCCCGCGCCGCAATCCATTTCTTGATGTGCTGCGCCCGCTCAGAACCCGAGATCGGATCAGCCCCATAAGAGGCGTCCAGCAAAAGCAGATCACATTCAGGCATTGCATCCATGACAAAGACGGCGCTGTCAGGCACTACATCGGCGCAATAGACGACGCGCCTTGCCCCATATTCCAGCGCAAACCACACCCCGCCCACCACATGGCCGGAACGCCCGGTATAAATGCGAAAACCGGCAACATCCAGCACATCACCGGGCTGAAACAGCTCAATCCTGTCCGCAGGAAAAGGATGGGCGACTAAAAGTTCCTTTTCAGCATAAGCCTCCAGCGTCGCCGGAGCCTCGTCACGGGTTTCGCGCGTCATCAATATGCGCCCGCGAAAGCCTTGCGACAGCAGCCAGTTTAGCGCTCCGACATGATCTTCATGCGCATGTGAGATCAGCACGGCATCAAGCTGGTCGATTGGCGTCAAGGGCCGTGGATAATAATCACGGCCACTGGCGCCCACCTTGATACCGGCATCCAGCATCACACGGTTTTTTCCATGCCCGATAACGACGCTGGTGCGACCCTTCTCGCCAAAGCCGCCAGCAAGCTCCACTTCCAGCGTCATGAATTTTGCTCAGTTTCTGGAATAAGCCAGCCTGAAACAATCTGCAGCCGCAGCTTTTGGCCTTCGCCAAACTCGGCGTGACCGGAATGCTCAAAGCTGATTTTCTGTTCCGGGTCGGCATCAGGCGCAAAATCAATGCGCATCGCACCGCCCTTATAGACAGCGCGCAAAACCGTCCCGAGAATACCCGGCTCTTTCTCGTCTGCGATTTCCAGATCAGGCGCACGCAGGCAGATATTGGCGCCCATGCGCGGCGCTTCGCCCGGCCGACAACGCACACTCACCTTCTGGCCCAGAACCTCAACTTCCGTCTTGCCGTCTTTTTCTGCGGCAAGCACCTGTGCGGGCAGCACAATGCCTTGCGCAATGAAGGAAGCAACCATGGTATTGGCCGGTTCATTGTAAAGCTCACGCGGGCTGGCCAGTTGCGCCAGCCGCCCCTTATCCATCACCGCAATACGGTCAGCCAGCGCCATGGCTTCGGCCTGATCATGAGTGATATAGACAATGGTGGTGCCGGAACGCTTGTGGAAGGCGGCAAACTCATCTTCCATGGCGGCGCGCAAATGCACATCCAGATTGGCCAGCGGCTCGTCAAACAAAACCAGCGAAGGGGCTGCTACCAGACAGCGCGCCAGCGCCACGCGCTGGCGCTGGCCGCCCGACAGATTGGCCGGACGCCGATCCGCCAGCCCGGTCAGATCGACCAGGGCCAGCGCCTCGTCCACCTTGCGCCGGGCTTCCACCTTGTCCACCTTGGCGACTTTGAGCGAATAGCCGACATTTTCAGCCACCGTCATATGCGGCCACAGGGCATAATTTTGGAACACAATGCCGACACGCCGCTTTTCCGGCGCCATGCTGCTATCCGCATCAGAGACAATCTTGCCGCCAATGCTGATTTGCCCCGCACTGACACGATCAAAACCTGCCACCAGCCGCAGCAAGGTGGTCTTGCCACAGCCCGAAGGACCAAGCACGGCCAGAAATTCACCGTCTTCCACATCAATGGAAACATCCTTGACCGCATCGAAATCGCCAAAGGATTTGGTTACGTTGGAAAGCGTCAATCCCGCCATGGCAGAACTCCGTTGGGAAGGTAGGGCGCAAGCAGATTGGTGGCCAGCATCAACACAAAGGTGATGGTCACCGTGATCGCCGACATGGCCGCCGCATAGCTGGAATCACCACCCTGCTCGAATGAGAACATCACCACACCGATGGTTTCTGAACTCGACGACCATAGCAGCGCCGAAACCGTCAATTCGCTCAGCGCAGTCATGAAGATAAGCAGGCCACCGGCCAGTGCGGCTGGCGCAACCAGCGGAAACAAAATGGTGCGCAGGCGGGTAAACAGGCCAGCGCCCGCCACCTGCGCCGCCTCTTCCAGCGCCCGGTCAAGCTGGTGATAGCCGCTGACCGTCGGGCGCAGCGCCAAAACCAGAAAGCGGGCAAGATAGGCGTAGAGAATGATCCAGACCGTATTGTAAATCTGAATGCCGGTGAAAGGAATCGGGCGCAAGAACAGCAAAAGGGCAGCAATCGCCAGCACCACACCGGGCAGCGCATAGGGTAATTCAATCGCCAGATTCATATAGCGAATCCATTTTTGCCGCCCCCAGGCAACCAGATAGGCAACAGGCACCGCAACCAGAACGGCAAAGGCTGCAGCCGAGATCGACAGCACAAAAGAGTTGAAGAAAGCGCGCCGCGCCGCCGAATGCTCAAACAGCACAAAGCGGTAATTATCGAGTGTGGCAGTCGCCCAGTTCAGCGGAATGCCATAGCCCGGCACCAGCGAGGTCAACAGAAGGCCAAACAAGGGCAGCACAAGAATAAGGGCAATAAAAATCCATATCCCGGTTTCCACCAAAGGCCGCCATCTGCCCAGTTCGTAAGGGTCAGCCGGAAGGGAGGTCGAGGCAATGCGATAATCGCGCCGACGGCTCATGATTTCCTGCCCCACAATGCCGGTCATGGCAATCACGCCGATCAGCACCGAAAGAAATGCCGCCTCGCCCAGCACGGCAGGACCGCCACCGGCCAGCTTCTGATAAATCAAGGTCGGCAAAACCAGATAATTGGCCGGAATACCAAGAAAGGCGGGAATACCGAAATTGCCGACGCAGGAGACAAAAGCCAGTGCGGCAGCCGCCACAATGGAAGGTGTCATCAGCGGTAAAACGATCGTGCGCAACACGGTAAACCAGCCAGCGCCGCCAGCGCGCGCCGCCTCGATCAGTTCACGCGGCAGTTTACGCAGGCCCGCCCGCACCAGCAAAAATACCAGCGGCCCATATTGCACACCCAACAGCAGAATAATGCCTTGTGTGGAATAAAGCGGATTGCGGGTGCCAATGGGTGGCGCGAGCCCAATCATCTTGAGCAAGGGGCTGGCCGGGCCGAATAATTGCAGCCATGCCAGAGCCGTCACCTGCGGCGCAATCATCAGCGGCATAACATAGGCAAGCACCAGCATGGAGCGACCGCGTATATTGGTTAGCGTTACCAAAAGCGCCATGAATGTGCCAAGCGTAACAGCCAGTATCGTGCCGCCAAAACCGACAACCAGCGTATTTTTGGTCGCAGTCCATGTTACGGGGCTTGTCATTCCCAATCGCAGTGCGGTGTCGGATATGGTTCCGCCTGGAGCCACGATTTCCTTGATGAGGCGCAGCATCGGCAGCAGTGAAAGCAGCACGATGACAAATGCGACCACCACAGTCAGGATCATTTCCTGACCCCGGCTTTCCTTGACAGATGCGGACATGGTTATCCCTGAGAAGCCTTCCGGCCCGATATGGCAAACCGGCGTATGATTACACCACGGATTGTCGCAATTTTTGACCGTCAGCCCATAATGCCGACTGGCTCAAACACTGTAAAAAGGAAACCGGCAGGTCATGACCAGCCGGTTTCCGCAGTCTCGTCAGCCGCCAAACAGTTCGGAGAATTTTGCCTTGTCGGCTTCCGTGTTTGCGATGATGGCAGGCAGGTCAAAGGACATGACCTTCACATCAACGCCTTCCGGCAACCAGTCAGGGCGGCCAACAGACGCCTTGGCAGGCAGATAGCCCATCTCAAGCGCCAGCTTCTGGCCTTCATCCGACAGGATGAAATCCACGAACGCCTTGGCCCCTTCAACATTTTTGGCCGTCTTCATAATGGCAACCGGTTCGGTCACCGCTGGCACACCTTCAGCCGGGAAGACGAACTCGATCGGCGAGCCCTTGGCTTTGGCGTTCATGGCCATGAAATCGACGAGAATGCCGTAAGGCTTTTCACCGCTGGCCACCGATTTCAGCACCGCACCATTGCCGCGCACGGAAATGGTGTTGTTGTCCTTCAGCTTCTCAAAATAATCCCAGCCATAGTCAGATGAGGCGACAAAGCCCGAAAGCAGATAGGCGGCAGCACCCGAATAAAGCGGGCTTGGCATGACCAGCCCGTCCTTGTATTCCGGCTTGGCCAGATCGGCCCAATGTTCAGGCTTTTCAGCAGCACCCGTATTGTAAGCAATGCCGGTGGTGATCAGCTTGGAGCCGAAATAGGTCTTGTCAGCATCCACGGCATCTGCCTCGATGCCGTCGATCTTGGCTTCCGGGTAAGCCAGCAGGCGATCTTCACCCTTGAGCAGTTCCATGCTGACCGCATCAGCAATGAGCAGCACATCCGGCTGCGGGCTGCCAGCGGCAAATTCAGCCGCCAGCTTGGCCATGATGTCACTGGTGCCGGAGCGATAAATATTCACATCCGTGTCGGGGTGAACCTTTTTGAACGCCTCGACCGTCTTGGCGGCATCCGCCTCCGGCTGCGACGTGTAAAGCGTCAGCGTATCGGCGCTGGCAAGGCCCGGCATGAGCATGGCCGCAAGGGCCGCAGTACCTGCAAGCAATGTGATAAAACGCGTTTTCATGGAGACCTCCTGATCTTTGCGCATATGATTTCCGGCTTTTTGCCGGCACACGCGCCTCTCCTTGAACATCTTATATGACTGCTGAATGACAAAATTCCAGCTCCCATATGATATGTTCATTTGTTAGTTGTCAAACACATTTGAACAAGTCACGATGGTGTCATCAAAATAATACACAGCGTAGTCTGGCTTAAGAGTGTCGGGAGAGGATGATGCCCAGATCGATGGATGGCAAACGCCAGGCGGCAGACACAAATGCAGCGCTGGTTTCCTCCGACATCAATGTCAAAACAGCCTGGCTTTATTATGTGGAAGGGCTGACACAGGAGCAGATTGCCGAAAAGCTGAATGTCAGCCGCGTCAAGATCATGCGCACGCTGGCTGCCTGCACCGCTGAAGGGGTCGTCATCACCACCATCAATGCGCAAAGCACAAAACAGGTGGCCGCAGAGCGCGCACTGGAAAAGCGCTATGGGCTTGATTCAGCGGTCGTGGTGCCCACACCTGAAGCGGCTGAACATCTGGAAAAATCTATCGGCCATGCTGTGGCGCTCTATCTTGGCAACCATATGAAAGACAATATGACGCTGGCCATTGGCGGCGGGGCAACACTTCACGCCAGCCTTGCCTATCTTGGCCGCCGCCAGTTGAAAAATGCCTCTGTCATCGGGCTGGTGGGGGCCTTGCCTCATTCACAATGGATCAATCCTTCCATCGTGGCGGCCAAGGTTGCCGACCTGTTCGGCATTGACAGCTATCAGATCACCGCACCCGTAATGCTGCATGATCCGGTTTTGCGTGATCTTTTATGGGCCCAGCCTGAATTGATGGATGTCAAAACCCGCGCAGCCAATGCCGATATTGCACTATTGACGGTTGGTGAGATTTCGCCTGAGGCCACCATTTTTCGCCATGGGCTGGTCTTGCCTTCACTCATCCCTTCCTTGCGCGCCAAAGGGGCACAAGCCAATGTCTTGTCTTATTTCATCGATGCGCAAGGAAAGCTGGTTGACCATGAGGTCAATGACCGGGTCATGGCCATCGGGCTTGATGTGGTCAGTGCAATTCCTAATGTGGTGCTGGCGGCAGGCGGCCTGCACAAGCTAGCCGCCATCCGCGCAGCCCTCAATGCGTTTGCAACCAATGTGCTGATCACCGACAGCCAGACGGCACAGGCGCTCATCGCAGCGGAATAAAATTCAGATCAGCCCGCGCTCACGTAAAAAATCATCAAGCCCGGCATGGGTTATGTCTTCAAACTCGCGCACGGCCTCATCCATCTGGCGGCGATGCGTAACCAGAAGCGTCAACACCTGCCGCATCTCGACAGAAATACCAAAGCGCGCCCAGCGCTCGGCAATATGGGCAGGAAGCTGCAAACCGGCACAAAAAGCCTCAAGGCTTTCATAGCCCAGTTCACGCACCAGAAGCAGTGTATCCTCGCCCGAAAGGCGCTCTTCAACCGCGTGATCATGCAGACGCTGCGCCACCAGCCTGACATCAGAGGGTGATGCCTCCATCACCTTGGTGACAATGTTACGAACATCGGCAGGCTTGAATGGCGGCAGCATGGCGCGATTCCTTTCCATTCTGTCTTAAACCCCCGGCCCAACAAGGACCGGGGGCTTTTCAAGTCAAATATAAAGGCTTTGCCGATAAAGACCAGCGCGGCAAAATTACACCACCAGCGCAATCGGGTTTTCGATCAGGCGCTTGAAGGCGCCGATCAGTTCAGCGCCCAGCGCCCCGTCCACAGCCCGGTGATCGGTCGATAGCGTGACCGACATGAGGGTCGCAATTTTGACCTCGCCATCTTTCACCACCGCCCGCTGCTCGCCAGCACCAACAGCCAGAATCGTTGCATGGGGCGGATTGATGACGGCGGAAAAATCCTTGATGCCGAACATGCCAAGGTTCGACACCGCCGTGGTGCCACCCTGATATTCTTCCGGCTTCAATTTGCGATTGCGGGCACGCCCCGCCAGATCCTTCATCTCCTGTGAGATCATCGACAGGCTTTTTTCCTCAGCCTTGCGCACGATCGGCGTAATCAATCCGCCGGGAATGGAAACAGCCACACCCACATCAGCATGGGCATGCTTGACCATTGCTCCTTCCGTCCATGACACATTGGCGTCAGGAACCTCTTTCAGCGCCAGCGCCAGCGCCTTGATGATCATGTCATTGACCGACAGCCTATAGGCTGGCTCCTCGCCATCTTCGGTCTTTTTGACCGGGGCTGCATCGTTCAACTGCTTGCGCAAGGCCAGCAGCGCATCGAGTTCACAATCAACGGTGAGATAAAAATGCGGCACGGTTGATTTTGCCTCAACCAGACGCCTTGCAATGGTGCGGCGCATAGTATCGTGCGGGATCAACTCATAAGAGCCTTCCTCAAACAATTTCAGCACCGCATCATCCGACATTGGCGCAACAGCAGCTTTGGCAGTAGGCACTGCTGATTCAGCAGCAGGGGCCGCAGCTTTCAGGCCACCGGCAATGGCTGCCTCGACATCGGCCTTGACCACACGCCCCTGCGGGCCTGAACCTGAAACGGCAGAAAGCTCAAGACCAGCTTCACGGGCCATACGCCGCGCCAGGGGCGTGGCACGAACAGCACCATCCTTGCCAGAAACCACCACAGGCTGCGCCAATATTTCCGCCTTAACCTCGGCAACTGGTGCAGGCGCAGGCGCAGCTTCTGCAACTGCAACGGCGGCAGGAACTGCTGCCACTTCCTCACCTTCGGCATAAATCCAGGCGACAGTCTGGCCAACCGGAATATCAATGCCTTCCTTGCCGGTTACATTGCGCAAAATGCCGCTGGCCGGGGCGTCGATTTCCATCGCCGCCTTGTCGGTTTCGATCTCAAACAGCACGTCTCCCTGAGCGATGGTGTCGCCTTCCTTGAAGAACCAGCGTGAGATCTGTCCGGTCGCCATATCCATGTCGACCTTGGGAAGGATGACTTCAACGGCCATATCTTAGCGAACTCCCTTAACCAGATCGCGGGCAGCTGCAACAATGCCCGGCACCTGCGGCACGGCAGCCTTTTCCAGTTCCGGATTATAAGGGATTGGCACTTCAGCGCCACCCAGACGCACAATCGGTGCATCCAGATAATCAAACGCCTCGCTTTCAGCGACCAGCGCACTGATTTCGGCACCAATACCCAGCGTCTTGACCGCTTCATAAACGCACAACAGCCGCGAGGTCTTTTTCACACTTTCAATCACCGTTTCCCGGTCAATGGGGCGAATGGTGCGCAAATCGACAACTTCAATATCAATACCTTCGCCCGCCAGAATCTCTGCCGCTTCCAACGCCTTGTGCACCATGATGGAGGTTGCAACAATGGTCAGATCCTTGCCTTCACGGCGTATCTGCGCCTTGCCGATCGGCACCGTATAATGACCTTCAGGAACCGGGCCCTTCATCTTGTAAAGCAGCTTGTGCTCAAAGATCATCACCGGATCGGGATCAGCAATTGCCGCCAGCAACATGCCCTTTGCATCATGCGCAGTTGCAGGCTGAAGAACTTTCAGGCCCGGCACATGCGCCAGCCATGCTTCAAGGCTCTGGCTGTGCTGGGCCGCAGCGCCGGTGCCTGAACCGGCAGGAAAGCGCATCACCACAGGCACCGAAACCTCGCCACCCAGCATGAAGCGCATCTTGGCAGCCTGATTGACAATCTGCTCCATACCAAGCGTGGCAAAATCAGAAAACTGGAACTCGAAAATCGGCCGCAGACCAGTCACAGCCGCGCCAACGGCAACGCCTGCACCGCCCAGTTCCGAAATGGGCGTATCCATCACCCGGTCTGGGCCAAAGCGCTCGATCAGATCGCCCGTTACCTGAAACGCGCCACCATAAACGCCAATATCCTCACCCATGAGAATAACCCGCTCATCAGCCTCCATGGCAATGGCCATGGCTTCCTGAATGGCCTGCGAATAGCTTAATTCGCGCACAGTCTCACCCATCACGCCACCTCTGTATAGACAAATCGGGTCAGGTCGGAAATTTCAGGCATCGGGCTTTGCTTGGCAAATTCGATGCCTTCGGCAATTTCACGCGCCACATCTTCGCGGATTGCTTCAATGCCCACATCATCAATCACGCCAAACTCCTTCAACTCGGTTTCAAACAGCATGATCGGATCGCGCTGAGTCATCCACTCATCGATCTCTTCCTTGCTGCGATAACGATTGCGGTCGCTTTTGGAATGGCCACGATAGCGATAGGTCTTGGATTCAATCAGTGTCGGCCCTTCACCGGCCCGTGCCCGCTCAACAGCCTCATGCGAGGCTTGCGCCACTTCCGAGAAATTATTGCCGTCAACGATTACGCCCGGCATCGAATAGGCCGCAGCCCGATCTGCGATATTGGCGACAGCGGTGGAACGCGCCGTCGAAGTGGACATGCCATAGCCGTTGTTTTCACAAACAAAGACCACAGGAAGCTTCCAGATTGACGCCATATTGAGCGATTCATGGAAAGCGCCTTCATTATTGGCGCCGTCACCAAAGAAGGACACAGCCACCTTGCCATTGCCAAGGCGCTTGGCCGAAAGGGCCGCCCCCACAGCAATCGGAATGCCACCAGCCACAATGCCGTTGGCGCCCAGATTGCCCTTGCTGACATCGGCAATATGCATGGAGCCGCCACGGCCCTTGCAATAGCCGGTCGTCTTGCCAAAAAACTCGGCAAACATTTTTTTTATATCGCCGCCCTTGGCAATGGAATGGCCATGGCCGCGATGGGTGGAGGTGATTTGATCTTCATCGGTCAGCGGCATGCAAATGCCCATGGCGCTGGCTTCCTGCCCGATAGACAGGTGCATGGTGCCGTGAATATGGCCGCGCATATAGCTGTCTTCGGCCCCTTCTTCAAAACGGCGGATCAGATACATCTTGCGCAGCACATCGCGAAGCTGATCGTGGCTGTACTGTGTGTAGGCGAAGGGCAGGTTGGACTGCTCCGCCTCCTTTTTCAATCTGGCCATATTTTCAAGGCTCCTCAACCGTAAACGAGCTTATCCTGGCGGGCGCGCAGTTCGACAATTTTCGAGCCTTGCGCGGGCGCAGCATTGGCATAGGTAATCAGTTCACCCTTGCGGATCGGGGCAGTAACCGTGCCACCTTGCAACAGGCCGCAAGGAATAGCCTTGGCGCTATGGGCTTCCTCAGCCG
Source organism: Aquamicrobium segne (assembly GCF_042656785.1). Classification (NCBI taxonomy): domain Bacteria; kingdom Pseudomonadati; phylum Pseudomonadota; class Alphaproteobacteria; order Hyphomicrobiales; family Phyllobacteriaceae; genus Aquamicrobium; species Aquamicrobium segne. The sequence continues at coordinate 125,588 of NZ_JBHSLL010000059.1, forward strand.
TCATGACCCATGCACGGTAGCAATATTCGCCAATCGCATCGAGCTTTTCGCCGATCTGCATATCTTTCTTGGCCAGCGCACACACTTCAGCCACCGGCTTGGCCAAGGGCACCATATCAGCCTTGCCGTAAAGTACGGCGCGCGCGCAGGTCAGCGGGACTTCCAGTGATGTCAGATGATAAGGACGGTGGAAGGTGAAATAAGGGCCCTTGCCCATTTTCAGATCTTCCATGCGCTCTGAAATGCGCGGATGCGACATGTCGGCAATAACAAAGACGCCGGGGGCAACACCCTTGCCGATGCTGTAATCAACCACACCGACCTTTGATAAGACACCGCCATCCTTTTCCGGGATCAGCACGCTGGACAACTGATCAAGCGTAGCGGCAGGCCCGTGCATACCCGGCTTGTCGGGCACAAGGCCAGTGGCATTGGCGATCGCCGCCATTTCCACCATGGTCTTGGAGCCATCGACAAATTCAACCAGCATGCGCACATTCATGTTGCGGCGCTTGGCTTCTTCTTCATAGGCGGGCGGGGTGGCGTCAATATTGAGCGGATTGTTCTTGCCCTTGCCGGCAGCAACAATGGGATGGCCCATGGCCGAGACAAACTCGATCAGTTCCATGCAGGAAGATGGCTCATCGCCCGCCCCCAGCGAATAGATCACACCCAGACGGTCGGCTTCAGCCTTTAAATAAGCACCGATGGTGACATCGGCCTCGACATTCATCATCACCAGATGCTTGCCATGCTCCATGGCATGAAGGCCGATTTCCGCGCCAACGGCCGGAATGCCGGTCGCGTCAATCACCACGTCAATCAGATCATTCTTGATGATCAGATCAGCATCATCGGTTATGGCAACCTTGCCTGCTTCCATTGCCGCCGTCATGTCAGAGGCTGTGGAAACTTCGCGCGAATGGCCCTGTTCCCGATAGGCAATGTCAACAGCCTTGTGAGCATTGGGGACATTCAATTCAGAAATGGCGCCGATCTCGACGCCGGACATATGCGCCACGCGGGTGACAATGTCGGTGCCCATTTCACCCGAACCAATCAGACCGATGCGGATAGGCTTGCCGGATGCGGCCCGCTCCTGAAGGTCTTTCGCCAAACCGGTGGGGGCGATATTGATACTCATATTCTGATCCTCCAGTGATGAACTCAAACAATAGTGAACATGTGTCTTTCAATCAAGTCGAATGTTCAAGGCCTATAGTCAAGTGCTCATGATAGCCAACAAAATGATAGCCGTTCAGCGCTATTTTATGACATGCCTGAACAAGAATGGACCGCAGCGCGGAATTTGCCAGTAAAGGGTGCATGACAACCCGTTTCTTGCCAGAAATGAGAGCAGAACGAGCTTTTCCGTACCGATCCGCTTTTCGCACTGACCCTGCTCAGCTTTTCCTCAAAAGAAAAGTCAGACGTTTTGTTTTAATGAATGCCCAATGAACGCGCGGTTCCGTACCGGTTCAGGCAGGGCGCCCTAAATTCCACCTCATGGATGGGCGAATATGAAAGCCCTGTCAGATACAGGAGAACACCATGCTCAAGATGATCAAGACTGCCGTTTTATCCGCCCTCATCGGCCTTGGCGGCATTGCCGCCCTGCCAGCTGCAGCACAGGCAGACGCACTTTACATCAATTTCAGCGGCGGCAATGCAGGCTATGGCATTCAGGTCAATCACCGCGCCCCTGCCCGTCATCATAACTGGCGGCCTCATAACAATCGCCATCAGACCTGCAATGCGCGTACTGCCGTCAACAAGGCCGAGCGCATGGGGCTTCGCCGCGCCCGTGTCGTTGACAGCAATCGCCGTATCGTCAGGGTTGTGGGTCGCAAATTCAACCGTCCGGCCACGGTCACCTTTGCCAATCAGCGTGGTTGCCCCACCCTTTATCGTTAAATTTTGAATCTATACAAAAAAAGCCCCGGATACTTCATCACATCCGGGGCTTTTTACTATTTGTGCTATTTCAGCTCAAAGGTGACATTCACCTGCACGCGGTAGGAGTTTTCGCCTGCCTGAACCGGCACAGCCGCCGCCTGCGGCATGGCATCAAAGGATCTGGCAGCCATGCGGATCGGTTGCGGTGTCCCTGATTGTTCGGAGATTTCCAACACTTTGCCAACTGAAGCGCCAGCAGCCTCAGCCAGCGTTCTGGCCTTGGAAAGCGCATTTGCAACAGCTTTTTTGCGCGCCTCGGTCAGAGCCGTTTGCGGATCGGAATTGGTAAAGACGATCCCCCCGCCTTCATTGACGCCAAGTGTTACAGCCTTGTCGAGCAACTCGCCAGCCTTGTCGATCTCGCGGATACGCACCGAAAGCGTATTGGTCACCTGATAGGCCACCAGTTCAGCTTTCTGGGTGCCGTCTGCCCTGGTTTCATAATTATAGCGCGGGCTGATCTGAATACCGGCAGTTTGCAGATCACGATCTTCAATACTGGCCGCCTTCATGGCGGTAATAACTGCCGCCATGGCGTCATTATTGGCATCCAGCGCCTCGCGCGCGGTTTTTGCTTCACGGGTGACAGAAAGGCTCAAGATCGCCATATCCGGGGCAATGCTTGTCTCTCCCTCTCCGGTGACAAATATGCGTGGCGTCTGCCCCGGTTCCTTGGCCTGTGCGATAGCAGGCAGCGCAATTGCCGCAGCCAAGGTCAGCGGAAGAATAAATCCGTTCATCAAATACTCCATGAAAAATGCGTCCCGAGGCCGATATTTCAAAAAAATCCGCCAAAAGTGCGGCGGGTCCCGCCAATCACTGTTCCTGCCGGTACAAGAACCTGCTCTTTCACCTGTTGAAGCAGGTTGCACAGCCTATGTAGCTCTTGTGTATACTCACAAAACCAACTAATCACCCCCTCGTGGGGCCTGTAGCTCAATGGTTAGAGCCGGCGGCTCATAACCGCTTGGTTGGGGGTTCGAGTCCCTCCGGGCCCACCAATAAAATCAATAACTTAGATGCTGCATAAAAAACATAAAAAGCTGATAGGTACGCCATAGGTACGGAAGCGGCTTTTGCTTGCCCTATCCCGCAGCCTTCCGCGCCTCAAATGCCAGCCGGTTGCACCGCTGGCTGCAATACTTGACGTAGAGCCTTCCTCGGTGCTCGACGGTCGCCCCGCACACATGGCAGCGAAGATGCGCCCGCGCGGCCTTGCGCTTCAATGAGCGAAGCCGATTGAAATGCGCTTCATGGCAATCATGGCAACAGAACTTCGTCCCGAACCGCTTGTCGGTCGAGATTGGTCCGTCGCAAAAGCCGCACTTGCGCCCGACGCGCTCGGCAGGCGGTATGCGCCCCACCTTGTCCTTGTCGCGGCATTGCACCGAACAGTATTTGCGACGGCCCCAATAGGCATCCATCGGCAGACGCGCATTGCACCTACGGCAGAAATCTGCGCTATCGAAAAGAGCGTCAAGCCGCACGGATGATGATCTCCCGCGCTGCGTCGTCGGCGTTCGTCTTGCTGCGAAAAGCTGTCATGTGCCAATTGGTGCGGCATGTGGATGAACAGAAGACCCGGCGGTCGCTGTAGTCATCTTCGGGAAGCTTGCCGTGGCACTGGCGACATCGTTCTCGCTGGATAGGATTATGCCCATCCTGTGCCCACTCCGGCTGTCCTTGCTGCCAAGTCGGGCGCACTGCCCCTATCTGGCGAAGTCCAGCAGCAACAATGTCGGCAGCGATGGCATCAGCTTGCCCCCAATCAAGGCCCTTGAGGCAAAGGGCAGCCCGCAAGCTGTGCCGACAGGCCGCTTCTAGCGCGAAGCTCGTCGGCTCGCCGGTCTTCAAGATTGTGGCAACCTTGTCGATCAGGAACCGGCGCTTGTCCTTGTTGATTCGTATGGGCTTTGGCTTGGCTGCGCGGTTCTGGCGTTCGCGCTCAACATACGCTTCCTGCCATGAGCGCAGACGGTGAAGCGAATGCGGCGCGATCTGGAGCATGGCGCTACTCCTTCGGTGCGCCGGTTTGCTCGCTCTGCATGTTCATAGGGCTTAGGAAGGCGTCGGCCTCGGCATCCTTGCGCGGGTTCAGGTTCTCGAAGCGGCGCAGATCGTTGGCCGAATAAAGCCCTGTTTCGCGGCCTATCCGGTAGCCCTGCAAGCGCTGGAGGAAATCGGCCCTAACCAGCAAATCCATGTCGAATTCGACTTCAAAGCCGCGTCGGCCTTCCTCGGAGAACAGATCGCGTCGAATCGCCTGTTCCCATTTCACAAGCCAAGGCTGGATGGTGCCGGCCGCAAACTGGCGGCGAAGCTCGACAAGGTTCGAATAGTTGGCGTTGCTCAATTCGTTGAGAAGCGGTGCCGGCACATTGAAAACTCGGCAGACTTCCAGCACGGCCAGGCGACGGGCTTCCGATAGTTCGGCATCATGAGGCGTGGCGGAAATCTCTTTCCAGTTCATGCCTTCTTCCAGCACGCCGATGCGGCCAGCATTGTCAGCGCCGCCGTAGAGCGCCTGCAATGATTCTCGGAGCGTCTTGGCTGCATCTGGGCCGATCTGTTCGGGATGCGTGACGATGCCGCTCAAGCGCGCCCCGTTGCGCCAGACGGCGGATGCGAAGCGTTCGGTAGCAATGACACCGCCCAGCGCCTCGCGGGCACGGTCGATCCGGCTACGTGGTGTGAATGGATCGTCCCATCTATCGCGGATAGCCAGAACCTCGTGAGGCAAGAGGCGGCGCGAACCTACCTCGTCGGAAACGGCGTATCGGATGCGGCGGGTGCCGGGAATGCGCTCAAGAGCGACTTGGCCCGGATGCAGCGGCCATAGGGCGACCGGGCTGCCTTTATCGTCACGTTCGATCTCGGCATAGGCTGCGCCGTGAAACAGGCAGTGAGCCTGCATCATGGTCAGGAACTCGGCCGCGCTTTGAATGTCGTTCGGTCGGTCGGAAAATAGGCGTGCAACGGGATGATCCGCGTCTTCCTCGCGGGCATCATCTGCCGCCTTCCGATAGACATGCAGGGGAAGGCTCCCGACACTTTCCGCAATGAGCTGCACCGCATTGAACGCGGCGGCGTTGCCCTCGATCACGGCGGGCGCAACGAAGCCCCCTGCCAGTGAAGGCAAGCCCATAGAGGCAAGCAAATCCCATGAAGTAGGAGCCGCGCGGGTTTCAGTCTTGCGGCCCAGGAAGCGGTCGAGAAAACCCATGTCAGCAGCTTTCGAGGAAGCGGCGGACAGCGACCAATTTGCCAGACGCGGCGGGTCGCTGTCTCGCCTGAACCACGGTGCCGTCGTACGCCGGCCACGCGGAAACGATGGAAATCTCATGAAGGGTGATGCTGCGAAGCTCGCGGCGGTCGGCCTGCCAGCGTTCGCCATCCTTGCTTACGGTGAAGGCGAAGGAAGCCCCGCCAACGTCGCCACGCTCGGCAAGCTCCAGAATGTCCCGGCCAAACGATGTGTTTGGAAGGTCGAGGCTGAATGCCAGCCCCTTGCTATCTTGTGATAGGCGAAGGGTGCCGGAGCGGGTTCGTGCCAGCACGGCGCGCTTGTCGTGGTCGGCAAGGGCGAGAATATCCCTGCCCTCTGCCAGTGTGTCGGTGAAAGCACCGGGCAAGATGACTTCGGTAAAGTCATGAATGCGGGTTTCCTGGCCGAAGATGGCGGCGTAACCTTCCAGCTTCCGGCCCTTAGCCCGCAGTTCGATAGATGCCCGGCGCTCCATGTTTAGCTCCCGTCGGCCAGATCATCGACGTAGGCGAATGACTCGGCATGACGCACGGCAACATCAACATCGCGCATCACCCGGACCATCACGCGGCCCTTGGCGTAAGCTGTGGTTTCGTACGGGTTCACCAGAATGTCGGTGCCGCTCCAGTAGCCGATGAGAAGCTGCGACCATGCCCCGAAGAACAGTTCGCCGGCAGGGATGGCGGTCGAGACAGCGGCGGCATATCCAGCAAGATTGCCCGGCCCTTCCATCAAGAAGCCTTCGCCCCCGTTGGTTTCGTCCTTCGGTGTGGCGCGAAGCGTGGCAACCGCTGCCGGGTTCATGGCCCAGCCCATATTGCCAATCTCTGCATCATCACCCTGAATTTCAGCAATGACGCCCAGAACCTCGGCCCAAGTCGGCCCAGCCATCGAAGGCGTGGCAATGCCCGAAACCTTGGAGACGCCCAGCGGCTCATTCTTGGCCGGCGGTCCAGCGACAATGCCCTCGCCGTACAGCGCCTTTGCATCGATGGAGCTTGCGATGACCGCAGCGAGGTCGCGGCGCACAAGCTGTTCGATGCTCGGCACGGCGTTGATAAGGGTCCGTCGCGAAAACGAAGTCATTGCGCCGACGGTCTTCGGGGTCAGGTTCACGTCGGTGAAGCTGGCATCCGTTTCGGTCAGCGAGCCGTCTTCGGCAACCCACTGCGCCGTCGAGCTTCCTGTCTGCTTTGGAATGTCCACGGTGCCGACAAGGTTGTCGAGGACGGTTGCACCAAGGCGACCGACAACAAGGGCACTGCGAAGGCGGTCGATGAACAGATCGCCGCGATGCACATTCGGAATGAGGTCAGCAGCACTGGAGCCGGCCAGCAGCGTGCGCTTTTCCTGAAACACCTCATCGGGAACGGCGATGCCCTGAAACTTGCGACCGGAGCGGCGGGCAACCTCTTGCGACATTTCCCGCTCAAAGGCAGCGTCAACATCATCACCAATCTTCGCCGCGATGGCCTTGGTGATCGAGAAGTCGCGGGCGCGGTCCTCGAAAGCCCCGTCGCGGCCGTTGCTGGCAATGATGGCAGGCGCGGAACGCTCGGCCTCGGCCAAGTCCTTCGCACGCTGGAGCTTTACGTCGAGGGAAGTGATCTCCGCCTTGAGGTCGGAATGCCGCTTTTCTTCATCAGCGGAATAGTCGCGGGTTTCGGCTTCCACCTTGTCAGCCAGTGCCCGCATGGCGGTGACAGCGGCAGAGCGCTGTTCCTGGATTTCATGCAGTTTCATTGAACGATAGTCCTTGCGCTAGGAAATCAATCCTAGGAATATCGTCCTTTTATAATGAACGGTCAAGCGCTGACTGTTCACGCTGCGTTGACAGTCAACAGGCCCCGCGTCTGGTAGATCGACTTCTTTTTGCCGGGAGTACGGGCAGCAAGCCCTATCGCCATCGCTGCCGCTTGCAAGCCGTCGATGCGTGCGGTCGAGCGTGATTTGTCCAGCTTACGTGCCCCGGCTGGATTGGTGACGGCGACGGCGTTCGCCACACACATATCAAGAACCGGGTTTTTCGGATGCTTTAGCTTGCCTTGAAGCACCAGCGTTTCCGTGGCGTCGAGCGCCGGTGCCATGTCCTGCCAACCTTGGCCCCACGGCTCTAGAGGCAGCTTCACGCCCTCGTCGGCCATGATGCGCTCAACCTCTTTCATGCCCCATCGGTCGAACGCCACGCCCTGCACGGCATAGGTTCCGGCAATTTCGGCCAGCCGGTGAACGACAAAGCCCTTGTCGATCGCTCGGCCCGGCGTCGCCTCGATGAAGCCCTGCCGTACCCACAATTTATAGGGTACGTGGTCGAGGCGTTCGGCTTCGTCCAGTTGCTCGGCAGGCTTCCAGAACCATGCCAGCAATTCCCCGCCTTCCGGGAAATAGGCGGCCAGCGCGGTCAAGTCGGTGGTCGAGGAAAGATCCAGCCCCAGATAGCAGCGCTTGCCTTCAAGGCCGGAAAAATCAATGTCAGCACCACATGCCCGCCAATCAGGGGCGGCAAGGAAGCGGCTTTCCGCCTCGATGCGCATATTGAGCCGTAGATTCATGAAGCGTGGCAGGAAGCCGGGAGAGCGGCGGGCACGTTCGGCCTGTGCCTTGAATTCAGTTTCGTCGAGGAAGACGCCCAGCGCCGGGTTCGCGGCCTTCCACACTTCCTCACTGAACGGGTCGCAATCTTCCGGTGCCGCAAATAGCTGACAGAAGATCGTCGGGTCGGTGCCGCGCATGGCGTCGTCTAGCATGACAGAGAAATGGTGCTGATCGGTCGCGGCCTGTGTGGAAATGACGATGCCCAGCGACTCGTTGCGCTTGCCCGCGCCCGTCATCAGGTTGTCCAGAAGCTCGGAAGTTTTCGTCTGGGCAAGCTCGTCATAGACCCATAGCGACGGCGCAAGGCCATGCCCGCGTCGCACGTCACCGGAAATGGCTTCATAGATCGAGCCTTCGCCGTCGCCTTCCAGCACCTCGATCTTCTTATGAAAGCGCTGGCAGTTGGTGCGGGCATCGAACTCCGGCACGGCCAGGATGATGGCTTCCATCTCGCGATACAAAAGCCCGGCTTGGTTTTTGTCGATAGCAGCCGAATAGATTTCGCCGCGCTGCTCGGCTTCCGGCCCCAGCAGATGCCCCAGACATAGACCGGCAACCAGCCCCGTCTTGCCGTTGCCCCTTGGTTCGCTCTTGATGGCAAGCCGCACAAGCCGCCTGCCGTCTTCGCTTTCCGGCCCGTAGATGCCTTCCACGAATTCACGCTGCGCAGGCAGCAGCTTCATTTTCTTGCCAGCCAGAATGCCCTTGGTGATCGGCAGGAACTCTAGAAACACAATCATGCGCTCGGCACGCGACAGTCCCCGCTTGTTCCACGGCATCCGCCTAGGCTTGTCGATGACGGGCTTGCGTCTGGAGCCGGGTCCACGGAGTCCCATTAGGTCAGCAATCCTTACTTATTCTCTTTGCGTGGGGGGCGTCGGTGTGGCGTCGGTCGATCCAGTGATTGAACCGCCCCCGCCATGCCACGGATGGCTTGGATCACGCGGCATTCCGTGTTCGTCGCAACCCATCAGACGCCATGTCTTGCCCTGCCGTTCCAGTCCTGTCTTCTGGTTGTGGCAAGGATGACAGAGGCTTTGGAGATTGGCAGCGTCACGCTTGGCCCCGCCACGACTGATAGGTGTGATGTGGTCAGCGTGTTGTGCTGGCTGGCTGCACTGGCGACACATAGGCTCGCGACGAAGCTGCCGCAGGCGGATGCGTTGCCATTCGGCAGTATCGTAGAATCTAGTCTTCATTGACCAAGCCTTCGCAGTCGATGGACAGGAAGCGGTCCCGCTCGTCGAGGTTACGAATGGCCCTGATGTTGTAAGTGATGCCGCGATGTGTGAGCCGCCATGTGGTTTCAACGTCGCTACGATGGCGGATATGAACCTGCACCCAGGCGACCGCAGCCAAGCCGCCACCTATCATGCGCTCTTCGCCCTTCAAGGGTTCGACACGCGCCCATATGGCCGGCTGCGCTTCCCACGTAGGATCGCCGGGATGACCGCTCCAATCCGGTTCGCCGGGCACGTACTTTCCCAGCACGATGCGCTCGCGAAGATTGCCGATGCGTTGCGGTCTGTATGGTTCCCGGCTCGTCATTCGCTTGGCTCCAGCGTGCCGCCGCGAAGCTGCGCGATGATGCTGCGAACGTGCATTGGAACGGTGGTCACGGCACTGGCAATGACGGGTTCTCTGAATTCGTACCAATGAGCGGCAAGCGCCTTGATGGCAACCTTGGCCCGTTCCGGCACGATAGCCTCGGCCGTGAAGTAATCGTTGCCGGTGGCCTGCTCGACATATTCGCGGGCAGCGATACCCAGCGCCGTCAACAGCGTGTCATCGTCGTTGCTGTCGATGCGGGCAAATGCCTTGAGGTCGGAAAGGGTGACGGGTTCCGGCATTTCGTTCTCCTTTGGTGAACAATCATATAGGAATGAATGCCTAGGAGCAACGATGCAGGATAAAGCGCCAACATTGAAACCGCTCCCCTTCCTAAGCCCATAGCGCCAACATTGCCGTTGCAAAGGCGTTTCAGGAAATGGCGGTCTCAAAGTCTTTCTTTTTTTCTTTTTCTTGGGTCTGGTCTCCGTCTAGGTCTGTGTCTGTCGTCTCTGTCTGTGTCTCTGTATATCGATACGGTCTGCATACCCTATCGATACCGTATCGATACCCTATCGGCCGCCACGCATGAAATTAGTGCCGGTCAGCCGGGAATGTGTGCTCGGCGTGTCAAACGGATGGACCGTTGCGGCCGGCTCCTGCGTTGCCGTGAAATCCGCCTCCACCTTTTCGCGGATGCGGTCACTTTCGATGCCCTCGATGATGCGCCGGGTGCCAGCAGCGTGTTTGCTGTTCATCGGCGGGTTGTGCTTGAACCAGCGTTCCACGTAGACAACGCTGCAATCGGCATCGAAGTCGATCAAGCCAGCCTCGACCAGCCGCTCGCGTTCGGCATGGTATGTGTCGGCGCTCCAGCCCAGATCAGCACACGCATAGCCGTCTGGCAGGCGGAAGCAACCGGCGCTGTTCATGTGCTCGCACGTCAGGAAATAGACGTAGAGCAACTTCGTGTCGGAAGTCGGCAGGGAAAGGAACCTCCCCGGCCGCCAAAGGGCCGGGGAAACCTTGCTGAAGGTGCGGCTGCTCAATTTACACCTCCCGCGATGATCTTGCCGACATAACCATCATTCGACAGCGACAGGCGGCGGCGGTTCGCCTCCGGGAAGGTCAGACCAGTGATGAAGCTGGGCAGGCCCTTTGCCGGGAAGATCGACAGACGCCATGCGCGTCCCTCAGGCTCGATGATGAAATGGTCGCGATGCTGCGGCCCCTTCAATGTCTTCTTTTCCAGCTTCCAAGCGGCTGCTTCCATGGCGAGACTATTCATTGCCAGCCTCCGCCTTTTTTGCCGCGTGCAACTGGCGGTGATGCAGAATGCACAACCAGCGAACCTGCATCGGCTTGTCGTAATCATCGTGATGGCCGTGAATAATCACGCCATCAACACCATGCACGGCATGGCACACCTCGCACGGCCCGCGCTCAATCAACCCCTTATTTTCGGCGGAACGCAAAGCTTGATGCGCCCACTTGGCTTTCGGGTTTGCTGCATCCCATTTGGCTTGCGGGGAAAGGTCGGTCGCGGTAGTGTTCGGATTATCGTTTGCCTCGACAGCTTCGATATCCGCCCGGTCGCTGGTTGCCGCCAGCGCCGGGTTTTTCTTTGCGAAGGTCATTATGCGGCCCTCCCATCACGGTCGGCAGCAGCCTTTTCCAATACCGCCATCAGTTCATTGACGCGCCAGCGGTTTGTGGCAGGCCCGATCTTGAGCGGCTTCGGATAGCGACCGGCATTGATGCCGCGCCACAAAGTCGAGCGATGGATAGGTGTATTTTCGCCGCCGATGATACGGCAGGCGGTGGCCTCGTCGGCCAAGTCAGGAAATGCAGTCTGGTGCATGTCCACTCCTTGCGTTTGTTGTTGACGCAAGGATGATGCAGGTTGTCGCTTCCTATATCGCGGATAATAAAATTGGGTCTATTTCTTTTCCCGCTGGCGATAGAGCCGCGCCAGATAGTTCACGCGGCTTTCCTTCTCAGCATATTCGACACCGCCTCGCTCTTCTATCATCTCCCGAGCAACCGTTTTTACAGGCTTATTAGATGCCGTAATGCGTCGCTTCATTTCACGAAAAAAAGCATCATCAGCGGCCAGTTCGCCACTGCCCGCCGGCCGGCCCCTGCGCTTTAGAGGGTCAGGAAGATGACGCCAGAACAAAGAAGCGGCCCGTGGAGTGACACCACCAATTGCCGCCTCCCAAATCTTTGATTTTGGATCGTCTGGGTTATTCCTTGCGGCATGCATCCTTTTGATTATTTCTTCTGTTTCATTCCAGTCTATTTTGCTCGTTACATTCGAAAATTTACGAAAAGCATCATTAAGATTGTTATGTATTGAAGTGTCAATCTTAGGAAAATTTATGCCAACATTGAAGGGAGGCATTTTGAATTTTGGATTATCCGTCACGCCATCACCTTCCGCAGCGCCACCACTTCGCCCTTGCCTTCGATGATGCCGGCCAGCCGATCCGCCCATAGGTCTAACGCCTCGCGCTTTTCCTTCCCGTAGTCATATCGGGCATAGACGCGGCTGGTAATGCTCGCCTTAGTCGCTGAAACGTGGTTCAGCACATGCCCGATGACGAAAGGCGAAATGCCGATTTCCTCCATGTGGGTCGCTGCGGTCCGCCGTAGATCGTGGCATGTCCAGTCAGCAATGCCCGGTAGAGTCTTATTCTTCCGGTGCTTGCCGATAGCTTGCGCTACAGCAGCAGCGGTCAGCGATCCGGTCGTGCGAACGCCGGGAAAGACATGCGGCGAAGGCGGATAGCCCTTGCGCTCGGCCAGCGCGGCAACAGCGGCCATTTGCTCGCGAATGATGGCGATAGCCATATCAGACAGGGGAACGGAATGTTCACGGCCATTCTTGGCCCGCGCCGCCGGGATCGTCCAGACGGCTTTTGAAAGGTCCAGTTCCGCAACGGCCATGCCCGACACTTCGCCAACGCGCTGCCCGGTGACAAGGCAAAGACGGATGACGCGGCGTGTTGCCTTCCACATCTCGGCTTGATCGAGCGAAGCCCAAAGGATTCGGATTTCATCGGCAGATAGAACGCGGTCGCGCTCGGTCGTTTCAGTCGGCTTTTTCATGCCTTCGACAAGATTTTCGTCAAGGTCGCCGCGTCCGCGCGCCCAACGGATCATTGCCCGCATATCCTCAAAGACGCGGTTCGCCTCCACGTGCGCGCCCCGATCCTTGATGGCGTCTATACAGCGGGTCAGATCGCGGCGGTGAAGGTCGGCCAGTTTGATCGTGCCGATGACAGGCACAACATTGAAGTTAAGCCGCCGGGCAATCGCCGGGCCGGTGCGCTTGGTTGATGCGTGGCGGGCGATGTAGTTTTCCACCATGTCCTTTACGGTCTGCGATGCCGCCAGCGCCTTCTTTTCCGCGATGGGGTCGATACCCTCGCCAATGTTGCCGCGCGCGTCTCTGGCCTTCTCTCTCGCTTTCCCCAGCTTGATCTCCGGATAGCGTCCCAGCTTCATGCGTGCCCGCTTGCCGTCGCTGGGCTTGGTATAGACCAAGTTCCAAGATCGGGTGCCAGCCGGTGAAACGCGAAGGCAAAGCCCCTTGGTGTTTACGTCGAAATAATCAGTCTGCTTGCCATTAATGGGCTTGGCAGATGCGCAAAATCGGTCGGTCAATTCTATCGTCGGCATGGCCCGTACCTTTTTCCAGAAAAGCGGTTTGCGGCCGCTTTCACCAATTAGGTACGGAAATAGGTACGCCAGAACGCGCGCTTTGTCGATACCTATTGCGACAAGTCGCAACAGGTTAAGATAAAATACAAAACAATTTCAATTGATTGCGTGACTTTTACCGATGCAGCTTGTTGCATGAAATTGCAGTATAAAGCCTCTCATAACCGCTTGGTTGGGGGTTCGAGTCCCTCCGGGCCCACCATTAAAATCAAAGGGTTACCACCTACGGAAAGCCCCAAAAAGTAGCGCGATCTACAGTATATCTACACAAACCGGATTCGCTAGGCGGCGATCTACAATCCCAAGTGGAGCGGGCCGCGAGCATACGTGAAGCCCAACAGTTGCTGATTTTACTCGCGGCCCTATAGGCGTTGCCGCCTATCTGAAAAAGGTGCCGGCAGGCGTCGCGAGCCACCTGCCGGCGACGTGATCGGTTAAGACCCTCGCCGAACGGCGCCCGATCACGTATCCACTGGCTTGCCCTTCTGCTCCGGCATCATGTTGAGCGGAGCGAAATACTCGTCGCCGCCCGGATCGGTGCGCGGATTATATCGCTCTTCCCGCCTGATTTCGTTGGCGCTCTTCGCGCCGATCTCACGGGCGATGCGGTGCGACTGCCAGCGCTCCAGCGTGTTCGCACGGGTCAGCTCGTCAAGGTCGAACTCCACCCACGTCGAGCGGCGAGCCTCTTCCGACAAGAGCGCCTGATTGTTGATTGCCGTTGAGATCTGACCCGGGATTTTCACCGAGAATTGACCCGCCTCGTGGATATGATTTG
>NZ_JBHSLL010000060.1:0-8687 GCF_042656785.1 Aquamicrobium segne
GCAGCAGCCGCCTGATCGGCGCAGAGCGACAGCCTACCTCTGACTGCCGCCAATCTTTGCAACAGAGCCGTTTCGCCGCACTGTCTTGCTCGCTCAAGGCGACTTCGATGCCTTTCTTCGTGCCGACACCAATGATCGCGCGGGCCTGTTGGAGAAAGTCACCGGCACCGGTCTCTACCGAGCGGTATCATCGCGCATCTATGAACGGACCGAGGCCGTCCGTCAGGCGCATGGGGCGCTGGTCCAGCGACGCAAGGGCCATCAGATATTGACGGATGAGGACCGTGCGGCACTGGAAGCCGAACGGCGTGTCATAACCGAAGCCAATCAGGCAGCAGGTGCAGAGGCCAAGACCCTCAAGGAGGCCTTGGCACGCCATACCCGATTTGCCGAAACGTCCCGGCAAGTCGGGCTCGCCGAGGCCGCGCTCGAACAGGCTATGACGAGTCAGGCCGATGCCAGTATTGATCGCGCACAACTTGCCCGTATTGACCAGGCGACCCCACTCCGTGCTCAATGGCAAACCCTGCGAGATGCCAGGGAACGGGTAAAAAATGCTGCCAGCTCCGCAGCGGCGACCACCGAATTTTCTAACGACACTGCCGCGAAAGCCAATGCGCTTCAGGAAGTGACCCGGCAGGCGGAGGACGAACACACTGCGCGCGAGAATGAGTTCAAGATATTTGGCCCGCTCTGGGATCAGGCCGCCGCGCTCGACAGTCGTATCACTTCCGCCACGACTGAGGTGGAAACCTCCCGTTCGCAAGCTGAGGCATTGGAACAAGAAGCCGAGCAGGCCCGAATTGCGCTTCAGGCCTTGCAACAAGAAGATTCAAAAGCCCGCGAAACTCTGCAGGCGACCGAAGCGGAACTCGCCGAACGTTCCTATGATTGTGCATTGGCCGATAACTGGTTGCAAATCCGCCAGCATATTGTGGCGCATGACGAAGCACGGTCCGCCCTGACACGGGCAAGGAGCGATAGCGACACCCACCAGGCTGAGATCGAGCGATTAACCGTCGCGCTGGCCGAACTCGCCACTCGGACCGAGAACGACACAGCAGATGAAGTCAGGCTGACCAACGAAGCCGCCAACCTGGCAGGCCGCCTCAGCACGCTTGAGACTACTCATCCGCCGGAAAGAGGAAGTGAACTTCAGACGCTTGTCACTGCCCTTGCAGATATGCGCCGCGCCGAGCAGGAGCACGGTTCTGCTCGATCAGATTTTGCGGCGGCAGAAAAAACCGCCGAAGCTGCAAAAGAGGCCCTAGTCACTGCCAAAGCCCAAGCAGGCGCTGCTGCCGAGGCCATGACAACTGCGAACGCGCAGGTCACGGCCCTAATCGCTCCTACCGAACGCGCTGACATAGCGGCGTCGGATGCCGCGCGAGAACTGCGCTTGCGGCTGGAGCCGGGAGAACCATGCCCGGTTTGCGGATCCCCCGAACATCCAACGCATGCTGATAGCACACTGGCCGATCTGGCCGCAGGGCTCCGCGCCGACCTGGCTGCGGCACGCGCAGCCGTCGAGAATGCTCGCAATGAACAGGCCGCGGCACTGCGCGCTCAGGATCGTGCACAGGGAGAGTTGGAACACGCCGGAAAGAATGCGCAGACAGCCGAAGCGATGATAGCCACCACATGGGCTCATTGGCAGGAAGCATACAACCGGGCCTTGGCCGTACCAAATTGCCCCGCTCTGCCCAACGAACCCGGCGAAGATCGCGCATATCTCGCCACTTTGCTGGATACGACAGAAACCGCTCGGCAAGCCGAAGCTGCAGCTCAAGTGGAACTTTCCAGACTGCGGAACTCACTGGCCAGCACGACCAGCCAGCGCGAAGGTTTGCGCAAGATCATTGCCGGTCATACCTCCGCGCGCGAAACTTGGAACGGCGAGCTTGCCAATGCCACCAGCCTTCAAATGCTGGACCTGCGTGCAGCCGAAACCGCTGAAGCGGAGAGTCTTCGTCATGCAACGGCGATTTCTCCGATTCTGGAGCAGGTAGGAGAAAACCTGACCATTCCCGGTCTGTCGGCTCGGTTGGAAAGCCGGGTCGCGGAAGTCACCCAGCTACGCAAGGTTCGTGATAGCAACTCTGCCGCACTTGTCGCGTTGGCGCCCCGGATTGCAAAGGCGGAAAGCCGGTCTGAAAACGCAGCAAAACAGTTTGGCGGAGCGAATGAAGCTGTCACGGCTCGATTGAATACGCTGCAGACCCTCCAGGACGAACGTGCACCTCTTTTAGGCGGCGAAGTTACTGCCACGCATCGTACCCGTCACAACGAAGCACGCAAAGGTGCTGCTGCCGCACTGGATGTGGCCCGCAATGCTCTGGCGGAAGCTACGACTGCCTGGGCCGCTGCTCGCGCCAAGGCCGAGGCCGCTGCTACTGAAATGACGGGCGCAAATCAGGCGCAGGAAATCGCACAGTCGGCGCTTGCCGAGGCATTGGCCAGCACGGATCTGGCCCCGGCTGATCTGGACACTCTTTTTGGTCTCCCGGCAACGGACGTCGCCAACTTGCGTCAACGGCTTCGTGCACTCGACGATTCCGTCACTTCGGCTCGCGCTACTTTGGACTCTCGGCGCAAAGATCACGCCGACGCTGAAGCTGCTGGCGTGCCCGAAGATCCACCCGAGGCTCTGACAGAGGCACTTTCGGTGCTGGATGCCGCCAACCAGACGCGCGCTGAAAGGATCGGGGCAATCGACGGGGAACTCCAACGCGATATTGCAGCGCGGACCGCGCTTGCCGGGCTGGAGGTGGAAATTGCCCAAGCTCGCTCCGAACTGGATATCTGGGAGGCTGTAAACCACGCAGCGGGTTCTCGCAGTGGGGACAAATTCGCCAGGGCCGCACAATCCATCACGCTGGACGTGTTGGTCGATCACGCCAACCACCATCTGTCGGACCTCAATCCGCGTTACCGTCTGCGCCGCGCGGCTGATCTCGCACTGCAGGTCGAAGATTGCGACATGGGCGGCGAGGCCCGTGCCACGCGTAGCCTTTCAGGCGGCGAGCGCTTCCTGGTGTCGCTCGCCCTTGCGCTCGCCCTTTCGCGAATGGGCGGCAAAGGTGGTCTCGCGGCGACATTATTCATCGACGAGGGGTTCGGATCACTCGACGCAGGCAGCCTGGACCTAGCTATTGATGCACTGGAAAGCCTGCAATCCCAGGGCCGTCAGGTCGGTGTCATTAGCCATGTCGAGGCCATGAAGGAGCGCATCCCCACCCGAATCGCCGTGCACAAACAGGGGGGCGGGAAAAGCGCCATCGAGGTCTGCCAGGGTTGAGGTGAGCAGCGGCCCGGCGCCTCCGACCGAACAGGCCGTTAAACCCTATTTCCTCCCGGAAAAACCTGTCATCGAGCGAGCCAAGCTCATCAACCGTCGACATGCCGGATTATCGTTTTGGGCAGACCAGACCATGCTGAACGGCAGGATCTCACCCGCAAGTTCCCGATAGGTGACCCCCGGAAACTGCGCGACGGTCGTCGATTCGCTCGTCAGAGTGAGGCCTCGACCGAGAGCGACAAGCGATAGAATATTGTCGCGGCCGACCTGCTGCGATTGAATGTCGAGACCGCGTCCGAGGCCGGCAAGATGGGCCACCAAATAGTCATGGATCTCCTGTCCCGGCGCAACATCGCTCACGATGAACCGCTCGGATGCCAAATCGGCCCATCCAAGTTCGGGTTTGTTCGCCAACGGGTGATCATCGGGCAGCACCACGAAAACCTTTTCGCACCACATATGCTCGGCCTCACAGTCATCCCAGGCCGCCGTTCCGGTGATGAACGCGACATCCAGGCAAAGTTTCCGGACAGCCGCGATGTGCTCGGGCGGATTGCCGTCAATAAGGTCGACCTGCACGTTCGGGTGGCGCGTGCCGAAGGCACGCAACAGATCGAACAGAAATCCTGACGCAAGGGACGAAAATATCCCGACCTTGATCAGCCCTTGCTCCGCCCGGCCAACCGCCGCCACCTTGGTCACCCCAATGTCGATCTGACGAAGCGCATGGCGGGCGTTGCGCAGGAATTCCCGCCCGGCAACGGTCAACCGCACCCCACCAGCATGACGCATGAAAAGCGACGCCCCGAGTTCATCTTCGAGATCACGGATTCGTCGGCTGATGGAGGATTCCTGCACAGAAAGCGCGGCAGCAGCCTTGCGAAAACTCCCATAATCGACGGCGGCAACAAAATATCGCAACTGGTTCAGCCGGACCGCAGATGTGCCGGGCTTCCCCTCAACGACCTTTGTGAGACTATCATCAGGCGAGGTCTGATTGTTTCCGATCACAGCCATGGTGCATCATCCGAAACAGCGTTCGGTTTCTGACGGGCACCCCGCCATCATCAACGCGAAAATCGATCCGTGTGCGTTCATCGGCTCTCCGCACATCCTCAAACTAAACAACGTTCAGTTACCGAATGCTGCTTCTTGACATCCAAGCCGTCAACGAAAAAAATAAATGTCGTTTAGTTTGTACGACAAGTTGCAACAGGCATCCGAATGGCCCGTCCCCGGAAAGAGCAAGAACTTGATATTGCTCGTCGTGCAATCGACGAAACGATCCGGCTGCTGTCAGAGCGTGGCGACCTCGACGTACCGCTGACTGCGGTCGCGCATGCCATCGGTTGCACAGCACCAGCGCTTTACGGCCATTTCCGCAATAAGAGCGCCTTGCTGCGCGCCGTTCGGGAAGAAGGGTTCAACCGGCTCTACAGAGAAAAGCTGGCCGTCTTCGAACAGATGCGCGGCAATCCATTCGGCTATTTGCGTGATGGCAGCTATGCCTATGTCCACTTTGCACTGGAAAGCCCCACGCTGTACCGGCTGATGTTCACACCGCCGCCGCGACTCGGAGTCAGCGATGACCCATGGTCGGGCGAAGCTGGAGGACAGATACTCAATCTATTGCTGACGGGACTTCGCTGCTCTCAGGACCAAGGTTTTTTGCCCGGCATGGATCTGAGCCGCTACAGCTTCATGTTCTGGTCAACGGTACATGGCGCGGTGAGCCTTACCCTTCAGAACAGGGAAATGGACCAGACCGCCAAATGGGATGCGACACGAAAGGCCGTCGATACGTTGATGGAAATCATCACCGCGACGCGCCATGACTCGCTCGGCACCTCATGAGCGAGACCTTCGGGCGCTGGCAAAGCCCCGATCTGTCGCAATGAACCGTTCCAGCATCGGCACAATCAGCCTGACAGGATCGGCAGCGGGCTGGCCGGTTTCGCGAGCCAGCACTTCTGCATAGGCGGCAAGATCGCGGTGCAGCGGCCCCGGCAGTTCCACCGTCACCTTCACGGGCTTGTCTTCGATGAGGGGGCCGAGTTTCAGCTTCGTCATGGTCAGCTCCTGTAAGGTTCAAGTACGAGATCGCGGGTAACGATGACCCTTACCGGGTAGCCCGGCCGGATGGTGAGAGTCGGCGCGACCTGCAACTGGCGCTGGACGATCTGTTGTCCGGCCTGATTGATGGTGTCCTGCGCCCCATCTCGGATGGCGCGGATCAGCCGATCCTCGTCGTCGGTCGCCAGTTCCGTACCGATACCGAGCAACGTGGACAGCCCCGCAGCCTTCATCAGATCCCACCAGTGGTAATCAACGCCATCTTCCAGCCCGGCATAGCCGGAAGCGTCCGCGCCGGGCTGGCGCTCCAACACGATCGAGCGGCCATTGGGCAGAATCAGGCGGTTCCAGACCAGCAGCACGCGGCGCTGACCGAATTGCACGCCCGCATCATACTGGCCGATGATGCGGGTTCCTTGCGGGATCAGCAGCAGACTGCCGGTCGGACTGTCATATACATTCTCCGTCACCTGCGCGGTGATCTGCCCCGGCAGATCAGAGCGGATGCCGGTAATCATCGCGGCCGGAATCACGGCCCCGGCCTGCAGGATATAGGGCGAGACTGGAGCCATGATCCGGTCCATGGCAACGGTCTGCCGATCCACCGGCCCATTCAGGAAAGCTGTGTGCCGGTCCTGCGTTTCAGGTTGGGCACCAAAGTCCGGCCCCACAAGCCCCGGCATCGTCGAGCCAGCTGTCGTCGCCACTCTTGGCCCGGACTGGAAGAACACTGTACTGAGACGCGCAGCTTCTTCTTCGGCAAGCCGGCGCTCTTCGGCAGGATCCCGGGCAGGCGTCGCCATGGCGGGCGGCGTGACGGGCTGACCCCGGTTCTGGGCATCCAGAATCGGGCCACCGAGATCGCCCGGCAATGCCGGTCCCAGGACCGGCCCGGTATAATCCTTCGGCAGACCCGCCAGTCCATCTGCCGTGGCGCGGTTCTCGGTCGAATAGAGTTCCTCGTCATTTCCGCTCATGTCGCGGGTCTGGAGCGCATAGATCAATGCGCCGCCAATGCCGAGGAGCGCGACAGCTCCAACGCCGGCCAGCATCTTGCGCGACAGGCGGGTGACGCGCGGCGGCTCGGCACGCAGACGCATCGGCGTTGGGTTGGTGGTAGCCTCTTCACTCATGACGGTTGCTCCCCGGTTTTAGCGGGCTGGGCAGCTTGCCTTTGCTCGATGCGAACGATCCTGACCGTCTGCTGCTGCTTGCCGCTACCAAGACGCAGCTCAGCCGCGCCGAACAGGCGATCCACAATCAGGATGTTCTGGTGAATGCGGGAGTTGACGACCTGGGTCTCGCCGTCGGAACCGATGACGAAGATCGGCGGCATCTCTCCCTGCACGATGCCGCGCGGGAAAACGACATAGACACGGCGGCCATCGTCGAAGACGGAAATCGGCCGCCATGGCGGCGTATCTCCGGTCAGGCCGTAACGATAGTTGCGTGCCGCCTCGACCGGGATGATGGGTGCTGCGGGAACCGTCTGGCGCTGACCGGCAGGCAGCGCCGGATAAGACCAAGATACGGACGGCATATAGAGCGCCTCGCGGGCGCGCAGCTCGATCATATAGGTGCGCCGATCGGTCGTCACCACGAGATTGGTTGAGATGTCGGATCGGGATGGTTTGACGAGAATATGGACCCGGCGCGACGTACCGCTCCCGCTCTCGGTATCGCCAATGATCCAGCGGGCGGTGTCTCCTGCCGCGATCGGTCCCGCGCCGGTCAGGCTTTCGCCCGGCTCCAGCGCAATATTGGTGATCTGGCCCGGTGCGGCATAGACCTGATAGAGCGCGCCTTCCGACCAGGGATATATCTGGATGGCGTTATAGTAACCCTCGCGGCGCGGCTCGACGCGGGCGGCGGCATTGGCGTTCTCAACCCGGCCTGCCGGTGTTCCGGCAGCGGTTCCGCCGCGTGCGACCGCCCAGGCCGGCGGCGTGTGAAGCGGCCGAGGCCGGTCATCGGTGACAGCGGTCGGCACGACGGGCAACGCTGGCACATCGGCATCATAGCTGAACTGCGGCGTCTTGTTGGTGGCGCAGCCTGCCAGCATGGTGACCGAAAGCAACAAAGCTGCAAAGGCGGGTTTACGAAAAACCGGCAAGGCGGAATTGCGGGAAGACGCGATGGTCATTGGCTCATCTCCCGCGACCATGAAATTGCATTGACGTAGATGCCGAGCGGATTGGCGCGCAGACGCTCGGCATCGCGCGGCGTCTGGATCACGATGGTCAGGATCGCGGTCCAGCGCTCGGTCGTGGAAAGCTGCCCGTTCTCATAGTGACGCTCGGTCCAGGCGACGCGGAAGCTGTCGTTCGAGGCGCGTATGACGCTGGAAACCTCGACTGCGATCTGCTGGCGGCCGACACGGGTGAACGGATCATTGGCGCGGGCATAGTCGTTGAGCGCGGCCGCTCCCCTATCAGTGGCGAACTCATAGGCGCGCAGCCAGTTCTGGCGCACGATGATGGCATCCGCCGGGATCGAGCGCGTCTGCTCGATGAAACGGCCAAGATGGAAGGCGATCTGCGGATCGGTCGGACGGTAATCGGCGGTGGCTGCGGCGACGGTCTGGGCTTGGCCGAGATTATCGACCTGCACCACCCAGGGCACGACGGTCCCTCGCGCCGATTGCAGAACGAGCGCGGCAGCGAAGCCCGCCGAGAGGATCAGCGAGCCGAAGGCCATAGTGCGCCAGTTCTTGGCCTGCACGCGAGCCGAGCCGATGCGCTCGTCCCAGACTTGTGCGGCTTTCTGGTAAGGCGTCTCGGGTTCGGGCGATTTGCCGTAATGGGTCGCTGGACGTCTGAAGATGTTCATGAGCGGTCACTTTCGGAAATGTTGACGGAAGAGCCGCCGCCGTGGCTGTCACCGGAGCGGACGGCATGGGCGGCCATGGTCGTGCCGTGATTGAGCGCCTGGCGGCGGTGCATCTGCTGCGCCCATGCAGGCGGTCCGCCCGCCGGTGCGGAGGCGGGTGCGGCACCGGCCACGCTCGCACCGCCAATGGTTCCCTGCGAGGACGATCCACCGGTGACGCCGAGCCCGCCGCGCGCGCCATCGGAGAAGCTGGATTTGACGCTTTCCGCTGCTTTCGAGACCGCTCGTTTCAGGGGCGATGCGGCGGCGGAGCCTGCCGCGCGGGCAACGCCGCCGAGGCCGGAGGCAACACCGGCAGCCCCTGACTGGCCGAGCGATCCGACACTATAGGCGGCGCTCGCCGCCCCTGCCGCAGCAGGGCTCTGTTGCAAAGATTGGCGGCAGTCAGAGGTAGGCTGTCGCTCTGCGCCGATCAGGCGGCTGCTGC
>NZ_JBHSLL010000061.1:0-19504 GCF_042656785.1 Aquamicrobium segne
AGATGAGGGATGAAAATGTTAAGCCAGCAAAGCAAATATGAACGCTTCAAAGCGCTGCATGAGCGGACCATTGTCATCCCCAATCCCTGGGACGCAGGCTCGGCCCGTCTATTGGCAAGCCTTGGGTTTGAAGCGCTTGCAACAACAAGTGCAGGCTATGCCTTCTCAAATGGCAAGCTGGATTCCTTTGCCAGTCTGGAGCGCAATGAAATTCTCGACAACGCAGCTGAAATTGTTGGGGCAACCACGTTGCCCGTATCGGCCGATCTTGGGAATGGTTTTGGAGATGCACCGGAAGTCTGCGCAGAAACCATCCGTCTTGCTGCCAAGATCGGGCTTGTTGGCGGCTCGATTGAGGATGCAACAGGTGATCCAACTGCACCGATATATGGACTGTCTCAGGCAGTCGAACGTGTTCAGGCAGCGGCTGAAGCTGCAAGAGATCTGCCTTTTCTGCTGACAGCAAGAGCCGAGAATTTCCTATGGGACAAGCCTGATCTGGATGACACGATTAAAAGGCTGCAAGCCTTTGCTGAAGCAGGTGCTGATGTGCTCTATGCTCCGGGATTGCCTGATCTGGAGGCAATCAGAACGGTCTGTGCTTCTGTAGACAAGCCCGTCAACGTCGTTATGGGGCTGAAAGGGTCTGCTTTTTCAGTCGGTGAATTGTCTGAAGCAGGCGTGCGTCGCACCAGCGTCGGTGGATCATTTGCCCGTGCAGCACTTGGAGCGCTGATGCGTGCCGCAGAAGAGGTCAAGGCAACCGGTACATTCACCTATGCTGAAGACGCTCTTCCTGGCAGTTACATAACAAAAGTCATGGCTTTGACGAAACAGGATGAAAGACAATGACAACGCTGGCTTAGCCCTGTCGGCTACCTTCGTCGAATTGAAACGCCAGGCTCATGTAAGCGCACAGGGCTCATCGCGCCGCGCCGGGAAACACGATGTCCTGGTCGACAAGCACGTTGAAGCGGTATCCGGGCCGGATTTCGAGCGTCGGCTGGACATTGAGGTTCCGCGACAGGGTCTGCTGCGACATCTGGCCGAAGGTTTCGGCAAATGAGCGCCTGGCGGCATCCTCGGCGCTGTTGGAGTTTCCGAACGCGTTGCGATCCTGCGGGATCATCATTTCCGTACCGGCACCGATCAAGGCAACTAGAACGGCGGATCCGAAGGTACGAAGATAGTGGTTGTCGACGCAATCCCTGAACCCGCCAAAGCCAGCGGCATCGGTTCCAGCCATACCGCCGAGCTGCAGCGTTGACCCGTTCGGGAAAATAATATCGGTCCAGATGACCAGCACTCGGTTCTGCCCAAAGGAGACATTGGAATCATATCGTCCGAACAGCTTTGTGCCCTGCGGGATGAGGAGATGTCGGCCGGTGGCGCTGTCATAGACGTTCTGACTGACCTGGGCTGTGATGCGACCGGGAAGATCGGAATTGATGCCGGTTATGAGCGTTGCCGGAATGACCGAGCCGCGCTTGAGCTCATAGGGCGACATCTGTGGCACGACCGGGTTTGGCAGATAGCCGAGTTCCGCGATGTCCTGATTGAAGAATCGCTCCTTTCCGGCCTGCCCGTTCGGGTCGCCGTTGGGACTGGTGAGGCCACCTTGCATCGCGGCCGCATAAAGGTCGAGTGCGCTTGCGGGCCGTCCGGGCTGGCCTGCCACAGAAGCTCCTCCAGCTGCTTCCGTTGTCGGTTCCCGATTGAGGTCATTGATGCTGACAGCAATCGGAGAATCGTAGGCAGCGTCATTCGCCTGTAGCCGCGCCATGCGCTGTCGGTGCTGTTCGCGCAGATATTGCTCGTGCTGTTCCCGCTCAAGCCGCGCGCGCCAGACCTCTTCGGGTTCGATCTTTGACGTGGCAGGTTGGGGGTCCGTTTGAGGTAGGTTCTCTGCTGCCGGGAAGGGATTGGCTGGGGTCTCCGCTGTTGCGGGCGGAAACGGCTGGAATTGCGGCTGGGCAGGCTCGCCGATGATGCCGTCGGGAACGCCACGGGTCAGCTGGTCGGCATAGGTCGATGCCGATTGCGATCCCGCGGCACCAGCACCGCCATCGTCGCGAAACCGCAGTCCTCGCGACGTCAGCCCATAGAAGATGACAGCAAGAAAAATCACCACCAGCGCGATTGCACCGATAATCGGCAGCCGGTTCAGCCGCCGGATCTTTGGGGCGGATGCGGTGTCAGTACCGCCAAGCTTCAACGACGGTGTCATGCTGTGCCTGCCGAGCCATGTTGCCGAATCGATAGTGGGCTGACCGGGGTGGCTCCTTCGGCACCGGGCTTGTACATTCGGGTAAGATCGAAGCGCAGCGTCGATAGCCTGACCAGAACGGCTCCCTCGAACTCGTCAACCGTATAGGCGAGGGCGAGGATATTGGTGTCGTCGGTCTTCTGGTCAGTGATGACGGCATAACCCCAGTCTTGCAACGACGCCTGCAGCGCCTGGCCGAATACGGAACCATCGGGTGTGAACCGGATCGTCGTGCCGCCGGGACCTGCCTGTTCGGCAAGCCTGCCCACCATGTCGCCGGCGATGCTGCTGGCGGCTTCCGGCGACAATTGCGCCGTCACCGTGCTTTGGATCAGCCCGGCTTGCCCCAGCGTCTGACAGGCGGAGAGTAGCCCGGCTAAAATGATCGCAGCGATGAGGCGGCCGGGCACGGAAAATCTGTGCATCCCCTACCCTCCCCGCCGGATGGTTATCTTTTGCTGCTGGCGGCCGACACCGGAAACGAGAATGGCGTGATCGATATGATAGTCGACCACCATCATAGAGCCGCTCATTCGATAGTTGACGATGCGGTTTTCACCACCGGACACGACGAATAACACCGGAGCATCCTGGCCGGAAAGCGACGATGGAAACTGGATATAGGTCTTTTGGCCGTCGCTATAGATCCGCGTTGGCCGCCAGCGCGCCGAGCCGCTCGTCCGAAACCCAAAGTTCAGCTGGTCGGCAGGCACGCCGGCGCCCGGAACGATGCTGGCTTCCATGCGTGCGCTGATCTCGGCAAAGCGGGCATTGACGTCTTCCGCGTATTCAAAGCCGACCCGGGCCATATACTGGCTTTGATGCGATTTGAGCTGGATGTGATAGGTGCGCCGCGAGGTGGTCACCACCATGGAGGTGACCAGCCCGGCTTCTGATGGTTTGACGATCAGATGCACCGCCTGGCCGCCGGGCGCGCCAGAAGTTGCCGGTTCGACCTTCCAGCGCACGGTGTCACCAAGCAGAACGTCGCGGACGATCTCGCCGGCTTGCAATTCGATATCGCAGACCTGCAGCGGAGAGCAGACGACCGAAGGCTGGACCTCGCCATAGAGGAAGATGACCTTGCCGTCATTGCCACGGGTTACAACCCCCTGCCCCGATTGCCACTGCCCGGAAAGGCCCGTTGCGCGCGCTTCGTTCGCGTTCAGCGCTTGCGCCTGAGCAGATGTCGGCATTGCCGACAGGAGGAGAGCCGCGCAGAAAACGACGCCCCTTGTCCTCGAAAAGTTCATGATACTCTCCTGCCGGCACTCACAGTTGCGCCGTCCACTCGAAATCTCTCAAATAAAGCCCGATCGGGTTGAAACGGATGACAGCTTCGTCCTGCGGTGGGGTCAGTGTCACGGTGGCGATGCCACGGTAACGACGCGTGCCAAGTTCCTTGCCCTGCCGGTCGCGCTGGAATTCCGTCCAGTCGACCTGGTAGCTCTGGTTTGAGAGGGGCACGATGTTGGTCACCTCGATGGCGACAGTCATGGTGACGGCGCGATCAAATGGCGAATTGCCCCGGAACCAGGCATTGATCTTCT
The DNA here is from genome assembly GCF_042656785.1 of Aquamicrobium segne. Lineage (NCBI taxonomy): Bacteria > Pseudomonadati > Pseudomonadota > Alphaproteobacteria > Hyphomicrobiales > Phyllobacteriaceae > Aquamicrobium > Aquamicrobium segne. The sequence continues at coordinate 3,817 of NZ_JBHSLL010000061.1, forward strand.
CGGTGGCGGGGTCTGATGTGCGCAGCAGCGCATAGGTGCGGTCGATATATTGCTTCTGGACAACCGCATCAGGGGTGACCGAGCGGAAATTGCTCACGAAGGAGCCGAGTGTGGCGCGCACGACCCTTGCATCGGCGTATTCGATCTGCTGCGGGAACCCGGCGCTGGCGGCCGTTCCCAGCCGGTCGACCTCGACGATATAGGGGACGAGTTTGACCTGCGTACTTTGATAAAGCGCATAGGAGAAGCCGATCACCGCCATCAGCATGCCGGTGACGCCGACAATGCGCCAGGCACGCGCCGCCATCACATAAGAACCATAGCGCTCGTTCCATTCCTGGCGTGCGGCAAGGTAGGGATTTTCGGGTGGATTGCGCCCAGCCATATTTTGTCACTCACGCCTTATCGTCGCTGGAGGGTTTGCGCGTCGATCGGCCCTGGGACTGATCGAGCTTGGAATTGGCAAGACCGAGCGTGGACGCGCCCCATGTTCCCGGAACACCGATGGCCTTGTCACGCGCGGCGCCTGCCAGGGCGCCGCCTGCCGCACCGGCGCCCGATGCCATGCCTTTGAGCGCTGCCGCGCCAAATGAGGAACCCGCGGCGCGCGCATCGGAATAGGCTGCCGCCCCTGCCCTTGCGCCGCCGGCGGCAAGTGCTGCGCCGCCGACCGCGAAACTTGCAGCCTGACCGCCATGCCGGATCGTCTCCATGCCGCCGGTGACCGATACGCCCTGCACGACACCTTGAATGATGTTCGGTACGTAGATCGAGATGATAAAAACGACGACGGAAATGCCAGCAATGGCTAGTGTCGAAAGATATTCGTCCGAACCTGCCGGACCGCTCGCCAGATTGACCAGCACCTGTGATCCAATGCGGGCGATCATCACCAGCGCCATCAGCTTCATCCCGACACTGAAGGCATAGACCAGGTAGCGGACGGCAAAATCCTTGGTGAAGCTCGAGCCTCCGAGTCCGAGCATGATCATGCCAGCGAGCAGCCCGACATACATTTCCACCATTACCGAGATGAAGATCGCGGCGACGAGGCTGAAGCAGATAACCACGACGATCATGGCAAAGACTGCGGCAATGGCGAGCGCATTGTCCTCGAACAGACCGAACTGGACCTTGCTCGACATGGCGCTTGAGACCTGAAGGCCGGCATTGAAGACATTGGCCGGCGAGGCCGAGCCACCGCCGGCGCCGATCTGGAACAGGCTATCGACCATGGCTTTTGCAAAGGCCGGCCCCTGTTCAAGAATGAAGACGAAGAGGCCAATGAACATGATGCGGCGCACCAGTTCGGCAAACCATGTATCGAGCGATGCCGCCGCCAGCGCCAGCCAGACGGCGGCTATGCCGATCTCAATGCCGGCAAGGATCCAGAACAGCGAGCGGGCCGCCTGCAGGACGGTTGTCTCCCAGCCCTGGGCAGCACTTGCCACCTCATTTTCCAGATTGGTCAGCAGTGAGCCATCCTGCGCGAAGGCCGGCTCGATCAGGATCGATAGCCCAAGCAGGGTGACGAGCGCCGCCCTAATTGCTGGCGGCGTCATTGCCCTGCTCCTCTCGTGCGTCCCAGCGCGGCCGCATTTCCTGGCCACCGGTCATGTCGAATTGTTGCACCGGTACGGCCGCTGGTGCAGTTGAGGCTGGACTGCGGGCATTGTCAGGACGAATCCAGACCAGGACGACAATGCCGATCACGACGATGACGGCTGCAATGATGAGGAAAAACCTGTTCACCAGCGCGGCTCCATCATCTGACCGCCCGAGCTTGACGGTGCAGTTGACCTGAAAAATTCCTCACGCCTTGTCTGGGCTAGGTCCTTCGCCGCCTGCTCGGACTGATACCAGGTGGCCATCATCGTCATTTGCTGCGACACCAGCCCGCGCAACTTCTGGGACTGCGCTACCTGCTGGGCGGCAATCTGATGCCCGGCCTGAAGGGCCTGCATCTGGCCAACCGCGCTTTCCGACATGGAGCGTAACTGCGCCATGGTCGCTTCCTCGCTCCCGAATTGTTCCGCAGTGAAGCCGGCGGCACGCAATGTCGATGCGATGGTGTCGCGATTGGTGTCGGACCAGTCTTGATAGCTCGAGGAAAAGCTCTCGCCATTGGCAAGGCCAGTCTTGAACTCGGCAAAGCTCTGGAACCGCTGCTTTAACACATCGTCGATATTGCCCATCGAGAATGCGATCCCCTGCCCCTGATTGACGAGACCCTGAAGGCGGGCAAGATCGTTTTCGACCTGGCCCCAGATATGGCTGGGAAGCTGCAACGTGTTTTGCAGCATGTTCTCGTAGATTCGGATTTGGTTCTGGATCTGTTCGGCCAGGTGAGCGATCTGCTGCACCTGGTTCTGGATTTGCTCGGCGGATTGACCGACCAGCCCCACCAGCTCGGTATTGTTGAGCAATTGTGTCCATTCGGTCGCTTGCCCGGTGACAGCACCGGCATATGCGGGCGCAGACGGGACCATGCTGGCGGTAGCGAACACAGCAACGGCGATCCTAACGGTATGCGAGAATGGTTTCGGCATTGCCGATCCCCCTTTCCATAAGCCAGACCTTTGGCCAGTTCGCGCCATGGTCGTTTGCAAGCTGCTGGATGCGTTTGAGATCTTCCTTGCCGGCCGCGCCAACGAAGGACAGCGCGACCGGCCCGAGCGCCATGTCGAACAGACGCCTTCCTTCAGGCGATGCGACGTAATATTCGCGCTTGGGTGTGGCCGTTGCCACGATCTCGATCTGACGTTCGTTGAAACCGATGCGCTCGTAGAATTCGCGCGTACCGGGTTCGCGTGCCGCGCCATTCGGGAGGCAGATCTTGGTTGGGCAGCTTTCCTTCAGCACATCGATGATACCGGAGCGTTCGGCGTCCGAAATCGACTGCGTGGCGAGCAGCACCGCGCAATTGGCCTTGCGCAGCACTTTGAGCCATTCGCGGATTTTGTCCCTGAATGTCGGATGGCCGAGCATCAGCCAGGCCTCGTCGAGAATGATAAGGCTCGGGTTCCCGGTCAGGCGCTTTTCGATACGACGGAAGAGATAGAGCAGGACAGGTACGAGATTGCGCTCGCCCATATTCATCAGCTCTTCGACTTCGAAGCACTGGAAGGTGCCGAGCGTCAGGCCATCCTGTTCAGCGTCGAGCAACTGGCCCATCGGTCCGTCGACCGTGTAATGGTGGAGCGCATCCTTGATCTCTCGTAGCTGCACGCCGCTGACGAAATCCGACAGCGAGCGTCCTGGCGCGGAGGCCATAAGCCTGATTTGGCGCGAGATCGCGTTCCGGTGATCGGGCGTGATCGTCACCCCTTGCATGGTCACCAGCGTTTCGACCCATTCGACGGCCCAGGCGCGGTCACCATCGGTGCCGAGTTCGGCCAGCGGGCAGAAGGCGAGCATGGCATCCCCCTCCCCTGCGCCGATTTCGTAATGATCACCGCCGGCCGCCAATGTAAGCGGGAGAAGCGAGTTCCCTTTGTCGAAAGCAAAGATTTGCGCATCGCGGTAGCGCCGGAATTGTGCAGCGATCAAGGCCAACAGAGTCGATTTGCCGGATCCGGTCGGGCCGAATACCAAAGTGTGGCCGACATCGTCGACGTGAAGGTTCAGTCGAAACGGTGTGGAGCCACTGGCGACCTGCATCAGCGGTGACGAGGCGGGGGGATAAAACGGACAAGGTGCGGTCGCGCTCCCCGACCATACCGAATTGACCGGGATGAGGTCGGCGAGATTGCGCGTGTTGATCAACGGTTCGCGGATGTTGGCGTACCAGTTGCCCGGCAGCGAACCGAGATACGCTTCGGTGGCGTTGAGCGTCTCGATGCGGGCGCCAAAGCCTTCCGCCTGGATCAGCCGGCGCACCGCCTCGGCCTGTTCACGCAGGCGATTATCATCACGATCGAACATGACAATGACGGGGGTGTAATAGCCATAGGCAACCAGTTGCGACGACGCCTCGGCGATGGCGTCCTCAGCTTCGGCGACCATCAGCATGGCATCCTGGTCGACCGACCGGCTTTGCGTCTGGAACAGCTGGTCGAAGAAGGGCCGAACCTTCTGCTGCCACTTCTTGCGGGTGCGTTCGAGCTTCTGTCGCGCTTCCTGCTCATCGAGGAAGACAAAGCGGCTCGACCAGCGATAGGTCAGCGGCATCAGATCAAGATGGTTCAGAATACCCGGCCAGCTTTCTGCCGGAAAGCCGTCGATGGCAACGACTGCGAGATAATGGCCATCGACCATCGGTGACAGCCCATGATGGAACTCGGCCGTCGCCAGCCAGTCGAGATACATCGGGATTTCCGGCAGGCGGACTGGATGGTTCTCGCCGACGATGCAAAAGCGAATGAACTGGAAGAGTTCGTCGTAGCGCGCCTCGCGTCCGGTTCCGGGATCAATGACGGTCCGCGTGACCATGCGGCGGATTGAAAGAACGTTTGCGAGATATTGCTCGACCTCGCGGATCGATGTCCGAAAACTGTCGAGCACAGTATCGGCATAGGTCTCGGAACGGCTTTCGGCATCAGAATAGACATAGCGAGTCATGGCTGACCTGCGCCGCTCAGGCGGGCGATAGGTGAGGATCAGCGCATGCTGGCTCTCATAATGGCCGCGCTCCGCCTCAAAATGGGCGCGCCGCTCATTATCGATAGCTGCCGTCACTGCGTCAGGGAAATAGCTCTCTTCGCGTGACGGGTAGGAAACGGCCGGCACGCGCACGGCCTCAACCTGGATCATCCAGCCGGAACCAAGCCGCGACAGGACCGCGTTGATCTGGCGCGAAACCTCGTTACGCTCTTGATTGGTTGAGCTTTCCGAATCCGGACCGGCGAAATACCAGCCGGCCATCAAGCTCCCGTCCTTGAGCAGGATCACGCCATTATCGACCAATCCGGCGTAAGGGACGAGATCGGAAAAGGATGGATTTGTATTGCGGAACTGACGAAGGGCGACCATCAGCGTCTCAGTATCTGCGCCAGGGCGATGAGGTAGGCCGGTAGGCCTGTCGATATCGGATATGGCGCAGATAGACCTGCCGCATCATCGGATCGGCCTTGGCCATCATTCGCAATGCGCCAACGACACCAATCCAGATTGCGATGCCGAGCAGCGCAGAGAACCAGGTCAGGACCACAAAGATCAGGATGACCGTCGCCAGCCCCGTCAGCAAAACCAGTTCACGATCAGCGCCCATCAAATGGTTCGGGCGCGACAGCGCCCGATGAATGCGGGATCGTGCGAGCAGAGCAACTGACTCAACCATCACCGCCCTCCCCTGCCCCGGTAGATTGGAGAGCTTCGGCTGTGCCGATCGATGCGCCGGAAGCGGCAAACAGACCAACAATCTGTGTCGCCCCCAGCAAGATGCCAGCAACCAGCACGACATACATCAGCCGTCTGGCAAAATCGTTCAGCTCACCGCCGAAGATTAGCATGCCGCCGGCGACGGCAACTGCAGCAAGGGCAATAAAGCCCGCCACCGGCCCGGTGATCGATTGCTGGATCTGTTGCAGTGGCCCTTCCCATGGCAGGCCGCCACCGCCGGAAGCCAGTGCTGGCTCGATGAACAAGGACAAGAGAAAAACGGTCAAGCTCGCCGTCAGAAAGGCGACGGTCCTGTTATGCAGCATCAACTTGCCCCTCTTCCGGATAGGTTTCGATCTGGTAGTTGCCGTCGCGCCAGGCCTCGACATGGATGACTTCACGCACCCTCCGTCCGGTTGGTGTTCGCTCGATCGAGACGACGAGATCGACGGCCTCGCCGATCACGTCGTGCATCGGCTGCTGGCTGGCTTCGGCTGTGAGTTGTTCCAGCCGTCGCAGGGCCGATAATGCATTATTGGCGTGGATGGTGGTGATGCCGCCCGGATGACCGGTATTCCATGCCTTGAGCATGGTGAGCGCCGCACCATCGCGGACCTCGCCGACGATGATACGATCAGGTCGTAACCGCATGGTGCTCTTCAGCAGCCGGGCCATATCGACCGTATCGGTGGTATGAAGCTGAACCGCGTTCTCGGCTGCGCACTGGATTTCAGCCGTATCTTCCAGGATCACCAGCCGGTGTTGCGGCGCTGTCCGTACCATCTCGGCAATGACGGCATTGGCGAGCGTGGTCTTGCCCGAGCCTGTGCCGCCGGAAATGACGATGTTGAGGCGGGCATCGATGGCATTACGGATGAGTACCGCCTGTTCGCCCGTCATGATGGCGCTACGGATATAATCTTCGAGTGGAATCAGCCGCGACGCCCGTTTGCGTATGGTGAAGCTTGGACCTGCCACGACTGGCGGCAACAGCCCCTCGAAGCGGTGACCGCCGATCGGTAGCTCGCCGGAAATGATGGGCTGATCTTCATCGGCTTCCGTCTGAAGTGCATGCGCGACGCTGCCGATGATGATTTCGGCGGCCCCTGGCTGCAGGGCGCCCATGCTGTCGATCCCCTGCCCCAGCCGCTCGACGAACAGCCTCCCATCCGGGTTGAGCATGATCTCAACAACCGAGGCGTCTTCAAGCGCTGAACAGATGGTCTCGCCAAGTGCATCCTGCAGCTTGCGCACCAGACGGAGGTGGGAGCGCGAGGCGTTCATAGACGCTTGCTCTCGTAACGCAGAGCCGTCGGCATATGCCCGGACGTGGAATGAGTAAGTTGATGCTGCCGCATGTGGAACCGCTGCCCCTTGTGATGGGGCTACATCAACATCAGATCGGCAGATGCGTCAGCCCGGCATAAATGCCGGGTCACTGCCACAGTGAGTCGCGATGATTCCTTGCCGCACGATTGGCAGAGGTGAGAAATCAGCCTGTACAGAGGATCTGTTGCCCCCGGCATTTATGCGGGGTCCCGGCAGGATCTAGAACCTGATGAAAGTGGGAAGCAAGTAGTTGAAAACAAAATAGAAAATGGTGGCAACGCTAATCAACGCGTCGTCCGGTCGAGCGCGCGTTAACTTCTCGTTAACCTTAAAGCGCTGGACGAAGCGAGGAAACTATGCCCTAAGTTTGTCGGGAGAAGGCCGCTAAAACGCCTACATGCCGCCAAGCAAGAATCGGGACGACAATGCAAACTACACTGGTCAGCGCTCAAACTTTCGAGGACCCCGCAGACAAGATAGTGCGGCATGCGGCTTTGCTATCGGATCACTTGCAGGCTCGGCGTGAGCAGATGTATCCGCCAAACGCGGAGAAGTCTCTACGTTATTTTATGACCCATGAGGTCTCTAAGCTCACTTCGATTCCTGAGTCGACACTTAAGCTGATGTCGAACGAGGGTAAAGGGCCGGCTCCCGCACGGCTTGAGAATAACCATCGCGCCTACACGCTTGCTCAGATCAACGATCTAAGGCGCTTGTTTGCCGAGCAAAGGCCCGCAGAGGCGCTGCGGTTTCTGCCCCATCGCCGTGAAGGCGAGCACCTCCAAATACTCGCAATTGCAAACTTCAAAGGCGGGAGCGCGAAGACAACGACTAGCGCACACCTTGCGCACTATCTGGCACTACATGGATATCGGGTGCTTGCAGTGGACCTTGACCCGCAGGCGTCATTGTCGGCCATGTTCGGGTCTCAGCCGGAAATGGACGTTCACCAGAACGAGACAATCTATGCCGCGCTTCGGTATGACGAAGATAGAAGGCCCATCAAGGAAATTATTCGCCCAACCTACTTTACTGGTATTGATCTCATCCCGGGCAACATTGAGGTGATGGAGTACGAGCATGAGACTCCTCGCTTGTTGGCGGAACGGAGATCTGGAACCCAAGAGATTTTCTTCGAGCGTCTCCGGCGTGTGATTGCCGAAGTCGAAGATGAATATGATATCGTGATCCTCGACACCCCACCGTCTCTGGGCTTCTTGACTCTTGGTGCGATCTACGCGGCGACGGGCCTGCTAGTTACTGTGCACCCAGCCATGCTGGACGTAATGTCAATGAACCAGTTCCTACTGATGATGGGTGACCTCATCTCAGTAATCCGAGATGCAGGCGCTATCTTGCATCACGACTTTTTGCACTACGTTGTGACGCGTCATGATCCGAACGACCAGTCGCAGGTGCATGTCGTTTCAATGTTACGTCATCTCTTTGGCGAGGACGTCTTGGTCCCTACGGCTATAGAGAGCGCAGCAATCGAAACGGCGGGGCTCGCAAAGCGCACATTGTATGAACTTGAATCGGGGAACATTGCAGCGGCCACGGTCAAACGTGCTCGGGAGTCCATTGACGCGGTGAACGAGCAGATTGTTTCTCTTATTACTGCGAGTTGGGGGCGATCGTGAGCAGACGAGGCGGCAAGTCGATCCTAGCTAATTTCGGATCTTTTGCGGATGCGAAAGATCAGGACGATCGGCAGAATACGGATACCTCGAAACAGCAGATGTCTGGGCCGACCAGATCTCCGGGCCGCGTGGGTGCTGGTGTCATTGGGGCGACGCAGAGATCTCTAAGCGACCTCATTGAACAGAGAGATCGCTTACAGGCCATCGTTGAAGGTGGAGGGAATGTTGAACTCTCACCTAATGTAATCGAGCCATCACCGTTCCCAGATCGCCTAGCGGACGACACAGAGAAGCAATTCGATGAGTTTAAGCGCTCCTTTGAGGAGGCCGGTCAGAAGGTTCCGATCCAAGTTCGTCGGCATCCTGAGAGGGACGGGGTCTACCAGGTTGTCTATGGACATCGACGCTGGCGCGCGGCGAAAGAGCTGGGGGTCACGCTCAAGGCGGTTGTGGTCGAACTCGATGATTCGGAGCTGGTCGTTGCGCAGGGGATCGAGAACGGTCAGCGTCAGGATCTCACTTGGATCGAGCGAGCGCTTTTTGTCGCAACAATGGACGACGCGGGCATTAGAACAAAGGATATTCGCGCTGCGTTGTCTATTGACGATGCGGAACTAGCGAAGATGCGTAGCGTATGCAGAGCAATCCCAAGGGATATCATTCGATCCATCGGCCGGGCTCCTGGTGTTGGGCGGCCACGCTGGCTTGAACTGGCAGCTGCGGTCGCCGCGCAGGGGGCGGAGGGAAAGCTGCGTGAAACCTTGTCAGCTGACAAGGTTATGGCGCTGGCGTCTGACGCGCGGTTTCGAACGATACTTGCCTCTCTGAAGGAGCCCTTACCGGAAACAAAAACTCTAACAAAACTATATGGACCGAGCGGCAGGGAGCTCGGCACAATTGCGGTCACAAACGGGGTAGTTAGGATCGCTCTGCCAACCGAAAGCAGTGCCGATTTCGTTGAGTTTTTGGTGCGCGAGTTGCCGTCCCTCGTTGATCAATTCGATTCTATGAAAAGTGACGGCAACTAGAAAGACCTTGTCAGCTGACAGGGATGATGGCGAAGGCAGTGAAGCCTGCATTTAGAATGCTATAACGTAGGAAAGGGTCGCAAGACAAAGAGCAAAAGAAAAAGGCCCCCGAAATGTCATCCGGAAGCCCTTCTCTGCGTGTGGTAGCCAGAGAATCGCACTTCCCGGAATCGCAGTCAAGGCCTAACGGCGACTGAATGTCAGTTCGGCGCGCAGATTTCTTTTGCCTAGCGATAGGTGAAGGACAATGCAGACGCATATCTCAACGACGCCCTTTGGGCGGCGAACGATGACGCTTGGCCAGATTGCCAGCCAGGCAAGAGCAAAGGCGATGCCGAAAGAGGCTGCCGCCAACAAATGGTGGGTGTTCGAGGATATCCGTAAAGCCCGTGAACTGCTTGGCGCGACAGATCGCTCACTGGCGATCCTCAATGCCTTGCTTTCGTTTCATAGAGAAACAGAACTCTCGGCCGAGGGTGAGCTTATCGTCTGGCCATCCAACGAGCAGCTTATCAACCGTGCCAACGGAATTTCGCCGGCGACGCTCCGGCGGCATCTATCCGTTCTGGTCGAATGTGGATTGATCATCCGGAGAGACAGCCCGAACGGCAAGCGCTTCGCGCGCCGGAGCAGGGCAGGGGAGATCGAGCAGGCCTATGGCTTTGACCTGTCGCCGATCGTCGCCCGTGCAGCGGAGTTCAGGGATCTGGCAGAAGCGGTGCAAGCCGAGAAGAAGGCCTCCCGCGTCGCCCGGGAACGCCTGACGCTGCTACGGCGCGATATCGTCAAGATGATCGATGCCGGGATCGAGGAAGGAGTACCGGGGAACTGGGGCAGGGTGCTTCAGACCTATCAGGGCGTCATCTCCAGGCTCCCCCGAACGGCGTCGAGGCAACTCATCGAAGACATCTGCGCCGAGCTTCACGATCTGCATACGGAAATCCGCGACGTATTGGAATCCTTCACGAAAACACAGAATCTGAACGCCAATGAGTCTCAATCTGAACGCCACATACAGAATTCAAACCCAGAATCCATATCTGAATCTGAAGATGGCTTTCGAGAAAAAAAAGAAGCGAGCGGCCGCGCTGCGGAAACCGACAACGTACGGAGCCTGCCGAAACGGGATCTGCCATTGAGCATCGTGCTGGACGCTTGCCCGAACATGCGGGATGCGGCTCAGTCGGGTGAAATCCGCCACTGGCGAGATTTTCTGGCGGTAGCGGAACTGGTCCGAACGATGCTTGGCATCAGTCCGAGCGCCTGGGCCGAGGCCCGCGAGGTCATGGGCGAGGTTCAGGCGGCAATTGCGCTGGCGGCGATCTATCAGCGGGCGGACCAGATCAACAGCGCCGGCGGGTATCTGCGCAGCCTGACCGACAAGGCGCGCGACGGGAAATTCTCGACCTGGCCGATGGTGATGGCTCTGCTGCGGGCACGGCTGGACGAAGGGAAGCAGCGCCAAACGCCGGAACCCGGGCCACGACTTGAGGTGTCGGATTCGCTTCTGAACAGCCTGCGAAAGCGGAAGCTATGAGCAGGATGGCACTGTCAGCTGACCAAGTTCCCCGACAGAATTGGATGGAAATGGGTGAATTAATAGACGGGCGCTGGATGTTTCAACGCTTTATATGATCGCACACGAGGTTGGGTCGCGCCGATCAAGCCATCCATTGACGACAGATCGCGACCGCGACGCTTTTCGACAGCCATCAAATCTCCCCAAGCTAGCTCGGTTCACGAGAGTCCAGCCCGAAGGGTGACGCTCAAATGTTCATCATCCGTGCAATTAGGGCTTGATAACAGTTATTAAAAGCCTCATTTTCAGACGGAATCAGGAGCGAGGTGACGTCATGATCAGTGCCGATCTGGGCAAACAACTGGAAAGCTACGTCAAGCAGCTTGTCGATACGGGCCGTTATGGCTCAAAGAGCGAAGTTCTGCGAGAAGGCGTCAGGCTGATTCAGGATCGAGAGACACGTCTTGCTGCCCTGGACGCTTCGATCATGCGTGGTGTTGCCGATGCTGAAGCTGGCCGAACCGCGCCGGCCGGGAAGGTGTTCGATCGACTTGAGGCCAAGTACAAGGCTATGGCTCAAGAGGCAGAACGCTCCGCATGATCGTGGAACTCACGGATGAGGCGGAAGGCGACCTGGAACGGATCGCCGACTACATTGCGCGGGACAATCCCCGGCGGGCCCTAACCTTCATTCAGGAGCTTCGGACCAGCTGCCTGGAGCTGGCAGACACGCCGGAGGGCTTCGCGTTGGTGCCTCGCTATGAACGCCACGGCATTCGCCGCAGGGTTCATGGCAGTTTTCTGATTTTCTACCGCGTCCAGGGAGAGCGGATCATTGTGATCCACGTCCTTCACGGCGCGACCGACTACGCGGAAATCCTTTTCGCGAGCTAGTCGGTCGGTAGCCGACGTGATCGCGGCGCGGAAACTGGCGCAGTGTCTCAAACTGGTGTGACGCCGACTACCGGTCATCACAAATGGCCGGTGAAAATACTATTCCTCAATCACCACGCTGCCGTTCCTGTGCTTTTTTGCACGATACATGGCGCCGTCGGCGGCCCGCAGAAGCGCTTCGAAATCCGTGCCGTTTCGGGGAAAGAGTGCGACGCCGATGGAAGCGGAGCAGGAAACTTGCCGGCCTTCGAGATCGAAGGGCTGTCGAAGCAGATTCGAAGTGCGAGAGAATATACCATCCGCATCAATCGACCGGAGAGGATCATCGACACAAATAATGAACTCATCGCCACCGATACGACCGCAGATATCGGAGTCCCGTATGCCGGCGCGGAGCCGTTCGGCGATTTTGCGCAGAAGTTCATCACCCACAATATGGCCGTAGGTATCGTTCACGCGCTTGAAGTCGTCGAGATCGATGAACGCCAGCGCCAGCCTTCCTTCAAGGCCTCTTTGAGAAAGCCGGTTTTCAACCAGCGTCTTGGTGAAGCTGCGATTGGGCAGACCAGTCAGATCGTCGTGGTTTGCCTTGAAATGGAGCTCATCTTCACGCGCCTGAAGGTACTCGACACGCTGTTCCAACTCTGCTTGCTTGCGAGCACTCTCATGCAGCATTTCCGTCATGCGCGCACAGCCGAGCAGGGTTGTAACCGCCGGCAATTGATCGGTTTCGATGCGGATCGGCTTCCCGCCGGTGGCGTCCGCGAGCAGAAGCAGAAAGCGATGTTTCCCGTGCTCGATCGGCAGATAGGCGATCGCCGCATTGCCATGTCCCGGCGTCAGGCTTCCATATATGCTTGAAACGGCCTCGTGTTCGATCATTTCCGGCCCACATGCAGGCCCGAACAGCGTGGCTGCCGGGACCTCGATGTTCCACGTCTGGCCAATCATGGATCGATCGGTTGAAACCACGCAAATGGCGTCCCCGCGATCGTCGAACCGAAGCAAGGTCGTCCAGCGGCCAGCCCAATCCACAAGAACGTGGCTGATGGCGATTTCATAGGCCGATGACGGGTCACGGCATTCCAGCACTGCTGAAACCTGTTGCGCCAGACCATCCCGACACGTTGCGTCATCAGGGAGATCGATGCTGTTCAAGCCACAGTGCGCGAGTTGCGAATATCCTGATTGCTTCATGATGACGCTGCAAAACTCATGACTCGTACAAGTCGACGAGAAAGAGATTTCCGACGACATGCGCCCCAGATGCACCCGGGCGTAAATGTGAGCCGATATTATTTTGATCTGCCGGATCGCGCGCCTCGTCATCTGAACAGTTTTCAATCTGTGCAAGTTGATGTAAAATAGTGATAGGGAAGAATTGAATAAAGTTAAAAATTTACGGAGAGTGTGGTGGAGCGTCTCGCCGAGCCCGTCATGTCAATCTGTTCGGCGAACTCGGCCGCGGAACTGCAGCAGGCTTTGCAACTGGGTGTCGAGCGCTTCGGGTTCCAGAGCTACAATCTCTCGTTCCGAAAGAAAGATCGCCGCGAGTTCATGTCTCAGCCGACTGTCACGAACTGGAGCAGCGAGGATCTGGCGCGCTACGCTGACGAAGGATGGGTAGATAATGATCCCCTGCTTGAACTGGCTGTACGGCCCACCGGGCCAATGGCTTGGACTCCTGCGCAATGGAGTTCCTCCGTCGAGCACGCAGCTTACGGACAGTACATCGCCAGCACGGGGATTGTGAGTGGCGCGACGGCGTCGCTGGATCAGCGCGCAGATACGCTGAGTGCGATAACCGCCCTGTCCTTCATTGCCGCCCCCAGAAGCCAAAGCGATGGATACGCTATCCAAATACTTGGACAGATCGCGGTCACCCGGGCGGCGGTGTTGGGAATTCCGGGAGCTGACATTGCCGGCTTCCAGCATTTGGGCAGGCTTTCGTCGCGGCAGATGGAAATCCTGCAATGGGTAGCGCATGGAAAATCCAACGCGGATATAGCGGTCATTGTTGGCGGTTCGAAGCGGACCGTCGATTATCATGTTGCGGAAATTCTCAGAAAGCTCGAAGTTGCCAGCAAGGCGCAGGCTGCTGCGATCTACTCCAGCCGCTGAGGCGGCGATCGAGACCATCCGCAAGATGATTGCCAGACTTCGGGCTGCTATCGGGTAAGCACCGACAGTTTTTGCCGACGCCTTATAGGGTTCTTCCTGACAAAGGTAGGACCCCGAGCCTGATCTAGCCACAGATTACACTGACTTGCCTGGCAAAAGCCCGGATCGTTTGGCGCGATCGAGCAGGTTCTTCACCGAAGACGGTGACCATTTTGCCCCGCCGCGCGGTGTGCGCTCATGCAGTCGCTCAAGCTGGCTGGCGATTTCGCGCAAGGTCAGGCCGGGATTGGATGAATGGATGCCGGCAACCAGCGTCATCAGCCTGTCTTCCGGCAGGCGAGGTGGCGACTTGCGGAGCAGGGCTGCATCAGCCATGCCCTCGGCCACCATCCATTTGACCGCGCGACGAAGGCGCTCCGGTGTCCAGTCGAGACCGCGTTGCTTCAGAATACGAGCAATATCATCCCAGGTGTGATCGGGCCGCAGACGCCTCACGGTCGGAAGCCACTGGTTTGCTGTCGCCTGGATGCGTATTCCGTAGGCCGCCTTTTGCGCGGCCCTCATTTTAGCCAGCGCTTCCGGCCGGCGCTCGCGAATGCCGGGATTGCCTGGCAAGCGCCCCTTGGCCTTGGCAGCCTTTATCCCGGCCTTGGTGCGTTCGGAGATCAATGAACGCTCCAGCTGCGCCACGGCGCCGAGCACCTGCAGCGAAAACATGCCCTGTGGTGTTGTGGTGTCAATCGGATCGCGCAGCGACCGGAAATGCACGTCTTTTTCAGTCAGGCCCTCGATGACCTCAAGAAGATGGCTGACGGAGCGCGCCAGGCGATCGATCCGGACGACAACAAGGGTATCGCCAGTGCTGATGTCGCGCAGAAGCTTCGACAGGGCAGGGCGAGCGCGCGATGCGCCGGACCCATGTTCCTGGATGATTGTCTCGCAGCCGGCCGCATGCAGCTCCATTTCCTGCGCTTCGGTCGCCTGCTCGTCCGTGGACACGCGGGCATAGCCGATAAGCCGGCCTGTATTGGTAGAATTGCGCTTCACTCCAGCCAGTTCTCTACCTTCAACGTGTCGATACGGCTGAATTCACCAACATTGGCGGTGACAAGGGTCGTGCCAAGCACGCTGGCATGCGCTGCAATCAACAGATCGTTGTGACCGATAGGTTGCCCCCTTCTTTCGAGATTGGTCCGGATAGCGCCATATTCCACGTCGGCCGGCGCTTCGAGCGGAAGCACGGGAATGAGCGCCAGCACGTCTTCCACCCGCTGTTGAAGCTTGGAGGAACCCTTTTTCGCGCACCCGTATCGCAGTTCGGATGCAACGATGATGCTGGTGCAGACATTCTCGTCACCGGCCGCCAGCAACCGTTGTCTGGCCTGACCAGCCGGGTTACGAACGAGGTCGCTGATAATGTTTGTATCGAGCAGGTAGCGCGTCAAAAAATGTCCTCCGGCGCAACTGGTTTGTCCTCGATCTCCGGGAATTCCTCCTCGAGAGGGTCCCATTTGGCGAGAAGATCGAGCAGCCCACTGCTTGTGCGAACCGGCTCGATGATGAGCTTGTCTCCCTCGCGACTGATCAGCACCCGCTCGCCCGGGAGTTCGAACTCGACCGGGATCCGGACAGCCTGGCTCCGGTTGTTACGGAACAGGCGCACTTCCTTGGTTGTTGGCTGGTGAGGCTGGGCCATTGTCAAATGCTCCTTCGTGTGTATATGTATGTATATGCCAAATTCATACTTGGTGCAACGTATTTCGGTGCTATCCGTGGTTCCCCTATTGAGGCCAGCTTTGTCCCGCCAGTGCAGTCCACTGTGACAAATAACATCTGAG
>NZ_JBHSLL010000062.1:0-116290 GCF_042656785.1 Aquamicrobium segne
CGCGCGAGGCACCGAGCCGGTGATCCCCAACAATCCAACCCGAAAGAATATCCAGCCCTTCGATGCCCAAGCATACAAGCGCAGAAACATCATCGAGCGCACATTCTGCCGCCTCAAGGACTGGAGACGCATTGCCACAAGATATGACAAGCTTGCAGTCAACTTCGCAGCAACATGCTACTTGGCCGCTATCTGCATATGGTGGTCATGATTGAGTCTCGACCCTAGAGCATCGGACCGAAAAGTGGAATCGGTTTTCGGATTATTCCGATGCTCATTCAAAGTGTTAGAGCGTCCTTTGTGCGTCCGATTGGACGCACGGCGCTCTAACGCGGCGTTCGCGACAGCGCCAGATACATGGCGGCGACCATCAGCAGAAGTGCGACCCAGAACAGCGATGCCGGTTTTTCCTGAAAGGCGACAAGGCTCCACAGGATACCGGCTGCGACCGCCAGATAGTTGAACAGCGAAAACCGCGCCGGTCCGATGCGCGCGACCAGTTCGAAGAACAGCCAGAAGAACACGGCATTGATTGCGGTGGCCAGGATAATCGGCAAAAGCCCGCCAGCCGCATCCGCTGCGGGCAGTACCGGGCTGCCCAGCGCCAGCATGACGACACCTGCCACGACCGCCGCGCCAAGCAGTGTGCCGGCGGCCATCGTCATTGACGATGCTCCCTCCGGACGCAGCCATTTGGCGCAAATATTGGCGGTGGCGAACATCACCGGGGCGGAAAGCGCGACAAGGAACCAGAACACGCCACCGTCTCCGACGACGCCAGCATCCGGCAGTGCGATCACCGCCACACCTGCCGCGCCAAGCAACATGCCTGCAAAGGTGCGGCGGTCGAAACGCTCCAAACCCGCCAGCGCGCCGATGAAAAGTGTGAGGATCGGCGACAGGCACAGCACCAGTGTCAGCACCGAAGCATCAAGATGCTGCGCGGCGGCAACCAGAATGCCAATCGGCAAGCCGACCACCAGCCCGCCCATGACCAGATAGGCCCGCAGATGCGCTGCCGAAGCGGCAAAGCCGCCACGCGCCGCCATTGCCGCACCCGCCAGGACAAGCCCGGCCAGCAGCGATTGCGCGAAGGCAAAGCCCATGGGCGGCCACAGCGCTTCGGCTGCCAGACGGTTGACAGGAAAGATGCCGCCATAAATCGCAGCGGCGAAGACGAGCAGACCGGCATCCACGAGGCGCAACCTTGCCTTGGCCTGCCTGCCTCCATCACGCACAGCTTCTCCTGCATCCGGCATGTCCCGCCTCCCTTTACCGAGTGCCATGAGGGAGGCGGTTTCCCGCCTTCCCAAAAGTGTGCTCAGGCTGCCCTGAGCGCGGCCGTGCGGGCCTCGTCGACGACCAGCAGTCCCGGTTCGTCGGCGTCCTTCAGCACCACCTTGTAGACAGCTTGCGCATCCTCGCGGCTCAGCCAGCCCCGGTTGACGGTTGCGGCAACCCGCTTGGGGTCGCGCTTTAGCGGGTCGCCATAGCCGCCGCCGCCGCAGGCGGAAAACTCGATCTTGGTGCCGGCCTTGATCGTCTCTTCGCTGAAGGCTGGCAGCACGACCCTTTCGTCTCCTGCGAGCCTGATGGTTTCGCTCTTGCCGCCATCGCCGCCGCCAAGCACGCCGCGCGGCGGAAAGCTGGTTCCGTCGGCGGCGTAGACGATGGTCATGTCGTGGTCCAGCGGATAGAAGACGCCGCCGGTCGTCGGCGCGCCTTCATACTCGCCGAAGCCTTGCGAGCCGGGCATGACGCCGCGACGTTCGATAATGATGGGATACATGGATTCGTCCACCTCGACCGAATCGAGCTGGATCAGGCCAGCATTGGCCGGGCCACAATAGGTAAGCCAGCCATCATAACCCTGACGGGCGCCGCCGCCAGCATAGCCGACGAAGACCTGGTTGACGTAGGACTTGCCGTTCTTGAATGGATCCTGACCGGAGATAACGCCAACGCCAGCGGGCAGGTGCGAACCACTCTCAGCCTGACCATAGGGCGCGCCCATGCGGGAAAATACGCAGTTGCTGGCGATCATCAGCCGGTCGTTGACATTGGTGGTAGCAACCGACGTGCCGACCGGATATTTCGGCTTGCCAACAACCGCGCCCTCGCGCATCACCACTTTGATCTGCGACTTCGCGCCCTCATTATGAGGGATGCTCTCGTCGAGATTGTTAAAGACGCCGATACGGCAGGAACCGGTCGCCGTGTTTTCCGACAGGTTCAGGCCGCCGGGCACGTTGTCAATGTTGTCGCGGATATCGACCAGGATTTCGCCCTTGTCGGGATCGACTTCGATGGTCACGCGAACGGGAATGCCCTCGTCGGCGACGCCCGGCACCGGATCGTGGCGCGTTTCGTAGCTGTAGGAACCAGCCGGCAGTTTGGCGATCGCCGCCTTGGCGCAGCGCGCACCATAGTCGAACCAGTCCTCGACAAAGCCGAGGATCGTGTCGCGACCGTAGCGCGCCAGCAATTCACCGATCCGGCGCTCGCCGGTGCGGCAGGCGCCGATCTGTGCGCTGACGTCCCCCAACCACATGTCCGGCACGCGGTTGCGCATCGAGCCGATGCGCAGAATGTCCTTCTTCTCCTTGTAATTTTCAGCGACGCGCACGCAGGGGAAGTGCAGGCCTTCCTCAAAGATGTTCTTGGCGAAAGGCAGGTAGGTCGAGGGCACCGGTGCGCCGGTATCGGCATGGTGCGATAGCGCAACGACCCAGAACAGCGGCTCACCCTCAAGGAAAACCGGCATCGCCATGATCAGGTCGGCATGATGCGTGCCGCCAGTATAAGGACAGTTGTTGAGGAAGATGTCGCCAGCAGCGATATCGTCGAACAGTTCGGTCAGCGGCCTTGTCGCCATGTCCATCGACATGACGTGGATAGGCAGCGCATCCTCGACCGAAACCAGCTTGTGATCGTAGGTCAGAATGGCGCAGGAAAAGTCGCGCGCATTCTTGATGACGGCGGAGCGGCTGGCCCGCATGACCACCAGCGTCATTTCACGCACGATGGCTTCGAAGCGGCTCTTCAGAACCGACATCAGGAAGGGGTCTACCCGCCGGCCTGCGGCGTGGAGCTCGGATTTGTTGGCAGTGTCCATGGGACTCATTCCCTCTTGCGCTCGTTTTGTTCAGGCGTTTGTTCAGGCGACGGTGACGACGAGATTGCCGTAACGGTCGATTTCGCCCTCGTGCTGGTCCTTAAGATAAGCGGTGAACGTTTCGGCCTCGACGAGGCAGGGGCCGACGACACGGGCGCCAGAGCCCAGATCGACCATTTCATAGACCGGCAGGTCCTCGACGCGCTGCCGTTCCTGATTATAGACACCGCGCTTCGTCTTTGGCTCAACCTCACCCTTGTGGGCGGTGAGCATTTTCTTCTGCCAGATGTCCTGGCCTGCACGTTTGCCAATGGCGCGCAGCTTCCACGCCGTGAACTCGACGACGTCATTGTCGGCGCGAATGGAATAGATCCGCTCATGCATCTTGTGGAAAGCCTCGACAAGCCCGGGCAGGTCGTCGGCTGAAAGCGCACCATTCGTCGTTTCGAAAGGCACCTCGATCTCGAAAGACTGGTATTCGTAGCGGCCAAGGAAGGCCAGTTCGAAGCGGCGGTCATCAGGCGCCACACCGGCTTCGGCAAGGAAGCTGTCGCCTGCCTGCCTGAGCTTGACCAGCGCCTCGTTGACACCTTCGAGGTTGAAATCGGCGTCGGAGGTCAAAAGAACCGCGCTTTCTTCGTTGCGAAGATCGGAGATCAGCCCGCCAAAGGCGCTCAGGCCAGCCATGAAGCGCGGGATCATATAGCGCTTGAGCCCCAGAATATCGGCCATTTCGGCGATGTGGATGGCGGTCGCGCCGCCGCCGCAAACGAAGAAGCTGTCGCGTGGGTTGATGCCCTCGCGCACGGTGATCTCCTCGATTGCCGCAACCATGTTGTGGTTGGAGGTGGTGTAGATGGCATAGGCCGCCGCCTCCGGCGAGATGCCAAGGCGCGAGGCCACCTTGCCGACGGCGGCCAGCGCCAGATCGCGGCGAAGCCTCATCTTGCCGCCGAGGAAATAGTCCGGGTCGACGATGCCGAGGACGACATTAGCGTCGGTCACGGTCGGCTCGGTGCCGCCATTGCCGTAGCAGGCCGGGCCCGGCCGGGCGCCAGCGCTGCGTGGGCCGACCTGAAGCAGACCACCCTCGTCAACGAAGGCGATCGAGCCACCGCCCGCGCCGACGGAGCGGACATCGACCTTGGGGATGCCCAGCGAATCGTCGTGGATCATGCTGTCGGGCGTTACGATGATCTGGTGGTCACGCAGCGCCGAGACGTCAAAGGTGGTGCCACCCATGTCGCCAACGATGATGTCGGGCTCGTCGGAAAGGGCGAGCGCCGCCATCGGCGCCAGTGTCGGGCCGGACATGACGCTGTAGATCGGCTTGCGGATCATGTCGGCCACCGGCATCATGCCGCCGACACAGTTAGCCAGCAAAAGCTCGCCATCGAAACCCTCGTCATCGAGCGCTACCGTCAGCTTCTCGATATAGGTGCGAACGATCGGATTGATGGATGCGTCAATTGCGGCGGCAATGATGCGCTTGTATTCGCGCGGCATCGGGTTGATCTCGTGGCTGAGCGTGATCGGAACGCCAGGAAGCTCTTTTTCGAGAATCTCCTTCACCGCAAGCTCATGCGCGGGGTTGACCACGGACCACAACAGCCCGACGGCCACCGCCTCCACCTTGAGGGCGCGAAATTCTTCCGCAATCTTGCGGACGTCATCGAGGGACAGCGCAACAAGTTCACGACCGCGCGCGTCTATGCGGCCACCAACCGTCTTGGTCAGGTGGCGCGGCACGTAAGGTTCGGGATAGTCGAGCCGCCACTGGAAGGCGCCTTTGCGCGGGCCTTCGCGAAGTACGAGAATGTCCTGATGACCGGCGGTCAGGACAAGGCCGACCTTGGCTGTCTTGCGTTCCACCAGCGCGTTGGTCGAAATTGTGGAGCCATGCACGATCAGGTCGATCTGCTTCATGAAGTCGGTTGCGGTGACGCCATAACCTTCGGCCGCCACCTTGAGGACATTGATGAAGCCCTTCTCAAACTCACCCGGTGTGGTCGGTGACTTGAAGATGGAGATTTCGCCGTTGGCGCTCGAGACGAGGCAGTCGGTGAACGTTCCGCCAATGTCGATGCAAACCTGATATGCCATAATTTTCCTCGAAACGGGTCTTTTGAGATGTTTCAGCGCCTGACGTGGTCGTGGCTGACGATCAGGCTGACGATGATGATGACGCCCAGACATATCTGCTGGATATAGCCGTCAATATGGACAAGATTCATGCCGTTGGAGAGCACGGTGATGAACAGTGCACCGAGCAGGGCCGCGCCAACGCCGCCTTCGCCGCCCGACAGGCGCACGCCGCCGACCACTGCCGCCGCAATAGCCTCCAGCGTGAGATTGCCGCCAAGGGTGGGCTCACCCGAGCTGGTGCGGGCGGTCAACAGCAATGCACCAAGTGCTGTCAGCCCGGCGCACAGCACATAGGCGGCCGTCAGCACAGGCATGGTGCGGATGCCGGCAGCAACCGCCGCTTTCGGGTTGGCGCCGATGATATACAGGCTGCGGCCGAAGCGCGTCGCCTTGAGTGTCAGGAGCAGCAGGAAGAAGATCAGCCCGGTAATCCAGATCGGAGCTGGAATGGACAGGAACTCAGCCTGTGCAAAGATGACGGTGAAGTTCGGCGGCAGGCCGGTCACCGGAAAGCCGCCGCTGACGGTGGAGGCAAAGGCCATCACGATATTGGCCATGCCAAGCGTCACCACCAGCGGGTTGACGCCGATACCGGCAATGATCAGGCCGTTGGCGAGGCCGATCAGGAAGGCGACAAGCACGCCCGCGCCGATACCAAAGACGATGGAGGCGTCGCCGCCGCCCATCGCGACCATGGCCATGGAGGCGACCACGGAGACCAGCGAAACGGTAAAGCCGAGCGACAGGTCGAAGCCGCGCGTCAGGATGACGACGGTCTGCGCCATGGCGAAGATGGCCAGATAGCTTGCCTGCACGGCGACATTGAGCAGGTTCCCGGGCGACAGGATGCGTGGCTCGAACAGGCCAAACAGCACAAGCGTCACCACGATCGCCAGCGGCAGGCGGATTGCCAGCAGCATTTCCATATAGGAAGGCTTTGATGGTGCACCGGCGGTGATTGTTGTGGATGTCTGGTTCATGCCTTGCGCCTCTGCAGAAGAAGCCGTTCGAGGGCGAGTGCGGCGATGAGCACCGCGCCCAGCACCAGCGTCTGGAACTTGCTGTCAACCTGGGTAAGGTTCATCGCATTGGCGATGACCGCCAGGAAAAGTGCCGCCATCGCCACATGCTCGGCCCGGCCGACCCCACCGCGCAGGGATACGCCGCCAATGACCGCCGCAGCGATGGTTTCCAGCGCCAGCGTGCCGCCGATGGTCGGCTGGCCCGACCCGAGCCGCGCCGTCATCAGAAAGCCGGTGAAGGCGGCAAGCACACCGGCGAGCGCATAGGCCACCATCAGTGTTCGTCCCGTGGCGACGCCGGAGAGGCGGGCCGAGCGCAGGTCGCTGCCAACCGCATAGATGTGACGGCCAAGGGGGGTGAAACGCTGCATGACGATGCAGGCGGCGAGAATGGCAAGCCCGATACAGAGGATCACCGGCAGGCCGAATATCTGGCCGCGCCCGACAGTGGCGATGAAGGAATCGGCGACCCCGTAGATTGGTATGCCTTGCGTGAAGTAGAGGGTGATACCCACCAGCACGGACATCATGGCAAGCGTCACCATGAACGGCGACAGGCTAAAATAGGCCACCAGCCCCGCATTGACCGAGCCGACGATGATGCCCACGCCGATGACCGCCACCAGCGCAAGCAGGATCGCCACCCATTCCATGCCTGGAAAGAAGGGGATGGCGATGAACATGACGGTGGCGGAAACCACCGAGGCTATCGCCACCACGGCGCCCACCGACAGGTCGAAGCCACCGGCAGTCATGACCAGCATCTGCGCCAGCGACGGGATCAGCAGAAGGCCAAAATTGCGCATGACATTGAGCAGATTGATCCGGTTCAGGAAGCGCGGCTCGATCAGCGCGGTTACCACGACAGCCAGGACAAGGAAGGTGATGACCACACCCCCCTGCTTCAGGAAGCGGTCGAGGCGGCCGGCATGGGAAATCCCGGTTCGATTGAGGATCACCGGCTTTTCCGCACTGGTCCCGGTTGCGGATTTGACGTTTGTATTCATGCCGTTCCCCCAAAATAATGGGGCAATATCTGTGCCTCCGAGCGTTCATTCTCACCCAGTTCGGCCACGATCCTGCCTTCGTGCATGACATAGATGCGCGAGGCCAGATTGATCAGTTCGGGCAGTTCCGAGGTAGAAACGATGACGCAGGCGCCGCCCTCGACAAGTTCCTTGATAAGATTGTAGACGTCAACCTTGGCGCCGACGTCGATGCCGACGGTCGGCTCGTCGAAAAGATAGACGTCGAAGGGCTGCATCAGGCCGCGCGCCAGCATCACCTTCTGCTGGTTGCCGCCGGAAAAGGCGGAAACCTTGCTCTCCAGCGCCATTGGCCGCAAAGCAAGGTCCGTCAGCGGTTTTCTGATCACATCGCGTTCGCGCCAGAATTTCAGGAAGGGACCGGTCGAAAGCGATGGCAGGCCGAGCGAACTCATGGTCGTGTTTTCACGCACCGAGCGGATCAGCGCCAGGCCTTCCGAGCCGCGATCGGCCGGGAAATAGCAGACCTTGTCAGCCAGCATCGCCGACGGCGACGGCCGCTCGACGACCTTGTCGCGCAATTTCACGGTGCCGGATGTAATCGGTTCAAGGCCGAATACGGCGCGGCACAGTTCACTGCGACCGCAGCCGACCAGTCCGGCGAAGCCGACCACCTCACCGGCCCTTGCCACGAATGAGGCGTCGATCACCGTGCCGCCTGCCGTCGTCAGATCGGCGATTTCAAGCCGGATATCGCCGGGCTTGTGTTCAATCTTCGGGAAGAGCTGATCGACAGGGCGGCCGACCATCATCTCGATCAGCCCTTCGTCGGAGATGTCGGCTGTCGTCACAGTGCCGATTTTCTTGCCGCCGCGAAGGACGGTGACCCGGTCGGAAAGGTTGCGAATTTCACTCATCCGGTGCGAGACGTAGATGATACCGACGCCTCGGGCCTTGAGCCTCGCCATCGCGTCAAACAACTTCTCCGCCTCACCGTCTGTCAGCGATGCGGTCGGCTCGTCGAGGATCAGCACCTGCGGATGCGTGCGCAGCGCCTTGGCGATCTCGACCATCTGCTTCTGGGCTCGGGAAAGAAAGGCCACCGTCTCGTCCAACGGCACATGAAAGCCGAGTTCGTCGAGGAGTTCGCCAGCCGCGCGGCGCATATCGCTGCGCTTGAGGAACGGCCCGCGCGACTGTTCACGGCCGAGGAAAAGATTTTCCAGCACCGTCAGGTCGGGCACCAGGCTGAATTCCTGAAACACGGCGGCGATGCCGATTTCCCGCGCAACCTGCGGCGTCAGGTGAGAAAGTGAATGACCATGGACACTATAGGCCCCTTCGGTCCATGGAAAAGTGCCGGCGATAAGATTGATAAGCGTCGATTTGCCGGCGCCGTTTTCGCCGAGCAGCGCGTGCACTTCACCTTTTTCCAGCGAGAAATCGACCTTGTCCAGCGCGACGATCCCGCGGAACCTCTTCGTCATTCCTGAAACTTGCAGCATCTTGTTACAACGCTCAAAATCGCCGCCAGGGGAATCCGACCGCCTCGACGGAGGCGGCCAGACTTGAGAGTATCGCGACGTGGAAACGGCTGGGAAGACGGGCCTGTCGGCCCGTCAGTTTACTTACTTGACCGAGAATTCCGGCCTGTATCCATCCGGCGCAAAGATCTGTGTGGTGTCGATCTCCTCGACATTGTCCTTGGTGACGATACCCGGGGCAACCAGAAGGACTTTCTCATAGTCCTTCTTCTCAAGTGCGCGCACGGCGAGATCGACACCGACGCGGCCCATGATGACCGGATATTCGGTGGCGAAGCCGAGCACCGAGCCATCCTTGACCGCTTTCAGCATGGTCTGGTTCTCATAGGACGATATGATGGTGATGTCGCTAAGGCCGGCATCAGCAACGGCGCCAATGGCCGCCTCGGCGGTCGGCGCGCCGCCCCAGATGACATTGACGTCCGGATAGGTCTGGAGCGCATCCTCGACAAGCTGCAACTGGGCGGGAACGCTTGCTTCGCCGAACATTTCCGCAAGCAGATCTATGTTGCCGGTCTTGGTGCTGTCGCGGAAACCGTCCATATAGGTCTCGGCCCAGCCGCTTCCCTGCGGGCCGGGGAAGGCAACGGCCGTACCCTGCTTGTCACCCAGATATTTCTTGACGTATTCGCCGGTCTGGAAGCCCTTCTGGTAGAAATCGGGGGTGATGCGCGCGGTGATCGGCGTCTCCAGAATCGGGTTGGCGACAGCGACATTGACGATGTTCTTGGCCATGCCTTCGCCGATCTTGGCGGCGACACCGGCTTCGGAGATGGGCGAGATCAGAATAGCGTCGGCGCCCGAGGCCACGCAGTCGTCATATTGCGAAATCTGCTTGGGCAGCGCGGTATAACCGCCCGCCTGGAACACGGTGACCTTCACGCCAAGGCGCTTGGCTTCCTCGATGATGCCGTAATTGACGGAAACCCAGTAGCTGTCCTGCAGATGTGGGAAGAGCACGCACAGATTCCACGGCTTCTCCGCCTTTTCGAGCGGCGTATATTCGATCTCCTGAACGTTATTCAGGTCGCCATCCTTGGCGGAGGCGATCTTGAAGGGCCACTAGTCGGCGGCCTGCGCCGCCGCTGCCGACATCATCGTGGCCGAAAGAGCCAGAACCAACGCTTTCTTGAACCCGTTCATCCGAACAATCTCCCATATGGTTGAACAAACCGCCCCCTCCGGGCGGTTACAGTTGGTGGTAACGCCGATCGATCACCCCGATCCAGATCGCGCTATTGTATCCAATGCAGATACCGTCCTCCTGAAAAGGGCAGGCAATGGCATACTGAAGGTGATTATGTATCCAGTCGACGTTTCTTGGCAAATACAATCTGCGCGATGCAACGTACATCATATATGTTATGTGTCAAGATAAAGCGCCATCAAGACTCGACCTGAAAGCTGCCGCGAGCGCCGCGTCAGCCTTTGACCTGGACGGCAGCGGCGTCGAGCGCACGCTTGACCACGTCGACGAGGGTATCCACCTGCGCCTCGGTGATGATGAGCGGCGGGCAGAAGGCCAGCGCATCGCCCATATTGCGGGAGATGACGCCGTTCTGACGCAGCAGGTCATTGACCAGCGCACCCAGCGCGCCAGCTTTGCCCCATGGCGCCTTGGTCGCCTTGTCGCCGACGAGCTCGATCGCCGCGATCATGCCAACGCCCCGCACCTCGCCGACAAGGTCGTGCGAGGCGAGTTCGCCCAGACGCTCCTGCATATGGCCGCCGACCCGGCGCGCATTGCCGACGAGATCGCGTTCCTCGATGATATTCAGGTTTTCCAGCGCAACCGCCGCCGCCACCGGATGACCGCCGCAGGTGAAGCCGTGGCCGAACGTGCCGATACGGTTGCTTTCGTCGGCCAGGGGCTCAAAGACGCGCTCGTTGATCATCAACGCCGAGATCGGCTGGTAGGACGACGAAATCTGCTTCGACATGACCATGATGTCGGGCCGCATATTGAAGGTCTGCGACCCGAACATGTTGCCAGTGCGGCCGAATCCGCAGATCACCTCGTCGGCGACCAGCAGAATGTCGTATTTGGCAAGCACTGCCTGGATCTTTTCCCAATAACCGGCCGGCGGGACGATCACGCCCCCGGCACCCATAACCGGCTCACCAAAGAAGGCGGCGATCGTCTCCGGCCCCTCGGCCAGAATCAACTGTTCGAGATCGTCTGCCAGGCGCGTGGAGAACTGCTCCTCGCCTTCACCGGGCAGCGCCTCACGCCAGTAGTGCGGCGAGGACGTGTGCAGCACATTGGCAATCGGCAGATCAAAGGAAGTCTGGTTGTTGGGAAGGCCGGTCAGGCTTGCCGAGGCGATGGTCACGCCATGATAGCCGCGCTGGCGGCTGATGATCTTCTTGCGCTGCGGCTGACCGAGCGCGTTCGACCGATACCAGATCATCTTCATGGCCGAATCATTGGCTTCGGAACCGGAATTGGTGAAGAACGCCTTGCTCATCGGCACCGGCGCCATCTTGACGAGTTTTTCGGCAAGATCGACCAGCGGGGAATGCGATTTGGACGAGAAGCTGTGATAGTAAGGCAGCTTGGCGAATTGACGGGCGGCCGCATCGACCAGACGCTGCTCGGAAAAGCCGACTGCGACACTCCACAGCCCTGCCATCGCCTCGATATAGCGGTTGCCGGCATTGTCCTCGACATAGATGCCGTCGCCCTTTTCGATGATGACCGGACCGGTTTCCTGATGCTTGCGCGCATCGGTATAGGGGTGCAGGTGATAGTGAATGTCGCGAGCTTCAAGCGAATTGGGTTGAGCGTCCATGATGATTCCTGCCTTGCGTCCGATGGGATCCGACCTGCGTGACGGCTGCGAAGCCATGCTGTACAGGTCTTCTCTTGCATTTTCTGTCTTGATGCATCATGTTTCTTATAAGTTATATTGTCAAGCCCGTTATTGGGCGTTTTGAGGGGCGCAGCCGGAATGAATGAGCGGACGCAGCCACAGTTCAGCCTGGACGCGATCGAGAAAGAAAATCTCGGCGAAACGGTCTATACGCGCCTTGCCGAGGCACTATCCAGAGGCCGGTTCGCCCCGGATGCGCGGCTTACCATCCGCGACCTCGCCCAATCGCTGGGAACCAGCGTAACGCCCGTGCGCGACGCCATCCTTCGCCTGATCCAGGACGAGGCACTGGTGCAAAAATCGCCGCGCGAGGTCCACGTGCCCGTCATTACACCGCAGCGCTATCGCGAAATCCGCCAGATCCGCATCAAGCTCGAAGGGCTCGCAGCGCGCGAAAGCGTGCTGAAAGCCGGTCCTCAGGACATCGAGCACCTGCGTGGCCTGATTGAGCGCAACGAACTCGCCATTGCGCAAAAAGACTGGGTCGAGGCGCTGGAACTCAACCAGACCTTCCATTTCGCCCTGGCCGAGATCGCCGACATGGCGGTGCTGCGCGGCATTCTCAACCGGTTGTGGCTACAGATGGGACCGCTGATCGCAGAATCCTATCCGTTCGGCGGACGCGTCATGATCGACCACCATTATGCGATCCTCAAGGCGATCGAGGCCGCCGACCCCGATGCAGCCGAGCAGGCAATCGCCAGCGACATCGGCGACGCCGGCATGCTCATCTTTGAGCGCCTGACGGCGCGCCACGGCACCGGCAACTAGGCGGCATATCATGGATCAGGTCGATTGCATCATCGTCGGGGCGGGGGTCGTCGGTCTCGCCATCGCGCGGGAACTTTCCGAACGCGGGCTGGAAGTGCTGGTCCTCGAAGCCGCCGACGCAATCGGCACCGAGACCAGTTCGCGCAATTCGGAGGTGATCCATGCGGGCATCTATTATCCGGCCGGATCGCTGAAGGCCCGGCTGTGCGTGGCCGGGCGCGATATGCTCTATCGCTATTGCAGCGAGCGCGGGGTGCCACATGCGCGATGCGGCAAGCTGATCGCCGCCACCAGCGCGGAACAGGAACCGGCGCTGGCAACTATCACGGCCGCGGCAAGTGCTAACGGCGTCGGCGACCTTATGCGGCTTACCGCTGACGAAGCACGGGCGCTGGAGCCAGCGCTTCACTGCACCGCCGCACTTTTATCGCCAGCCACCGGAATTATCGACAGCCACGCCTTAATGCTTTCCCTCCTCGGCGATGCGGAAAACAGCGGGGCAGCGCTCAGCCTTTCCACGCGCGTGGTTTCGGGGCGCGTAGAGCCCAGCCGGATCGTGCTGCAAACACTCGACGCTGGCAGCAGCGAAGGTTTTGAGATCGCGGCGCGCCATGTCGTCAACGCAGCCGGTCTTGGCGCCGTCGCCTTGGCCCGCTCGATCCTAGGCCTCGACGCCGCCTTCGTGCCGACGCTCTACTACGCCAAGGGAAATTATTTCTCGGTAACGGGGCGTGCGCCTTTTTCGCGGCTGATCTATCCGGTGCCCGAACCGGGCGGTCTCGGCGTCCACCTTACGCTCGACCTTAATGGCGTCGCCCGTTTTGGCCCCGATGTAGAATGGGTGGACGAAACCAACTACCGGGTCGATCCTTCACGCGCCGACCGCTTCTATGGCGAGATTCGCAAATACTGGCCTGCCCTTGCCGATGGCAGCCTGCAGCCAGCCTATAGCGGCATTCGCCCAAAACTGTCGGCGAAAGGCGAGCCCAATGCCGACTTCGTCATCCAGGACGGCTCAGTCCACGGGATCGAAAGTCTGATCAACCTGTTCGGCATCGAAAGCCCGGGCCTGACCTCCTGCCTGGCGATAGCCGACCATGTCGCGCAATCCATTGGCATCCCGCACCCCAACATCGAGAAATAAGTCCATGCCAGACCTGCAATCCTTCGATGCCGCCATGCGGGAATGTCTTGGCGAGCGTGGGTGGCTGACAGGCCCGGAAGACGCGGCCGCTCAGTCGCGTGACTGGTTGAACCGTTACGGCAAGCCGCCGCTCGGGCTTGCCCGCCCTACATCGGCCGATGAGGTTGCGGCGGTCGTGCGCCTGTGCGCCGCCCATGACGTGCCGGTCGTGCCACAGGGCGGCAATACGGGTCTCAATGGCGGCTCGGTGGCAACGGGCGACGGCAGCGTGATCGTCTCGCTCGCTCGCATGAACCGCATCCTGTCGGTCGATTCGGTCGACTTCACCGCAACCGTGGAGGCCGGTGTGGTGCTGGGCGCACTGCATGAGGCGCTCGCCGACCGGGACCTCGCCTTCCCGATGCATCTGGGGGCAGAAGGCAGCGCCCAGATCGGCGGCCTGATCGGCACCAATGCCGGCGGCAGCCATGCCATGCGCTTCGGCATGATGCAGGATCTGGTTCTCGGCCTCGAAGTGGTGCTGCCCGACGGCACCATATGGGACGGCGCACGCGCCCTGATCAAGGACAATGCCGGTTATCAGTTGCGTCGCCTTCTCTGCGGTGCGGAAGGTACGCTCGGCATTATCACCAAGGCGGTTCTGCGGCTTTTCCCGGCGCCGTGCGGACGCTCTGCCGCACTGCTGGCACTGGCGGATTTTGAGGCCGCGCAGCGGGTCGGCGCGCTGCTTCGCGCCCGCACCGGCGAATTTCTGGCCGCTGTCGAATTCTTCGGCGAGTTCGGGCTGTCGCTAGCGCTCGATCATGTCGAGGAATTGGTGCGACCGCTCGAAACGGCGGGGCCGGTCTATGTCCTTGTCGAAATCGCCAGTTCCATTCCCGGTATCGCCCTCGACGACATATTGGAGAACGCGCTGGCTGCCGCCTTCGAACAGGGCGACGTGCTGGACGGTACCATCGCGGTAAGCGAGGCCCAGCGTGCAGCCTTCTGGCGGCTGCGCGAGGAGATGCCGGAAGGCCAGCGGCTCGAAGGCCGCCAGATCAAGCATGACGTTTCTGTTCCGGTGGCGCGGATCGCCGCCTTTATCGCCGATGCCTCACGTGCTGCCAAGACGGTCATGCCGGGCGTACGCATCAATCCGTTCGGACACCTCGGCGACGGTAATATCCACTTCAACCTGTCGCCGCCGCAAGGCCATGACGATTTTGACGGGTGCGAAATGGCGCTTTCGCAGGCAGTCTACGAGGCAGTCGTGCAGCATGGCGGCTCCATCGCCGCCGAGCACGGCCTTGGCCAGGCCAAGATCGAACTGGCGGACCGCTTCCGCAGCAAAACCGAACGGGCCCTGATGCGCCGCATCAAGATGACGCTCGATCCGCACGGCATCATGAACCCGGGCAAAGTAGTGAAGATTTAAAACCTGTCTCCCGAACTGGGAACCAGTTTCGGGATAAAGACATGCGTAAAAACAAAAGCTTAAAGCGGGTCGCGTGAATCTGAAAGATTGCGACACGCTTTAGCTGACCGAAGGCGTTTCGGGGGTCATGAAGCCAGCCGTCTCGCCGCCATCGACGCTCATCGCCACGCCGTTGACGAAACCCGCCGCCGACGACAGCAACCATGCCACGACTTCAGCAACGTCTTCCGGCGTGCCGAGCCTTGCCGCCGGTATGCGGCTTTCCAGCATTTCGCGCCGGCCCGGAATGGCCAGCGTCTTCGCCATCATGCGCGTGGCGATCTGGCCAGGACATACCGCATTGAACCGTACCTCCGCGCCATATTCCAGCGCCAGCGCCTGCGTCAGTCCGATAAGCGCCGCCTTGGAGGCGGTGTAGATGGCAAGCCCCTCCTCGCCGACCAATCCGGCGATGGAGGAAACCGTCACCACCGCACCCCTGCCCGCACGCAGGCCCGCCAGCGCATGGCGCGTGAACAGATAGGCCGAGGTGGCATTGACGCTGACGATCCGGTTCCAGTCGGCCAGTGTCGAATCCTCAAACGCTATCCGCGCGCTGACGCCCGCATTGTTGACGAGACCGGCAATCCTGCCCGCGCCGATCTCAAGGGCCGCATCGACAGCGCGCCGACAATCCGCTTCGCTGGTCACGTCTCCTTCGACGAAAACTGTTTGCGGAACGGAAGCCGTCACGGCTTGCGCCGCTTCTTTGTCGCGGCCGGTGAATACCACCTGCGCGCCGTCCGCCGCGAGACGCGCCACGCAGGCCGCGCCAATGCCCTGCGTCCCGCCCGTCACCAGAAAAACGCGTTTGTTCCGTCCCGCCGAATCGCCGGTTTCCTGGCTGACCATATTCTCCTCCTGATATTTGTATGCGATATTGGATACAATTTGGCGATCATACCCGGCATATCTGGCTATCCCAATGGATCATTGTATAGTCATGGATACATTTTAGAAAATGAAGTACCCCTACGAGAAACTTCCCATGGTTCCGTGGCTGCATTCCGTTTCCCTGTAGCCCCGGAAGGCTCTAACATCGTTTTTGACATCGACATGCGAGGATGACAGACCATGCCCGACAAAAGCGCCCGACGCGGCAATGGAGCCGACCATACCGGCGACAGCGTCGCCCTTGCCAGCGGCCGCATCACCGATGCACTGCGCGAGGCGATCCTGTCGGGACGCCTGAAGGCGGGCAGCCGGGTGCGCCAGGCAGAACTGGCCGAGGAATTCGGCATTAGCCGCATCCCGGTGCGGGAGGCTTTGCGGCAGCTTGAAAGCGAGGGGCTGATGATCCTGGTGCCCAACAGCGGCGCCTGGGTCTCGAAGCTCGACCGTGACGAGTATATCGAGATCTACAAGGTCCGCGAGCGCCTCGAACCGCTCGCCATCTCCGAAAGCAGCGCCCGCCTCGCTGCCGAGACGATTGAGCGGATGGAGGAACTCATCCTCCAGATCGAACAGACCAACGATCCGGACGACTTCCTGCGGCTCGACCGGGAATTCCACCTGCTCAGCTACGAGGGCGCGAACATGCCGCAACTGACGCAGATGATCCACCGTTTCTGGAATTCGACGCAGCAGTACCGGCGCGCCTTCACCGCGATTGCCGGGCAGGACGGCATGGCGGCCGTCCATGCCGAGCATCGTCTCATCCTCGACGCCCTGCGGCGGCGCGATGCCGAGCAATCGGCGCTTATCCTCTACGGTCATATCAGGCGCACACGGCTGCAACTGGAAAAGCACCCCGAAATCTTCGCCTGAACGCTACACCCACAATGGGCCATCGGCAATGATCCTGTCATCGCCGACGGGCGCTATTTGTGCTCACAAAACGCTCTAAACGCCCGCCTGGCTGATGAACTTCGTGACCAGATAGGCTTCCAGCGCCTCCGTACCGCCTTCGGAGCCATAGCCGCTGTCCTTCACCCCGCCAAACGGAACTTCGGGCAGCGCCAGGCCGAGATGGTTGATGGTCAGCATGCCCGTTTCGATCTCGGAGCCGAGATCGGTGGCGGTCTTGACCGATCGGGTGAATGCATAGGCGGCAAGCCCATAGGGCAAGCGATTTGCCTCCGCCACCACCTCGTCGAAGGTGGCGAACGGCATGACCAGCGCCACGGGGCCGAACGGCTCCTCATTCATGATGCGCATGTCGGGCTGAAGGCCGCTCAGCACTGTCGGCTCGAAGAAGGCGCCATTGTTGCTGACCCGCTTGCCGCCGGTTTCGAGGGTCGCGCCGTCCGCCACCGCTTCCGAAATCAGTGCTTCGACCGCCTGCAACCGCCTTTCGTTGATGAGCGGTCCCATATGGGTGCCCTCGGCCAGCCCGTCACCCACCTTGACCTCGCGGGCATGGTCGACGAGCTTGTCGACGAATTGCGCATAAGACTTTTCCTGCACCAGAAAGCGCGTCGGCGACACGCAGACCTGGCCGCCATTGCGGAACTTGGCCGCGGCAAGCAGGCGGGCGGCGGCATCGACGTCGGCATCGTCAAACACGATTGCCGGTGCATGGCCACCCAGTTCCATCGTGGCACGCTTCATGTGCTGCCCGGCAAGAGCTGCCAGATGCTTGCCGACGGGCACCGAACCGGTGAACGACACCTTGCGGATCACCGGATGCGGAATGAGATATTCGGAAATCTCCGGCGGATTGCCATAGACCAGATTAAGCACGCCGTCCGGCAGGCCGGCCTCCTTGAAGATATCGGCAAGGCAGGCTGGCGAGGCAGGCGTTTCCTCCGGCGGCTTGACGATGATGGAGCAGCCGGTGGCCAGTGCGGCACCGATCTTGCGCACGGCTTGCGATACCGGAAAATTCCACGGCGTGAAGGCGGCGACCGGACCGACCGGCTCCTTGGTCGCAAGCTGGTAGACGCCCTCGGCCCTGGCCGGAATGATACGGCCATAGGTGCGGCGGCCCTCCTCCGCGAACCAGTCGAACAGGTCGGCACAGCCATTGACCTCGGCCAACGCTTCGACGGTCGGCTTGCCCTGTTCCAGCGTCAGAAGCTCGGCAATCGTTCCGGCCCGCTCGCGGATCAGCCGCGCCGCCTCACGCAGCACTTTGCTGCGCTCGAAAGCGGAGACCTTGCGCCAGACCTTGAAGCCGCGCTCCGCGGCTTCAAGCGCACGGTCGAGGTCGGCCTTGCCAGCACAGGCTACCTGGCCGAGCACCTGGCCGGTCGCCGGATTGAGGACATCGAGCGTCTTGCCATCGGCCGCAGGGCTCCAGGCGCCATCGATGAAAAGTCTTACTTGCGGATACATGGTCTGTTCCTGTGCAATGGATTTATCGGAATTCGGCACGGGTCGGCAACGAGCCGGGCTAACAAAGAGCAACGCTGCCGCCAGTTCGCCAGACCTGATGATGGACGCGGGCGCTGTGGAGCATTTGCTGTTTCTGCCGGGTTCGAGCTTGTCCCTGACAGCTTTATCCAGTAACTTATAAGTTATAAGTTGTCGAGTATCGAACTCGCTTACACCAACAGGAGAACAGGAATGGCGTTATCCGGCGCAACATCATGGCCGAGCAATTCAACGCACCACGGAGCCATTTCGGAGGAAGAGGCCGAACGGCTGCGCGAGCGGGCGCTGTTCGTGCGGCTGGAGACGATCCGGCTGATCTCCATCGCCAAGGTCGGGCACTATTCTTCCGTGTTTTCCTGCGCGGAAATCTTTTCGACCCTCTATTATGACACAATGTCCTTGCGCCACGGCGAGCCCGGCTGGCCGGACCGCGACCGTTTCCTGATGGGCAAGGGCCATGCCGCCGTGGGCCAGTTCCCGATCCTTGCCGATCTCGGCTTCTTCGACAAGGCATGGCTGGACGACTATACGCGGCTCGGCAGTCCGCTCGGCGATCATCCCGACATGCGCAAGGTTCCGGGCGTCGATTTCAGTTCGGGTTCGATCGGCCATGCGCTGTCCAACGGCGTCGGCATGGCGCTCGGGGCGCGTTTCCAGAAGCAGGACTTCAACGTCTTCGTACTGTTGGGCGACGGCGAGATGCAGGAGGGGCAGGTCTGGGAAGCGGCGATGAGTGCCGCCACCCACAACCTCAGCAGGCTGGTCGCCATCATCGACCGCAACGGCTACCAGCTCGACGGCAAGGTCGACGACGTTGCGGCGGTCGAACCGCTCGACGAGAAATGGCGGGCCTTCGGCTGGGAAGTCCATGAGGTGG
This sequence comes from Aquamicrobium segne, assembly GCF_042656785.1. NCBI lineage: Bacteria > Pseudomonadati > Pseudomonadota > Alphaproteobacteria > Hyphomicrobiales > Phyllobacteriaceae > Aquamicrobium > Aquamicrobium segne. Next base: position 19,249 of record NZ_JBHSLL010000062.1, read on the forward strand.
ACGGGCACGATGTGGTGGCGCTCGCCAATCTCCTGCGCAGGGTCAAGGCCGACAGCGCCCGCAGCAAGCCGTGCTGCATCATCGCCCGGACCGTAAAGGGCAAGGGCATCGACTATATGGAAACCGAGCCCGGCTGGCATCTGGGCTATCTGGCGCCCGACGACGAACAACGCGCGCGAAAAACCCTTCTTGCCGACGCAGGTGCAGCATGACCCACAACCTTCACCCCGATTCCTGGCAATACCGCGCCCTCAACCAGCGTGCACCTTCGCTGGCGACCCTGTCCGACACCCTGATCGAGCTTGCCGAGGCCGGCCATCCGGTGGTTGCCGGTACCGCCGATCTTCAGTACTCCAACGGGCTGGTCGGGTTCGCCCAGCGCTTCCCGGAACGCTTCACCCAGTTCGGCATATCTGAACAGAACATGGTTTCGGCTGCCGCCGGCATGGCTACAACCGGCGTGATACCCTATGTGGCGACTTTCGCGTCTTTCCTGGCGCTGCTGTGCTGCGAGCAGATCCGCATGGATGTCGCCTATGGCGCCCAACCAGTGCGGCTGATTGGCCATCACACCGGCATTTCGCTCGGCTTCTACGGCACCTCCCATCATGCCACGGAAGACATCGCCATCATGCGCAGCATCGCCGACCTGACGGTGGTTTCGCCCGCCGACGGGCCGCAATTCGCAGCCGCACTACGTGCCTCGGTGAACTATGCCCAGCCGATCTATTTCCGCATTTCGCGCGGGCATGACCCGGTGGTCTACGCCAAGGACGCTCCGTTCGAATTCGGCAAGGCCGTTATCCACGACATCGGCGATGACCTCACCATCATCGCCACCGGCATGCCGGTTCATCCAGCACTCACAGCAATGCGGGCCTTGCAGGCAAAGGGCCACTCTGTCGGGCTAATCGACATGCACACGATCAAGCCGCTGGATCGCGAGGCGATCATGGCGGCTGCCCGCAGGTCGCGGGTTATCCTGACCGTCGAGGAACACACGATACTAGGCGGGCTCGGCGGCGCTGTCGCCGAGGTTCTGGCTGAGGAGGGCGGCGGCACGCGGCTGGTTCGTCACGGCATCAAGGACGAATACAGCCTGATCGGACCGCCGACCCATCTCTACCGCCACTACAAGCTCGACGCCGCCGGTATCGAGGAGGTGGCGCTGGCGCTGCTGGACCGGGCTTGAGGCTGGCTTAACCTTGTTATGCAAGTTAATCCTTGCAGAATCGGTGCGGGGATACTGACGCTAGAGCAACAGGCATTCTGACGAACGCGGCTTCCGCTGCTCCAGCTTCTTTTTTAGTCGCATTGTTGCGACGTCAGACGATTCCGTCTGATTGCAAAATGCTCTAGAATTGAGAGGAAACGACCGTGAATATCCAGCCGCTCGAACAAGGCAATCTTTCGGCCCGCGCCTACATCGCCCTGCGTGAAGGGCTGATAGCGGGTCAGTTCCGGCCCGGCCAGCGGCTGGTGATGCAGGACCTTGCCGACCAACTCGGCACCAGCGTCACCCCGGTGCGCGAGGCGTGCCAGCGGCTGGTCAGCGAGCGCGGGCTGGAACTGCGCTCGGGTCGCTTTGTCACCGTTCCGGCAATGACGCTTGCGCGCTACATGGAAGTTCGCACGATCCGGCTCGCTCTCGAAGGACTGGCGACCAGCCTGGCTGCCGATAACGCCACCGAAAGCGACATCGACAGGCTGATCGAAATCCAGACGGTGTTCAAGGAAGTCGATCACGCCGGCGATCCCGAACAGGCATTCCGCTACAACCGCGACTTCCATTTCGCCGTCTACCAGCTCTCCGGCATGGAGATGCTGGTCGCCCATATCGAAAGCCTGTGGGTCTCGATGGGGCCGATGCTGACGGTGTTCTTCAAGGAAGGCGAGCACAAATATATCGGTGCTACCGAGCATCAGCATGTGATCTCGGCCCTGCGGGAAAAGAACCCGGCCAAGGCGCGCACGGCAATGGAACGCGACCTGATCCTCGGCGGTGAGGATTTTCTGCGCTTCCTGCGCACGCATGAGGAATTCGCGGTTACATAAGAATTCAAACGGGAGGCAAATTCGTACAGGAGACAAGCGGCAAGGTGCCAGACCCGTGCACCATTATTTCAAGGTGCGCACCAGCGCTGCATCGGGAAAACAAGTGGCCTTGCGTCCGTTTTTTGCCTGCCAGTCGCCAATGGAGCGCCGTGTCTTGAAGCCGGGCAGCCCATCAGCGCCGCCGACATCATAGCCCTTGCCTTCCAGCGCTTTCTGCAAAGCGGCGATATCAGAACGGTAGAGCTTGTCGAGGGCACCCCAGCGGCCCGCAAAACTCTTGTCGCCATAGGCAATGCGATCACCGACATGGCCGATAAACAGCGCATAAAGATCGCTCATATTATAGTCTTTGAGGACATAAAAATTAGGCGTGACGATAAAGGCCGGTCCGTTGCGTCCGGCAGGCATCAAGAGAAAGCCTTGCGCTCTGGCCTCATGTGCCGGAAATGGTTTGCCATTGACCCGCCTTATACCCATTTGCACCCATTGCGCGATTTTCTGGCCGCGGTCAGGCCCTTCCAGCGCACAGGACACATTTTCAGGAACAATCACCTCAAAACCCCAGTCACGGCCCTTTTGCCAGCCATGATGGTCAAGATAATTGGCGATCGAGCCAAGCGTGTCGGGCACTGAATTCCAGATGTCGGCCCGGCTGTCACCATCCATATCGACGGCATGTTCCAGAAAGGACGAGGGCAAGAATTGCGGCTGGCCGAGCGCTCCTGCCCATGAAGATTTCATCGCAGCCCGGCTGATAGCACCACGCTCAAGCATGGCAAGAGCCGCCAGCACCTCCTTGCGGAACATATCCTTGCGGGTAGCCATGAAAGCCTTGGTGCCAAGCACTTCAAAGGCATTATGGGGAATTTTGGCAGCGCCAAAACCGGATTCACGACCCCAGATCGCCAGTATGATGGAGCCAGGCACACCAAAGCGCTGCTCTGCTGCCAGCAATGCGCGGGCATGGGTGCGGGACCGGCTACGTCCGCCAGCCGCAAGCGCCCCAACCGTCTTTTCCGCAAAATAAGCACCGGGCGCGCCAAATTCAGCCTGATGCTGGGCCTTTGGTGTTTTTGGCTTTTGACCCGGCATAACCAGATCAGGCAGTTTGAGATTAGGTTTTACGCCTGCAAAAGCAGCCTCAAAAGTCTTTTTTGAAATGCCTTGCGCCTTTGCCTGTGGCCATAAATCATTGGCCAGCCAAACACGGAACTGTTCATCGACCGAGGCAGAAAAAATATTTGAAACAGACAAAACCATCGCCAGAATTCCAGCAAGGAAAATAATGGCTCCACGTTTCATGGCAAATGCCTTCCGCTTGAATTCAAAATAAGGTCCGCGATCGCAGTGCCGCCGTCAGCGTGCCTTCATCCAGATAATCCAGTTCACCACCCACCGGCACACCATGGGCAAGGCGTGTCACCTTCACCTCAAAGCCGGAAAGCTGGTCGGTCAGATAATGGGCTGTGGTCTGGCCCTCCACCGTAGCGTTAACCGCAAGAATGACCTCTTTCACATCGCCCATCGCCACCCGGTCAACCAGCGAGCGAATGTTCAACTGGTCAGGGCCGACACCATCGAGCGGGGAAAGTGTGCCGCCCAGCACATGATAGCGCACATTCATAGCTGAAGCCCGCTCCAGCGCCCACAGGTCTGAAACATCTTCAACTACGATCAGGGTCGAACCATCGCGGCGCGGATCACTGCAGATGATGCAAGGGTCGCTTGTATCGACATTGCCGCAGGCAGAGCAGACGCGCACCTTGTCCAGCGCCTCACCCATGGCGCTTGCAAGCGGTCCCAGCAATTGTTCTTTTTTCTTGATGAGATGAAGAGCCGCACGCCGCGCAGAACGCGGCCCAAGCCCCGGCACTTTGGCCAGAAGCTGGATCAGGCGTTCAATTTCAGGACCGGCGATTCGCTTGGACATGGTGGGCTTTTAGAACATTTTGCCGCCAGATGGAAAATGATCTAAAATCTGTCTCCCGAGCTTAGAGCATTTTGTGAACGCAAATGGCTTTGCCGGGCGCAATACAGATGCAACCATGACAAATATCCAGGTTAAATTACATCTTTCATTCAATTGTCATGCGAATGGCGTAACGGCAGGGAAAAGAGGCTGGCGAAAGCAGGGCAGCCATGGAGGTTTTACACATGCAATCCTTGCATATTGTCAGCTCCTATGACGATGAGCTGAAACAACTGTCAAAACACATCGCCGCCATGGGCGGTCATGCCGAGCGCATGATCGAGCAAGCCATTGCAGCTCTGGTTGCCAGCGACACCGATCTTGCACGCAAAGTGATCGAAGCTGACCTTGCTCTCGATCAGGGTCAGCGCGAAGTTGACGACAAGGCAATTCTATTGATCGGCAAGCGCCAGCCTATGGCTTCCGATCTGCGTGAGGTGATTGGCGTCATCCGCATTTCGGCTGATCTTGAACGGGTCGGCGATCTTGCCAAGAACATTGCCAAGCGCGTGGCTTCGGTGGGAGACAATCTGCAACTGGCTTCGCTTTATCGCGGGCTGGAGGCATTTGCCCATCTGGCCCTGACCCAGCTTAAGGAAGTGCTCGACGTTTATGCGTCACGTTCGGTCGAAACGATCAGCTTTGTGCGCGACCGCGACGACCAGATCGACGCCATGTATACATCGCTGTTTCGCGAGCTTTTAACCTATATGATGGAAAATCCGCGCAACATCTCGCCCTGCACACATTTGCTGTTTTGCGCCAAGAACATTGAGCGTATTGGCGACCATGCAACCAATATCGCTGAAACTATTTATTATATTACCACGGGAGAACAATTGCCGACAGAGCGCCCCAAAAGCGACAAGACCGACCAGATTGTTATTTCCGCCCAATAAGAAGCGTGATGATTTAATGAAGCGTTACCCGCGTTCTGGAGGCTGAGGAACTCAAGGCCTGTTCCAGCAGTGCTTCTGCATGGGCATTACGTTCGCGGGCTGTATTGGCGCCCATCACCACCACAATGTAGCGGCGTCCATCAGCACTGTAGGACGTGACAATGTTAAAGCCGGAAGCCCGGATATAGCCGGTCTTGAGGCCATCGACGCCACGCACCCGGCCCAGCATGTCATTATGCCCGCGCACCAGCTTGCCCCTGAACATGAAATTCGTGCTTGAAAAATAATGATAATATTGCGGGAAATGATTACGCAGCGCAATGGCCAGCACCGCCATATCGCGGGCCGTGGTCAACTGGTTTTCATCCGGCAGACCGGACGCATTGCGAAATGTGGTATTTTTCATGCCAAGCTGGCGAGCTTTGGCCGTCATGGCCACAGCAAAACCATCTTCGCTGCCAGCAAGATACTCACCCACAGCGGCTGCCACATCATTGGCTGAGCGTACTGCCAGCGCACGAATGGCTGTATCTACATCAATATGCTCACCGGCACGCAGGCCAAGCCTGCTGGGAGGGCGCGAAGCGGCATAGGACGAGACAGGAATTTCAGCATTCTTTTCCACACGTCCCGCCTCCAGCGCCTCAAACAGCATGTAAAGCGTCATCATCTTGGTCAGGGAGGCCGGATGGCGTGGCGCGCTCGAATTCATCTCGAAAATCTGCTTGCCGGTACGGGCATCAACCACAAGCGAAGCATATTTTTGCGGCGCGGCTGGTACGGAAAGTACGGCTTCGGGTCGCATGGATGTGGTGCAGCCCGCAGCAAAGGCTACCAGCACACACAACACAATAAAGTTATAAACCTGTCTCAACGCTGATCGACCGTCAAAATCTGACTGCAAAAGACTCTGTCTCTTTATTTTAACCGCATTTGTGCTTTCGTCAGGCACGCTGCGGAATTTTCAAGCCAGCCTGTACGGCAGGCCGTGCCAGACCGCGTTCCAGCCATGCCTCGACCGCCGGGAAATCATCAAAGCCAACCAGTTCGCGTGCTTCATAAAAGCCGATCAGATTGCGCACCCAACCCAGCATGGAAATATCAGCAATGGTGTACTCATCATCCATGATCCATTTACGGCTGTTCAGGCGGCTTTCCAGAACACCGACCAGACGGCGCGATTCTGCACGATAGCGCTCCAATGGCCGCTTGTCGGCAATCTCGCGACCGGCAAATTTATGGAAAAAGCCAAGCTGTCCAAACATCGGGCCAATTGCCGCCATCTGGAAGAACACCCACTGGATCGTCTCATAGCGTCTGGACGGGTCGGAAGGTAAAAGCCTGCCGGTCTTTTCGGCCAGATAAAGCAGGATGGCGCCCGATTCAAACAGCGCCAGCGGCTCACCATTCGGCCCCTTCGGGTCGATGATGGAAGGAATCTTGCCATTGGGGTTCAGTGATAAAAATTCAGGCGTCCAGGTCTCGTCCTTGCCGATGTCGATATGATGCGGCTCGTAGTCCAACCCCAGCTCCTCAAGAGCAATCGATATTTTCACACCATTGGGCGTCGGCGATGAATAAAGCTGGATACGCTCAGGATGCCGGGCAGGCCAGCGTGTGGTGATGGGAAAAGCGGACAAATCAGCCATGAGGAAAACTCCTGCGTAAAAAGAATGCCGGAAAGGCGATCAAATTATACGGCCTTGATCGCCAGGACAGCATTGGTGCCTCCAAAAGCAAAGGCATTGGATAAAGCCGCACGGACCTTGCGTTCACGCGCCACATTGGGGGTCACATCAAGATCACATTCGGGGTCCGGTTCACGATAGTTCGCAGTTGGCGGGATAATGCCCTCACGAATCGCCCCGACACAGGCAATCAGTTCCAGCGCCCCCGATGCCCCCAGACAATGAGCGTGCATGGATTTCGTCGATGACACCGACAGGCTATAGGCATGATCGCCAAATACGCGCTTGATTGCAGCCGTTTCGATCTGGTCATTGGCGCGGGTGCCGGTGCCATGGGCGTTGAGATAGTCGATATCTTCCGCATTCAGCCCGGCATCGGCAAGGCAGGCCCGCATCGCATATTCAGGCCCGTCAATGGTGGGCGCAACAATGTCGGACGCATCGCCCGACAAACCAACACCGGCAATTTCCGCCAGGATTTCAGCGCCGCGCGCCATGGCATGTTCATGGCTTTCCAAAACCACCATGCCCGCCCCCTCGCCCAGCACCAGCCCCTGCCGGTCGGCAGAGAATGGGCGACATGTGTCAGGCGACAGCACACGAAGCGCCTCCCAGCCTTTCAAGATCCCCCATACCAAGGGCGCTTCCGTACCACCGGCCAGCATGGCATCGGCTCGGCCAAGCCTGATCTGGTCAATGGCCGAGACAATGGCATGATTGGAAGAAGAGCAGGCGGATGTGACGCCAAAGACAGGGCCACGCAGCCCCAGATCCATGCTGACCTGCCCGGCAGGCGCACCGGGCATGGCCCGTGGTACAGAAAAAATACCGGCGCGTGATTTACCTTCCAGCAAAATGGCCCGATAATTTTCCTCGATAACTTCCCAGCCACACACACCAGTGCCGATAACGGCGCCGATACGATGTGTGTTGTCCTCATCAATCGCCAATCCTGCCTGATGAGCCGCTTCACGCGCAGCAATCACCGCCAGCAGGCTGAAACGGTCCATGCCGACAAGCTGCTTGCGCTCAATGCCATGCTCCGGCAATTGCCGGATCTCACCGCCGGTTGTGATTTTGATATCATGCAAGGCGGGGCTGATAATCGGCCCGATGCCTGAACGCCCCTCGCGCATGGCATCCCAGATTGCCGCTGCATTGGTGCCAAGGCCGCAAAGCCCGCCTGTGCCGGTGATGACGACGCGCTTGCTCATGGGCGACTGTTCAGCTTTTCTGCGCGATCAGGTCGCGCACGGCTTCGACCATGTCACCGACATTTTTCAGATTGGCCCAGGCATCAACCGTGTTCATCTCGATCTCAATGCCATATTGCTCTTCAAGATCGAAAATGATTTCCGTCAATTCCAGTGAATGGATACCAAGCGAGGTCAGTTCCGTGCCGGTGGTGATCTCCTCCTCACCCGGTCCGGCATGCTCCTTGATCTTGTCGATGATTTCACTTGCGAGCTGATCAGCCATCCGGTTCCTTTCCTGTTGTTTTGTTCCGCTCATACAGCTTTATGCCGGGTGCGGGTCCAAAACAGGCTTGTTTCTTCTATAGGAACCCCCACCGGCAGAGGCAAGCAGATTGCAAGCAAGGTCTGGCCACGCTTCTTGACGAAAAACCTGCCGATCATATATCTAGGCTCTGGGCAGACAGGACTTTCACGGTGCGCACACGAATAATATTTGCGCGCGCCGGTACTCAACATATGGATAGCGTAGATTCGATGCGCTGCACGTGCAGAAAGTTTTCTTGATGAATACAGTTCCCCGTCTGGACCCGGCCCAGACCGCACCAGTTCAGAACACGCCAGTTCAGAGCACTCCGGCCCAGTTTCCAATTCCAGCCAATGTTCATGTCGAAACGGTCGTATCTGTAAAACATTACACCGACAGGCTGTTTTCTTTTCGGATCACGCGCCCGCAAAGCTTGCGCTTCCGCTCGGGCGAATTTGTCATGATCGGCCTGCCCAATGCCCAAAAGCCGGTCTACCGGGCCTATTCGATTGCCAGCCCCTCATGGGATGAAGAACTGGAATTCTTCTCCATCAAGGTGCCCAATGGCCCGCTGACCGAGCATTTGCAGAAAATTCAGCCCGGCGATACGATCCTTATGCGCCACAAATCCACCGGCACGCTGGTGCTGGATGCCTTGACCCCAGCCAAACGGGTGTTCATGTTTTCCACCGGCACCGGCATTGCACCCTTTGCCAGCCTGCTGCGCGATCCTGACACATATGACCGGTTTGACGAGGTCATCCTGACCCATACCTGCCGTGACCGCGCCGAACTGACCTATGGGCAGGACCTGCTTGCCAATCTGAGAAAAGATCCGCTGATTGGTGAATTTGCCGGGCGCGTCACCCTTTATAATTCCACCACCCGCGAAGAGACCCCGGTCATGGGGCGCATCACCCACCTGATCGAAAACGGCAAACTCTTCAGCGATCTTGGCATTGAGCCGTTAAACCGCGAAACCGACCGTGTGATGATCTGCGGGTCGATGAATATGCTGCATGATGTCAAGGCGCTGGTGGAAGCACGCGGCTTCATCGAAGGCTCATTGAGCAGCCCCGGCGATTTCGTGGTCGAACGCGCTTTCGTCGACTGATCTTTTTTCCGGGCGGCTAAAAAAGAGCTGGTATCATCCATCAGGGGGCACGGTTGGTGGATTTCATACTGGGCATTGATGGCGGCGGCACCGGATGCAGGGCGGCACTGGCCAATAGCGAGGGGCAGGTGCTGGGGCGCGGCCATTCCGGGGCCGCCAATATCCGCACCGACCTGACTGGCGCTTGCGCCCATATCATCGAGGCAGCAAATCAGGCTTTGAACGCTGCGGGACTAGATCCCGAACTGATATCACACATCCCTGCCGTGCTGGGGCTGGCAGGCACCAATATCGGCCCCTATCGTCAGCAATTGCAGACACTTTTGCCATTCCGGGAAAGCCGGATAGAAAGCGACGCCAAGATTGCGCTGGAAGGGGCGATCGGCTCACATGACGGCGCTATTGCCATATTTGGCACCGGCAGTGTCTATATGCTGCGCCGCAATGGTGTTGTTTCCTCCACTGGCGGCTGGGGCTTTCAGCTTGGCGATCAGGCAAGCGGCGCCCGCCTTGGCCGCGATCTGCTGGAACAGACGCTGCTTGCTTATGACGACATCATCCACGCCTCGCCCCTGACCCGTGACATTATGGCGGCTTTCAACAATGACCCCGCTTTGCTTGTAGAATTCACCATTGACGCAAGACCGGGCGACTATGGCCGTTTTGCACCCAAACTGTTTGATCATGCCGCACAAGAAGACGCTGTGGCGCAATTCATCATCGGCAAGGCAGTGGCCGATATCGAGGCTGTTCTCAACACACTGAATTTGCACGAAAATGAACCGCTTTGCCTGCTGGGCGGTCTGGCAGAGCTTTATGCGCCATTGCTTGGCCCCCGCTACCAGGCCTTGCTGCAAAAACCAAAAGGCGATGCCTTAAGCGGCGCATTGCACATTGCCAAACGCAGCTTCAGCCACCAGCCTGCCTCTGAGCGGGGAGAAAACACATGATGGCAGTCAAAACCTACATGCGCACCGAGATCGAGGAAATACCGCAGGCCGTTGCCCGCTTCCTCGACCAGTCAGACCAGTCCTTGTCAAATATCGGGCAGGATTTGCGCCGCCGCTCGCCCAGCTTTATCGCCACTGTCGCACGGGGCTCTTCCGCCCATGCCGCAACCTATCTGAATTACGCATTGGAACTGACCACCGGGCTGGCTGTTGCCCCCATTGGCCCTTCGATTGCTTCCATCTATGGAACAAGGCTGCGACTGAAAAACGCCGCCTGTTTTATCGTCTCACAATCGGGCAAAAGTCCGGATATTATCGCACTTGCCAATAATGCAGCCACGCAAGGTGCGGTCACGGTTGCACTAACCAACGCAGCCAGTTCACCGCTGGCTGCTATTTGCGATTATCCCATCGACATCATGGCAGGTCCCGAACTGAGTGTGGCCGCCACCAAAACCTTCGTCAATTCTATCGTGGCAGGATTGGCGCTGATGGCGTATGCGACCAGAAACAAGGCGCTTCTGGGCGCCCTTAAAAATCTGCCGCCACAACTGGAACAGGCGCTTTCCTGCGACTGGAGCGCGCTAAGCTCAGCGTTTGAGGATCAAAACTCACTTTATATTCTCGGGCGCGGCCCATCAAGCGCCATGGCCAATGAAGCTGCCCTCAAGCTGAAAGAAACCTGCAGTATCCATGCCGAAGCTTATAGCGCTGCCGAAGTCATGCACGGCCCGATGGCGCTGGTCGGTCCCGGCTTTCCGATACTGGCGCTGGCTGCGCGCGATGCGGCCGAGCCTTCACTGACACAAATTGCCGATGCGATGCGCGAAAAACAGGCAGCAGTCTTTGCCACCAGTGACCGGGTTACCAGGGCTGCCCGCCTGCCCTTTGTCACGACCGATCATCCGCTGCCGCTGATTGTTTCCTTTTATGCTTTTGTCGAGGCTTTTGCCCGGCACAAAGGCCATAATCCTGATCAGCCCCGCCATTTGAACAAGGTCACGGAAACAGTATGAGCGGGCATTATGCACTCTGCGCCCCCCGCATTTTTGACGGACAGGACTGGCATAAGGACGCAGCCCTTGTCATTGTCGGCAATGTGATTGAGGCTATCACGCCGCTGGCCACTCTTTCTACCGATATCAAACATGTGGATGCCGATTGTGCTCTGCTGGCTCCAGGCTTTATTGATTTGCAGGTCAATGGCGGTGGCGGGGTCATGCTCAATGACCATCCCGATCTTGCCTCCATTCAAACCATCTGTGCTGCCCATGCGCCGTTTGGCACAACCGCATTATTGCCAACCCTGATTACCGACACAGCCAAAATCACGGCTGCTGCAATCAAGGCGGGGCAACAAGCCCATGAGCAAAAAATTCCGGGTTTTTTGGGCCTGCATCTGGAAGGTCCGCATCTTTCCACCTCCCGCAAGGGCGCACATGATGAAAGATTGATCCGCAAGATGGAGGAGAAAGACCTGAACGCGCTGATCTCCGCGGTCAGTTGCCTTCCCGTATTGCTCACCACCCTTGCGCCGGAATCGGTTACACTTGAACAGGTTGAAGCACTGGCAAAAGCAGGCGTCATTGTCAGCCTTGGCCATTCCGATGCCAGCCATGCAACAGCGTGTGCCTATGCTCGGGCAGGGGCTGGCATGGTCACCCATTTGTTCAATGCCATGAGCCCGCTGGGCAACCGGGAACCGGGACTTGTCGGGGCAGCCCTTGATAGCGACACGCTATTTACCGGGCTGATCGCAGATGGCATCCATGTCGATCCGGCCACCATCAGCCTTGCACTGCGCGCCAAGCGCAAGCCTGCAAAACTCTTTCTTGTTACCGACGCCATGGCAACAATCGGCACATCCTTGCCTTCATTTACGCTGAATGGCCGCACCATCCGGCGCGCCCAGGGCAGTCTGCGGCTGGAAGACGGCACGCTGGCCGGAGCCGATCTCGACATGATTTCGGCCGTGCGCTTCATGCACCGCACCATCGGCCTTGATCTGGGTGAAGCCTTGCGTATGGCCTCATTGTATCCCGCACAGGCAATTGGCCAGTCACACCGTCTGGGACGGCTGGTCAAAGGCGCCAGCGCCAATATCACAGCCTTGAACGACACACTTGATGTTGGCAGCGTCTGGATTGACGGAGCGCAGGTTTTCAAGAACTGACAGGCATCATGATCGACTGCTGGCTTCATCCGCAGCCTGACGGATTGCCTCAATATTGGCGCGGTAAGCCTCCACCGTTCCGCCCTTGAACACGGCAGCACCCGCCACCAGCACATTTGCCCCGGCAGCCGCAACCAACGGCGCGGTCTGGGCAGTCACGCCGCCATCTATCTGAATGTCGATGGGGCGATCACCGATCATGGCCTTGACGCGCCTGACTTTTTCCACCACCGCCGGAATGAAGGCCTGCCCGCCAAAGCCCGGATTGACCGTCATCAGCAGGATGAGATCAAGCCGGTCGAGCACATATTCAATGACATGTTCCGGCGTGCCGGGATTGAGCGAGACACCGGCCTTTTTGCCGAGATTGCGAATGGTCTGCAAGGAGCGGTCAAGATGCGGTCCGGCTTCGGCATGAATTGTAATGCCATCACAGCCAGCCTCGGCAAAAGCCTCCAGATAAGGATCGACCGGCGCAATCATCAGATGAGCGTCAAAATAGGCGTCGGTGCGATTGCGGATCGCCTTGATGATAGGTGCGCCAAAGGTGATGTTGGGCACGAAATGGCCATCCATCACATCAAGATGCACCCAGTCTGCACCGGCCTCGACAATCGCCTCGACCTCATCGCCAAGTTTTGAGAAGTCTGATGCCAGAACCGATGGGGCAATCAGGGTCTTTGCACTCATTTTCTGCACTCCTGCACGCCTGCTACTGTTGCCTAGCAGTCCTTATTTCATGGCCTTATTTTATGAATTGTGCCTATAGGGCATTTTTTCAAAAACAAAAACCGGTTTGCATTGCCCACACAATGCCCAAATCTGGCCATAAGCAGGCTCTGGCTAAAAAATCCGGAGACTGCCTTGTCAGCAGCAAGGACACTAAAACATGTTTTCAGCCTGGCAGGTCTTGGCCTGATACTGGCTGGCTGCGGCTCATCGCTGACAGTGCATCAGGATCAGGCTGTTGCCTCGGCCCTGCCTTATGATCGCGTTTCCTGCCAGATTCTGTTCATGAACCGCAATGCGCTGGCCGCCCAATATGGGCTGCCGCTTGACGCCAATCCCGTTTTTGTCAAACAGCCTTATGGCATAGGACCGCTGACACCCGATACCCGCACCCTGCAACGCCGCAAGGCCGAAGAGGCACGTGGCGAAATTGCCGCCATGAACCGCTCGCTGAAGCGCCGCAAATGCGTCGCCCCAGCTATCACAGACATTCAGTAGCCTGATTCTCGATCAACCAGATTTTGCAATGGCTCACCCCGCTCATAGGCTTTGATCTGCTCCAGCATGATCGGAACCAGATGCATGGGGTCTGAGGTCGCCGCCGCATGTGGCGTGATAAACACGGCCGGATGGCTCCATAACGGGCTGGTTTTCGGCAATGGCTCAATCTGGAACACATCAAGGCTGGCTTCCTTGAGCGTTTCATCTTCCAGCGCGCGCAAGATGTCGGCTTCCTTTTGCAGCCGGCCGCGTCCCCCATTGATCAGCACCGCACCGCCCAGCCGGTTATCCCGGCGCAATTTTCTCAAAAGCTGATAGTCGATGATGCCGGTGGTTGCCTTCGTCAAAGGCAGCAGCACGACCAGAATATCGGTGGCGTTCAAAAATGGCGTCAATCCGGCCTCACCGGCAAAGCTGTTGACCCCTTCCATCTCCGCTGCCCGGCGCGACCAGCCATTGACGCGAAAGCCCAGCGCCATCAGTGCGCGTGCCGCAGCCTGCCCCAATTGCCCCAGCCCCATAATGCCGACCGATATATCCGAGGCGTTGCTCTGGGGCAGTTCATGCCAGGCCCGCAGCCGCTGATACTCACGATAGTGGCGACCCTGACGATGATGATCGAGCACCCGCCACACCACATATTCAACCATATGTCTGGTCAGATCATCGGCCACCACGCGCACCACCGGTATATTGGCGGGAATGGTGGCATCTTCCATGATGTGATCGACACCGGCGCCAACCGAGAAAATCACCTTCAGATTGGGAAGACCGGCAAGCAGGTTGGGCTTCTGCTTCCACAACACTGCATAGGTGATGGATGGATCGATTTCAGGCGAGCGCTCAAGAGCAATCTTTCGCTGCGCACCAATCAGCTCTTCCCAGCGCTTGGGCTGAAAACTATTCACCTCCAGAAGAATACGGCCTGTACTCAAATCATTCTCCTCATCATCAAAGCGTGCTGCGCTCTTTAGAGCTTTTCTTGCTTAACGCATGGTCCTTATCCAAAAAAACCTGCAACTTTTTTAAGGCCATGCCTGCCTTGTATCGCATGGTCCCTATCCAAAAAGTCTGCAACTTTTTGGGGCCATGCTTTATTGCGAAACCACCCCTTCCGGTGCAGTTTCAATCTGGAAAGCCGCCGAAATCAGCGCTCTGGTGTAATCTGTTTTCGGGGTTTCAAATATATTCCGGGAAGGGCCTGCCTCCACCACCTTGCCATTGCGCATGACAATCACCTCATTGGCCAGCGCCCGCACCACTTTCAGATCATGGCTGATAAACAGATAGGCAAGATCATGTCTTGCCTGCAAATTGCGCAACAGGTCCACCACTTGCGCCTGCACACTCATATCCAGCGCCGAGGTCGGCTCATCAAGCATGACAAAGCGCGGCTTCAGCACCATGGCGCGGGCAATGGCGATGCGCTGGCGCTGGCCTCCTGAAAATTCATGCGGATAACGAAAGCGCGTTTCAGCATCCAGACCAACTTCTTCAAGCACATCAACCACGCGCTTGTCGCGCGCATCAGCCGACAATTTCGGCTCGTGAATTTTCAAACCCTCCTCAATGATTTCAGACACCGACATACGCGGGCTGAGCGATCCGTAAGGGTCCTGAAACACGATCTGCATTTCACGCCGCAGTGGGCGCATATCATTAAAGGACAAAGCATCAATAGCGCGCCCGTCAAAACATATGTTTCCGGTTGATGAAATCATGCGTGCCAGCGCAAGGCCAAGCGTGGTCTTTCCCGAACCCGATTCGCCAACAATGCCCAGCGTCTGACCGGCACGCACCGTCACATCAATACCGTCCACCGCCTTCACATGATCAACGACTTTTCGGAAAAAACCCTGCTTGATCGGAAACCAGACCTTTACATCCTGCCCCTGCATCACGATTTTTGCCTGAGGATCAGCAGCAGGCGGCCTGCCCTTTGGCTCAGCCGCCAGCAAATGGCGGGTATAGTCATGCTGTGGGCGGGCAAAAATTTCCTGTGTTGGTCCCGTCTCCACCACCTTGCCCCCGGTCATCACACAGACCCGATCGGCAATCTTGCGCACAATGCCCAGATCATGGGTGATGAACAGCATCGACATGCCGTTCTTTTTCTTCAAGGAATCCAGAAGCAGAAGAATTTGCGCCTGCACCGTCACATCAAGCGCCGTGGTCGGCTCATCGGCAATCAGCAATTCCGGCTCATTGGCCAGCGCCATGGCAATCATCACACGCTGGCGCTGGCCGCCTGAAAGCTGATGCGGATAGGCAAAAAGGCGCTTTTCCGGCTCACGAATGCCCACCTCATTGAGCAGATCCAGCGTGCGCTGACGCGCAACCCCATCACCCATGCCGCGATGCAGCTTCAACACTTCAACAATCTGCTGTTCGATCGTGTGCAGCGGGTTGAGCGAGGTCATCGGCTCCTGAAAGATCATGGTGATCTTGTTGCCGCGCACCTTGCGCAATTCCTTTTCACCCATCTGCATCAAATCCTGATCGCCAAACAGGATTTTTCCTGAAGGGTGGGAGGCAGGCGGATAGGGCAGCAATTTCAGCACCGACAGCGCCGAGACCGATTTGCCCGAGCCTGACTCGCCAACAAGCGCCAGCGTTTCGCCTCTGGCGATGTCGAAGGAAACCTGATCGACAGCCAGCGAGGTTTTGCCCCCCGCTGAAAAGGCCACAGAAAGATCACGAACGGAAAGAAGAGGTGCGCTCACCGGAATGTCTTCCTCGGGTCGAAGGCGTCGCGGGTGGCTTCACCGATGAAGATTAACAGCGACAGCATGATGGAAAGCGTGATGAAGCCGGTAATGCCCAGCCATGGCGCATTAAGATAACGCTGCCCCTGTTTGAGCATTTCACCCAGGGAAGCCGAGCCGGGCGGCAGGCCAAAGCCCAAAAAATCCAGTGAGGTCAGCGTGGCGATCGAGCCATTCAGAATGAAGGGCAGGAAGGTTAGCGTCGCCACCATGGCATTGGGCAAAAGGTGACGAAACATGATGGTGCGGTTAGACACACCAAGCGCGCGCGCCGCATTCACATATTCAAAATTGCGCGCCCGTAAAAACTCGGCCCGCACCACACCGACAAAGGCCACCCATGAAAACAGCAGCATAAGGCCAAGCAGAATGAAGAAACCGGGCGGCAGCACCGCTGCCACGATCAGCAGCAGGTAAAGCACAGGGATTGCTGACCAGATTTCAACAAAACGCTGGAACAGAAGATCCACCCAGCCACCGAAATAGCCTTGAATGGCCCCTGCCGAAACACCGATAATGGCCGACCCCAATGTCAGAATCAGCCCAAACAGCACGGAAACACGAAAGCCGTAAATGACACGCGCCAGCACATCGCGGGCCTGATCGTCCGTGCCCAGCCAGTTCCAGTTGCCGACAATACAGTCGGGGTCGGCCGCCCCTTCCATATAGCGAGCGCAGCGTGTGGCGGCATCATAGCTCCATGAGGGCTTGGCCGGGGCCGCCTGCGGCACGGCATTATTGACGGTACGGTAGGAATAGCGGATCGGCGGCCAGATCATCCAGCCATTGGCCTCGATCTCGTCGCGGATGACCGGATCACGATAATCGGTCACCGCATAAAAACCGCCAAATTTTTCTTCCGGATAGGCAACCAGCACCGGAAACAGGATTTCACCCTTGTAAGAGGCAAGAATTGGCCTGTCATTGGCGATAAATTCGGAAAACATCGAGCCAATGAATAAAACAAGAAAAATCCACAACGACCAGTAGCCGCGCCGGTTGGCCTTGAAATTCGACCACCGCCGCTGGTTGAGCGGTGACAGCCATGGTCGGCGCCTTCTGGCTGAAGCCGCAGGCAAAACAGCATCGCTCATCACACATCCCTCCGCTCAAAATCAATGCGGGGGTCGATCCATGTATAGGTCAGGTCCGAAATAAGACTGACAAACAGGCCAATCAGCGAAAAAATATACAAATTGGCAAACACCACGGGATAATCGCGATCCACCACCGATTTGAAACCCAGCAGGCCCAGACCATCCAGCGAGAAAATATTTTCAATCAACAAGGAGCCCGTGAAAAAGGCGGAAATGAACGCGCCGGGAAAACCGGCAATCACGATCAGCATGGCGTTGCGGAACACATGGCCATAAAGCACCCGGTGTTCAGAAAGTCCCTTGGCGCGAGCCGTCACCACATATTGCTTGCGAATTTCATCAAGGAAGGAATTTTTGGTCAGCAATGTGTTGGTGGCGAAGGCCGACAAAACCATGGCCGTCAGCGGCAGCGTCAGATGCCAGAAATAGTCGATGATACGGTCGGGCCACGACAATTGCTCCCAATTGTCGGAGGTCAGGCCACGCAGCGGAAACCAGTCATAGAAGGAGCCGCCGGCAAACAGCACCATCAATAAAATGGCGAATAAAAAGCCGGGAATGGCATAGCCGACAATGACAATGGCGCTGGTCCACGTGTCAAAAGCCGAGCCATCCTTGACCGCCTTGCGAATGCCAAGCGGTATCGAGATCAGGTAGGAAATCAGCGTCAGCCACAGCCCCAGCGAAATCGACACCGGCATTTTTTCCAAAATCAGATCGACCACCGAAATGTCGCGGAAATAGCTTTGACCAAAATCAAAACGGGCATAGTTCCACAACATCAGAACAAAGCGTTCCAGCGGCGGCTTGTCAAAACCGAATTGCTGTTCCAGCCGGGCAATAAATTCAGGATCAAGCCCCTGTGCACCACGATATTTACTGGAAACCGCGCCACCGCCAGCTTCAAAGCCAGCCCCCATGCCAAGGTCACTGCCACCACCAGAACCCAGACGGTCACTGGAATCGCCACCCTGCCCGGTCAGCCGCGCCACCACCTGTTCAACCGGTCCGCCCGGTGCAAACTGGATCACCACAAAAGAGATCGCCATAATGCCGAACAGCGTCGGGATCATCAAAAGCAGGCGGCGCAGAATATAAGCACCCATCAGTTTGCGCTCTGGTTGTGGGTTGCCAATGCCTGTTCCTTTACCGGGTCGATCCACCAGGAATCAATATCCGCGCCAAGATAGGCAGGCTGGTTTTCAGGAATGCCGAACTTGTTCCAATAGGCAAGCCACACATTCGGCCGCGTAAATTGCGGCACCACATAATAACTCCACAACAAGACACGATCGAGCGCACGGGTGGCGGCAATCAGATCCTCACGATCATCGGCAAAGATGACGCGATCAACCAGCTCATCAATAACCGGGTCTTTGATACCCGAATAATTGCGCGATCCGGGTGTATTGGCCGCCCGCGTACTCCAATAGTCACGCTGCTCATTGCCCGGTGAACTCGATTGCGGCAGCACCGCGGTAATCATGTCATAGTCAAAATCATTGACCCGGTTGATATATTGGCTGGTATCAACAATGCGCAGCGTGGCGGTCACACCAATTTTGCGCAGCATTTCAATGAACGGGTTGATGGTGGGTTCCGCATCCTGGCGTGTCTCAAGAATTTCAAAGCTGAATGGCTGGCCGCTTTCGACATTGACCATCCGGCCATTGCGAATTTCCCAGCCTGCCTGTTTGAACAGGGCCACCGCATCACGTAAAATCTTGCGCTCGGCCTGCCGTGTATCAAAGCGCGGCAACGCAAATTCTGTCGTGAACAGTTCTGGCGGCAGGCTGTCACGATAATTTTCAAGAATTTCCAGCTCCTTGCCCTGCGGCAGTCCATGGGAAGCAAAATCTCCACCCATGAAATAGCTGGTGATGCGCGTGTTCAGCCCGAAAGACTGGGTGCGATTGACCGTGTCGAAGTCGAATGCATAAGATAATGCCTCACGCACGCGCCGGTCCTGAAACAGCGGACGGCGGGTGTTCATGACAAAGCCCTGCATATTGGCCCGCGCATTTGAGATAAATTCTTTCCTGATCACATCACCGGAATGAAGTGCTGGAAAATCATAGGCCGTCATCCAGCGGCGGCCACTGTTTTCAGAGTGAATATCTTCAAAGCCACCCTTGGTGAAAGCCTGCCAGGCCGCATTATTGTCAAGAAAATAACGATAGCGGCGCAGATCGAAATTTTCACGACCCACTTTTACCGGCAACGCCGCCCCCCAATAATCGGGCACCCGTTCCCAGATGATTTCAGCACCCGGCTTGAAACTCTTGATGCGGTAGGCGGCTGACCCCAGCGGCGGCTCCAGCGTTGCACGGCTGATGTCGCGCTTGACACCTTTGGCATCCTCACCTTCCCACCAATGTTTGGGCAGTACCACCAGATCGCCCATGATCTTTGGCAGTTCACGGTTGCCCTTCTGGTCAAACTGGAATTTCACCTCATGCTGCGAAAGCTTTACCGCTTCAGTGACGTTCTCATAATAGCGGTTATACATGGGGCTGTTGGCTTTGAGCACCTCAAAAGACCAGATCACATCTTCAACCGTCACTGGCTGACCATCATGCCAGCGGGCGCGCGGATCAAGCCGATAGGTGGCGGAAGAAAAATCATCCGGATATTGATAGGCCTGCGCCAGCAGCGGATGGCTGACACTGCCTTCATCGGTGGCCTGCTCCATCAGCGTGTCATAAAGCAGCCCGCCGCCGAACTGAACAAGTCCTGCTGCCGGTGTGCCCTGCACAATATAGGGATTGAAACTGTCAAAAGTGCCAATAACAGTGGAATTGAGCGTTCCGCCCTTGGGAGCATCCGGGTTCACATAATCATAATGTTCAAAATTCTCACCATATTTGGAACCGCCAGTCAGCGAGGAGGTGGTGTGCCATTCCTCTGCCCATGCGCTGCACGACAAAGCGACAATCGTCAGCCCCAGAGCCAAAATCCGTGCCTTGATATGGTGAAAGTTCATCCCTGTCCTTTCGCTGCCTGAATCAGCATTTTACCAGTTTCCCCCGGCCAGTTTCCCCCGGATTGTGACGACAATGCCGTATCCGGTCCACAGTAGCAAAAAAGCCGGGAAAAACCCGGCTTTTTCAAGACTCGACGAAAGTACAATTTATTATTCAGCCGGCTGTTCCTGCTCAATGGGCTGTTCTGGAGCAGGTGCTTCTTCGGCCGGTGCGGCCTCCTCAGCAGGCGCTTCCTCGACCGGCGCAGCCTCTTCTGCAGGAGCCGTTTCGGCCTCAGGTGCTTCTTCAGCAGGTGCAGCTTCCTCTGTAGCAGGCGCTTCTTCAGCCGGTGCGGCCTCTTCTTCTGCAGGAGCAGCAGCCTCGGGTGAGGGCAGAGGAACCGGGCTGTCGGCCTGTTCGCGCATATAGGCGATCAGATTGGCCCGTTCACTATCCCTTTTCAGACCGGCAAAGCCCATCGCGGTCCCTTTGATAAAACCTCTGGGCGAAGTGAGGAAATGGTCGAGATTGTCAAAGGTCCACTTCTCCTCGCCACCCTTGGAAAATTCCTTCATGGCGCTGGAATAGGAAAAGCCTTCATGCATGCCGACAGGACGATCGACAATGTCCCACAGATCGGGGCCAACCTTGTTTGGACCGCCCTTTTCAATCGAGTGGCAGGCAACACATTTCTTGAACACGGCCTCACCTGCACCGGCATCAGCGCTGGCCAGCAGTTCGGCAATCGAAACTTCTTCGGCAGCATCGGCAGCAGACCCGCCCGCATCCGCTTCAGCAACCTCGATGGCAAAGCCTGGCGTCTCGGGGGCATGCGTAGCAAAAAGCGAGTTGGAAACGATAGCAACCGAGAAAATGATAAAAACGGCGCCGAGCAGAGCGCCCAGGACCTTATTGACCTCGAATGAACCCATACCGCCCAGACTCCCATAACCGGCTGACTGATCCGCCCTCCGTTTTTTTGGCAATACCCTCACCGCCCTGAAAACGCAAGGCCGCGAAATTGGGCAAAAACTAGGTCTTTTGCTCCGCTCTTGCAACACCTATAAGAGCATATCAGTGAGACCTTTTGACACTTTATCACAGACACTTCCATTTCGCACGGTATCCATGTCCACACTTGTTCTTATTCCGGCGCGCATGGCCTCAACCCGTTTACCGGGCAAACCACTGGCCGATATAGCGGGCCTGCCGATGATCGTGCATGTGGCGCGCCGCGCCGCAGAAGCAGGGCTTGGCCGTATCGTTGTCGCCACAGACACCCGGGAAATCATCGAGGCCGTGACAGCCCATGGTTTTGAGACAATCTTGACCCGCACCGATCACGAATCAGGGTCTGATCGCATTTTCGAGGCGCTGGCAGCGCTCGACCCACACAAAAAAGTCGAAACAATCATCAACATCCAAGGTGACCTGCCAACGCTTGACCCCGACAGTGTTGCCGCCGCCCTGCGCCCGCTTGAAAATGAAGCTGTGGGCATTGCCACGCTGGGCGTCGAGATTGTACGCGATGAGGAAAAAACCAATCCGGCCGTCGTGAAGATCATTGGCTCACCACTCTCGGCCTTTCGCATGAGAGCGCTCTATTTCACCCGCGCCACCGCGCCTTGGGGGGAAGGACCGCTCTATCACCATATCGGGCTTTATGCCTATCGGCGCGCCGCACTGGAGCGCTTTGTGGCACTGACGCCCTCCGTTTTGGAACAACGCGAGAAACTGGAGCAGTTGCGCGCTCTGGAGGCTGGCATGCGCATTGATGTCGAGATCGTCAATTCTCTGCCACTGGGTGTTGACACGCCTGAAGATCTGGAACGCGCCAGAGAAATTCTTTCCAATTAACAGGGCAAAAAATGCCAGCAAAAATCAATAAAGCAAAAACCAATAAAATTGCCTTTCAGGGCGAACCGGGCGCCAATTCCGACACGGCCTGCCGCAATGTCTACCCCGCCATGGACCCTTTGCCATGTCCGACCTTTGAAGACGCCTTCAATGCCGTGGAAACAGGCAAGGCTGATCTGGCGATGATCCCGATCGAAAACACGATTGCCGGGCGCGTGGCCGATATTCATTATCTGCTGCCCGAATCAAAGCTGCATATTGTCGGCGAATATTTTTTACCGATCCATTTTCAACTCATGGTGCTGCCGGGCGTCAGGCGCGAAGAAATCAGCACGATTCACAGCCACATTCATGCGCTTGGCCAGTGCCGGAAATATATCCGCAAGAATCGCTGGACACCGATCGTGGCCGGCGACACGGCGGGTGCGGCCAAACTGGTTTCAGATACGCAGGACCGCACCATGGCAGCCCTTGCGCCCCACCTTGCAGCCAGCCTTTACGGCCTCGACATCATTGAAGAAAATGTCGAGGACACTGAAAACAATGTCACCCGTTTCGTGGTGCTGTCAAAAACCAAAAGCTGGGCGCCACGCATCAACGGGCAGGCAATGATTTCCACTTTTGTCTTTCGTGTGCGCAACGTGCCCGCAGCCCTTTACAAGGCGACAGGTGGCTTTGCCACCAATGGCGTCAACATGACCAAGCTGGAAAGCTATCAATTGGGGGCCTTCACGGCCACACAGTTTTATGCCGATGTGGAAGGCCATCCCGATGATCCGGGCTTGAAAAACGCCCTTGAGGAATTGCGCTTTTTCTCCAGGGAGGTGCGCATTCTGGGCGTCTATCCGGCCCATGAATTTCGCGCCACACAAAATATAGATACCTAGAGCATTTCTTGTTTTTACGGAAACGGGTGAAATGCTCTAATCTCTTGTTTTAGCCGCACTTCTGCGACACCAGATGTTTCCATCTGACTGCAAAATGCTCTAATATAGATGCCTGACCTTACGGCGTATTTTCCGCCCAGGCCCTGATCAGATGGTGAGCAATCGCACCTTGCGGCGGCACGACAAGCTGCTGCGGGTGTGTGCGCGCCAGCATCAGGCGCACTTCGTTGCGCGAAAACCAGCGGCAATCTTCCAGCTCATTCAGATCCATATTGATTTCGTCATTCAATGGCTCGCCATAGCAGCCAATCATCAGCGAATGCGGAAAAGGCCAGGGCTGGCTGGCGTGATAGACGACACGGCCAAGCCGGATACCGGCCTCTTCAAAAGTCTCACGCCGCACCGCATCTTCAAAAGTCTCACCCGGTTCAATAAATCCGGCAAGGGCGGAATATGAACCCGGCGCAAAATGCCGCCCGCGCCCCATCAGGCATTTTTCCTCCGTCACCGTCAGCATGATTGCCACCGGATCGGTGCGCGGGAAATGATCCGTGCCGCAGGCCGGACAATTGCGCCGATAACCACCGGCGCGCATATCCGTCTTTTGCCCGCAACGCCCACAAAACCCATGCGTGTGGTTCCAAGTCAGCAAGGAAGACGCCTGCGCCAATGCTCCCAGTTCCGGCTCCCCGATCAGCCCCTGTATATAGACGGTGCGGTGTTCCAGAATTTCCAGCCCGGCAAGCGGTTTTTCAGGATCAAGTGCTGCAGAAAGAGCCAATGCCGGGCCATGATCAGCCGTGCCAAGCAGAATGGCGCCTGCAACATCAAAGCCAAGTTGCCCGCATTCGGCCACCGAAAACCACGGATCAAAAGCCTCGCCATGGGGCCGCAGCAGAACACGCCCATTGCCTAAAACCATGATGCGCGCACTTGGATCGGTCAGCGCATCAAACACACAATGATCAGGACGCCGCTCCGACTGCCGATCGATGCGATTGCCAGCAAATCCGACAAACTGGCTGGGTTCACGCAAAGGCGTGTCAAAAAAGGGAAAATACATCAGAAATGATCCAAAACGGGAAAGGGCGCTTATAATGCGGCCCGAACTCTTTCTGTAAACCGGTGCAAATCATCAGCCTGATAAGGCTTGGCTACACCATGGCCCCAGACAGGTCCGGGCCAGGCCGGATCGCCTATATCACGGGCAATGACGTGGATATGAAGCTGGCGCACCATATTGCCAAGAGCCGCCATATTGATCTTGGTGCAGGCGCTCACCTGTTTGAGCGCCTGCGCCACCATATTGGTCTCGAAAGTCAGCATGGCCTGATCCAGCGGCGCCATATCGTGGATTTCTTCTGCACCGGGCCGCTGTGGAACCAGAATGAGCCAGGGCCAGCGGCAGTCATTCATGATCCGCAATTCGCACAGGCCAAGCCACATCAACGGCTCACTGTCCGCTTCAAGACGTGCATCCAGCGAAAATCCGGTCTTGAGTTCGCGCAACATCGGCGTTCTCCCACAACCGGCATCACCGGCGCATGATCTTGAATGAAGACATTGCTGCCCTCAGATCGGAACGGTATTGCGAGCTTGCCCGCGCTGCAAGTGTTTTGGCTTCATGGCCACGATGTTTTCATTCCTGCACTTGCATTTCATGGCCAAATTGCCGATATGAAAACCGGGAGGTTGGTGGTGGACGATCCACTCGCCAACCGGGTCAGGTCCGGAAGGAAGCAGCCCTAACGAGCCCGGAACGGGTCATTGTTCCAGCCTCCCGCCTCATCTTCGCCAGGTTCCGCGTTGATCAAGTTCCGCGTTCATAACGGCTTGCCCGTTAAGTGCCTCGGGAAAGACTGTCTCGGGCGCATCGGCGAAACGGACATGCGTCGGCCATGGCTTCCGGTCGCGTTTTTGTTACTTGTCTGGAGCAGAGTTGATCCATGAACAACGCCGGAGCCAGCGATCAGGGTATTTCACAAGCCGGACCCCTTTCCGTGCCCTACCGGGTTCTGGCCCGTAAATATCGTCCTTCCGATTTTTCACAACTCATCGGCCAGGAGCCGATGGTGCGCACACTCACCAATGCTTTTTCTTCCGGCCGCATTGCCCAGGCCTGGATGCTGACGGGTGTACGCGGCGTGGGCAAGACAACCACAGCCCGCATTCTGGCCCGTGCCCTTAACTACCGCACATCACAAATCGACAGGCCCTGTATCGACCTTGCCGAGCAAGGTGAGCATTGTCAGGCCATCATGGAAGGCCGCCATGTCGATGTGATCGAAATGGATGCCGCCTCCCATACCGGCATTGACGATATTCGCGATATTATCGACCGGGTGCGCTATGCGCCGGTATCGGCCCGCTACAAGGTCTATATTATCGACGAGGTGCATATGCTCTCCACACAGGCCTTCAATGGCCTGCTCAAAACGCTGGAAGAGCCGCCGCCCCATGTCAAATTCATCTTTGCCACCACTGAAATCCGCAAGGTGCCGATCACCGTTTTGTCGCGCTGCCAGCGCTTTGACCTGCGCCGCATCGATGCCAGCCAGCTGGTGACACATTTGAGCAGCATTGCCGATCAGGAAGGCGTTGCCGTTGACGATGAGGCACTGGCGATGATTGCCCGTGCCGGCGAAGGCTCGGCGCGCGATTGCCTGTCCATCCTTGATCAGGCGATTGCCCATGGTGGAGGTGCGGTTTCTGCTGAAGCGGTGCGCGCCATGCTTGGCCTTGCCGACCGCGGCCGGATTATTGATCTGTTTGAACATCTGATGAAGGGCGATGTTGCGGCAGCACTTGGCGAATTTCGCACCCAATATGATACGGGCGCCGATCCCGCCTCGGTACTGACTGATCTGGCCGAGTTCAACCATCTGGTGACACGCCTGCGTTTTGTGCCTGATGCAGCCGCGGATGCTTCGCTTTCAGAAGCCGAACGCCGCCGCGGCCTTGAATTTTCAGATGCGCTTTCCGTAAAAGTACTGTCGCGCTGCTGGCAAATGCTGCTGAAGGGCATACCGGAAGTGCAAAGCTCGAACCGCCCGGTCAGTGCGGCCGAAATGGTGCTGATCCGCATTGCCCATGCGGCCGATCTGCCGACACTGGATGAGGCGCTCAAAGCACTCGACAGCCAGTCAGCCTCCGCGCCGCGTCCACAATCAGCCCAATCCGCACCTGTTCAAACACCGCGCAATCCTCCAACAGCCACAATCACCCCGCAACCGGCCCAGCAACAAGCAATACCTCCCGCAAGACCCGCCCCTTCAGGCCATGCGCAAGTCATGCGGCTGGTGGAGGCGGCAGAACCCGTCTCTTTCACCGCCCCGCCAAAAGAGCAGCCAGAACCTGAACTGCCACAGGTTTCCATTAGCTCCCTCAACGACATGATCGCGCT
Organism: Aquamicrobium segne; assembly: GCF_042656785.1. Taxonomy (NCBI): domain Bacteria; kingdom Pseudomonadati; phylum Pseudomonadota; class Alphaproteobacteria; order Hyphomicrobiales; family Phyllobacteriaceae; genus Aquamicrobium; species Aquamicrobium segne. The sequence continues at coordinate 45,799 of NZ_JBHSLL010000062.1, forward strand.
GGCTGACGCACAACGCGACATCGCCTTCAAGGTTTCGATCAAGCGCTATATTCGCCCGGTGCGTATTGAACCCGGACATGCCGAGGTCAACCTTACCGAAGATGCCCCGCGCACCCTGCTCAATGAGCTTACCATCAAGTTGAAACAATGGACGGGACGGCATTGGGTTGTATCGCTGTCCAGTCAGGAAGGCGGCAGCACACTGTTTGAGGCGGAAACGCAACGGCGCGAAACCGCCCTGCTTGATGCCCGCAACGATCCGGCAGTGGCTGCAATTCTGGAGCACTTTCCCGGTGCAAAAATCACTGATATTCGCATTCCCGACGCTTTGCAGGATCAGACTGCCGATGGCGATATGCTGACGGGGCCTGAAACCGATCCCGAAACTGACGACTCTGATTAAAAAACGGCCCCTTCCTTTGATGGGCGCGCAAACCCGACAAACTGATTTAAGGATATTGCAATGAAAGATCTGCTCGGCCTGATGGGCAAAGCCAAGGAAATGCAGGCTAAAATGCAGGCCATGCAGGAAGAAATTGCCCTGATCGACGCAACAGGCCAGTCAGGCGGCGGGCTGGTCCGTGTCACGCTGTCCGGCAAGTCTGACATGAAGGCCCTGCATATCGACCCTTCCCTGCTCAAACCCGATGAAGCAGAAATTCTCGAAGACCTGATCCTGGCCGCACATAATGATGCCAAAGCCAAGGTGGAACAGATCATGCAGGAAAAGACCAGCGCACTGACGGCCGGCCTGCCGCTTCCGCCCGGCATGAAACTGCCCTTCTGATTTTCGGTCAGGACACCACATTAGAGCATGACGTGATCTTTCAGATTCACACGCTTGCTTTAAACCCTTGTTTTTATGCCTGTCCTTATCCCGAAACCGGTTCCCGGTCCGGGAGGCAGGTTTTAGACAATCCAGGCGCTTAATTGAGCCGCGCCAGATATTTCCATCTGACTGCAAAGTGCTCTAGGATCGAACTTATGAAACGTGATGTTCTTGAAGCACTCAACAAAGAACGCCATGCACGTCGCGCCGCCATTGTCGTCACCAATCTGGACAATGGCTCAAGCTATTTGCTGCGCCAGGAAGACGAGGTGAAAGGCCCATTGGGCGAAGCCGTGACCGAGGCATTGCGCACCGGAAAATCATGCAACATCGAGGTTGAAGGTCACGCCTTGTTTCTCAATGTTCATGTGCCATCGCCACGCCTTGTTCTTGTCGGTGCGGTGCATATCACTCAAGCACTCGCACCCATGGCCCGCATTGCCGGTTTTCCGGTTGAAATTATTGATCCGCGCACGGCTTTTGCAACAAAAGAGCGTTTTCCCGATGGCAACTTGCAGGCCTGCTGGCCGCAGGAGGCGCTGGCCCGGATGCCGCTTGACGATTATACCGCGCTGGCGGCTTTGACGCATGACCCCAAGATTGACGACATGCCGCTTCAGGCCGCCCTTGCAGCCAATTGTTTTTATGTCGGGGCACTGGGCAGCCGCAAGACACATGCCAGACGGGTTGAACGGTTTTTGACTGCCGGTATAAGCCAGGAACAGATTGCGCGCATCCACGCACCAATCGGGCTCGACATTACAGCGGCAAACCCTTCAGAAATCGCAGTTGCAATCCTTGCCCAAATCGTACAGGCTTTTCGCACACGCGGCATCAAGGCAGGAAAGTAGCGATATGAAATATGGCCCGGTTCCTATCGACCAGGCACAAGGAGCTTTGCTGGCGCATTCAATCACGGCAAGCGGCAAGCGTATCCGCAAGGCCCATATATTGAGCGCTGAAGATATTGAAACATTGCGCGCCGCCCACATTGAACAGGTTGTCGTGGCAATTCTGGAAGAAGGCGATATTGAGGAAAATGAGGCTGCAACCCGCATTGCAGCAGCGCTTGAGTTTAGTGGAGCGCAGGCCAAACCGGCAACCACCGGGCGTGTCAGTATTTTTGCCGAGCGCGCCGGTCTGTTTACCGTGAACAAGGCGCTGGTCGACGCCATCAACGAAATCGATCCCGATGCCACATTGGCAACGCTGGCCCCCTATGTTTCGGTAACTCCCGGCCAGATGATCGCAACCCTGAAGATCATTCCCTTTGCCATGTCCTCTTCCGCCGTGGAGGCCATTGTGCAATTGGCCGCTGGTCGTTCTGCCTTTGCCGTTCATGCCTTCCAGCCGCATCAGGTCGGCCTTGTGCAGACCGTTTTGCCGGGCATGAAGGAAAGCGTTCTGGATAAAACCTCGCAGACCACCAAAAGCCGGTTACTGCGCTCGGGCAGCAATATTTGCGACGAATTGCGTACCCCTCACACGGCAAAAGATGTGGCCGATGCAATCCATGACCTGGCGGCGCGCAGCGATATGGTGCTGATCTTTGGCGCCTCATCCTTAAGCGACCCGGAAGATGATGTGATCCCCGCGGCGATCCGCGCATCCGGCGGCAAGGTCTTGCGCTCCGGGATGCCGGTTGATCCGGGTAATCTGTTTGTGCTGGGCGAACACGAGGGCAAGCCAGTCCTTGGCGCCCCGGGCTGTGCACGCAGCGCCCGCCCCAATGGCTTTGACTGGGCACTGGACCGTATTTTTGCCGGAATTGGCGTAACCTCTCACGATATTGCTGCAATGGGTGTTGGCGGTCTGTTGATGGAAATTCCTTCCAGACCACAACCGCGTGGAGCCCCGCCACCATCCGATCACCCTAAAGTACACGCTGTAGTGCTGGCGGCTGGCCGCTCCAGCCGCATGGGCGGCCCCAACAAGATGCTGGCTCTGTTTGATGATGAGCCACTGGTCCACCGCACCGCTGCACGGGTTCTGGCGACAAAGGCGGATGGCGCGCTTCTGGTCACCGGCCATCAGCGCGAACTGGTGGAAGCAGCCTTGCAGGATCTTGACCTGAGGCTGGTTCACAATCCTGCTTTTGCCGACGGCTTGTCCACCTCGCTCAAGACCGCAATTGCGGCTGTGCCAGATTCTGCCGATGGAGCCCTGATCGTTCTGGGTGATATGCCCAATATCACCAGTGAGGATATGGATCTTCTGATCCATGAATTCCGCACCAGCGGTGGAACCAGCATTGTACGGGCCGTCAGTAACGGCAAGCGTGGCAATCCCGTCATCCTGCCCCGCTCATTATTTGAAACTGTTGCTGGTCTGCACGGCGATATTGGCGCCCGCCATCTGGTTGAAACAAGCGAGCTGGACATTATTGATGTCGAGATCGGGGCAGATGCCGCTGTCGATGTCGACACTCCCGAAGCGCTGGCCAAGGCTGGCGGGCGCAATGTTGTTTAGAGCGCTGGATGCACAGCGCTCTAAACTGTTTATTTTAACCGCCCTTATACCGCACCAGAAAAAACCATCTGCCGGCAAAAGGGTCAGGCGGCTTGCTGCTTTGGCTGGATCAACCCGCGGGCAATTAAAAGCTCGGCAATCTGAATGGTGTTAAGGGCTGCCCCTTTACGCAGATTATCCGACACGATCCACAGGTTCAGGCCATTATCAAGGGTTGAATCTTCGCGGATACGGGAGATGTAGGTAGCATCTTCACCCGCACTGTCGATCGGCGTGATGTAGCCGCCATCTTCATGCTTGTCGATGACCAGACAGCCCGGTGCTTCACGCAGGATATCACGGGCTTCTTCGGCGGTGATCGGCTTTTCAAACTCAAGATTGACGGCTTCGGAATGGCCGATGAAAACCGGCACCCGCACACAGGTTGCCGTGACTTTGATCTTCGGGTCGAGCATCTTCTTGGTCTCGGCCACCATCTTCCATTCTTCCTTGGTGGACCCGTCTTCCATGAAGGAATCAATATGCGGGATCACATTGAAGGCAATCCGCTTGGTGAATTTTTTGGCTTCAACCGGATCAGCCACAAACACGGCGCGGGTCTGCGTAAACAATTCGTCCATACCCTCCTTGCCCGCACCTGAAACCGACTGATAGGTGGAAACCACAACCCGCTTGATGGTGGCCGCATCATGCAAGGGCTTGAGCGCCACCAGCATTTGTGCGGTCGAGCAATTCGGATTGGCAATGATGTTTTTCTTTGTAAAACCATCAATGGCGGCAGGATTGACTTCCGGCACAATCAGCGGGACGTCCGGGTCGGTGCGGTAGGCGGAGGAATTGTCGATGACAACACAGCCCTGCTTGCCGATCTTGGGCGCCCATTCCCTGGAAATATTGCCACCGGCAGACATGAAGGCAATGTCCGTGTCGGAAAAATCATAGGTCTCAAGCGCCTTGACCTTCAGCGTCCTGTCACCAAAAGACACTTCGGTGCCCTGACTGCGACGCGAGGCAAGCGCCACAACCTCACTGACGGGAAAGCCGCGCTCTTCTAAAATATTGAGCATTTCGCGGCCCACATTTCCTGTGGCGCCGACAACCGCAACCTTGAAGCCCATAAAATCTATCTCCTGTCGCTCTCCGCTTGCTTGCTTGGAGAAACCCGCTGGCCAGTTGCGGGTCCCGCCTCCCTCAGACCGGACCCGGGGAGAGGGCGAGCAGGCCAAGGGAGATCAGACCGTAGTGGCGGTCGTTTTTTTGGCCATGGTTTTGGTCGAAAGCACAGGCGCGCTCATGCGCCCGGCGCCAGCCGGGTCCTTGCGGCTGAAAATGCCGCCCGATGAAAGATGAGCCAAAATAAGGCCACGCATGTCAAAAACGCCCTGTTCGGAGCGCTTTTGGCGCGTTTTGCCGCAAGAGTCAATTGTATTGCACTGTACAAGTGTGACAAGGCGCAGTAGGAGCGGCGCAAGATTCGTTTCGGTCGCGCTTGCATTTGCCGCTTGCGGCCGACTTTACTTGTTGCAGGCCGCAAACAAGCCTGACATTGCCGAAAGATGACAATAATGATTGAAGGTATTGCGCCTGCGCTGGCCAAAGCGCTGGAAAAGCGTGGCTATCTGGAACTGACCGCCGTACAAAAAGCCGTTCTTGAGCCTGCCGTGAAGCAGGCGGATGCGCTGGTCTCAGCCCAGACCGGCTCCGGTAAGACCGTGGCGTTCGGGCTGGCGCTGGCCCCAACATTGCTGGGTGAAGCTGAACGCTTTGGCCAGGCTCAGGCCCCGCTGGGCCTGGTGGTTGCGCCCACACGTGAACTGGCCTTGCAGGTGGCACGTGAACTTTCATGGCTCTACGAACAGACTGGCGCCACCATTGCCACCTGTGTCGGCGGCATGGATATGCGCTCCGAGCGCAGAACATTGGAGCGTGGGGCGCATATTGTGGTTGGCACACCCGGCCGCCTGCGCGACCACATCACACGTGGGGCGCTCGATATTTCCGGTTTGACCGCCGTGGTGCTGGATGAGGCCGATGAGATGCTTGATCTCGGCTTTCGCGAAGATCTGGAATTTATTCTGGGTGAAGCGCCAGCTGAGCGACGCACATTGATGTTTTCGGCAACCGTGCCGCGCGCCATTGCAACGCTTGCCAAAAAATATCAGCACAATGCGGTGCGCATCGAGGCGGCGGGCGAGGCAAAACAGCACCATGATATTGAATATCGCGCCTTGCTGGTGGCTGCTTCCGATCGTGACAACGCCATCGTCAATGTGCTGCGCTTTTATGAGGCGCGCAACGCCATTGTGTTTTGCAATACGCGCGCTGCCGTCAATCACCTGACAGCGCGGCTGAACAATCGCAATTTTTCAGTGGTGGCGCTTTCAGGCGAATTGAGCCAGAACGAGCGCAGCCATGCCTTGCAGGCCATGCGCGACGGGCGCGCCCGGGTGTGTATTGCCACCGATGTGGCGGCACGCGGCATTGACCTGCCAGGGCTTGAACTGGTGATCCATGCCGATCTGCCCACCAATCCGGACACGCTTCTGCACCGCTCCGGCCGCACCGGTCGTGCCGGACGCAAGGGCATCAGCGCACTGATCGTGCCCCACCCCGCACGCCGCCGCTGTGAGCGTGTGTTGCAGGCAGCCCGCATTGCCGCCGAATGGGCGCGCCCGCCTTCAGCCGAAGATGTGATTGCACGTGACAATGAGCGGATGCTTGCCGATCCGGCCCTGTCAGAGCCGGTGGGCGAAAGCGAACAGGAATTTGTGACAACCCTGCTTGAAAAATTTGGTCCGCAACAGATGGCCGCCGCCTATCTGCGCCAGAACCGGTCCAGCCGTTCTGCACCTGAATATCTGTCGGAAAGCGGGCCGCTTCCTGCCATGGGCAAATCTGCAAATCATGCAGGAACCCCCTCCAGAGACCGTGATGATTTTGGTGACAGCGTCTGGTTTTCGCTCTCCGTTGGCCGCAAGCAGAATGCCGAGCCTCGCTGGCTGATCCCGATGCTGTGCCGCACCGCAGATCTGACCAAGCGTGAGATTGGCGCCATCCGTATGCAGCCGGAAGAAACTTTTGTGCAGATTGCGGCCAATAGCGCCGACAGCTTCTTGCAGGCCATCGGCCCGCAAATGACCATTCAGGGCAATATCCGCGTTGCCATGGTTGAAGGTGAACCTGATTTTGGACGCAGCGCCTACCGCACGCCACGACCCGACAAGAAGCCACATCGTGGCAAGGGTAATTTTACCGGGAAAGACAAACCCTGGGAAGCAAAGAGCAAGGCCGGAAAGCCAGCCAAACCGAAATCTGGCAAGAAACCTGCCAATCCAATTGCTCCGGCCAAGCCCCGGAAAAAGCCAAAATCCTCATAACAGTAAAACTTGCAATCCATGAGGGGTGCCATCCAGACACCTCCTTCAATAAGCCTGAAGCATCTTGCGCCGCTGCACCAGAATCAATCCACCTGCGACAATCAACATCGCGCCAATGCCAATGCGGGGGCCGGGCAGATCATTGAACATGAGATAGCCGACCGCAACGGAACTGAGCAGTTCCAGATAAGCCAATGGCGCCAGCAGTGAGGCCTCTGCATGGCGAAAGGCGCTGATGGTCATGAAATGGCAGGCTGCTGAAATCGCCCCCATGACAAAGAGCAGATAAAGCTGGTCCATGCTCGGCAGCGACCATTGCCAGATCGCCAGCGGGGCGAGGATGAAGGTGCCAAACAGACACTGGAAGGCCAGTGTGCTGACAGGATCACTGGCGCGTGAGGCCTGCCTTGTTGTGATGGCATAAAGCGCAAAGAACCCACCTGCGGTTGCCCCAAGCAACAGGCCGATATTCAGCCCCCCGGCCGGATTGACGATAATGAGAGCGCCGATAAAACCGAAAACCAGCGCTGCCAGTTTGCGGGCGGTCAGTGCCTCACCCAGAATAAAGACGGACAGCAAGGCAGCAATGATGGGGCCGACGAAATAGGCGCTGGTGACATCGGCCATGGGCGAAAATGAAATCGCCATGAAAAAACAACACATGGATGCTGCTGCAAAAAAGGTACGCAAGGCGTGAGCGGGCAGTTCTTCACGCGGCAAAAAATTTCTGCCGCGATGCAAAAGCGCCCATGGCAGCACAAAGATGCAGGAAAATGCGTAGCGCGCCCAGCTTATCAGCAAAGGAGAATAGGACGCACTCAGCATTTTGGCGATGCCATCCAGTGTCGGCACCAAAAGCATGGCGGCAGCCATCAGGCTGATACCAAGCAGCGTGGAGGAGGAATGGCTGTTCAAGACCAGCTCATTGCGGGCAAAGAGCGCGGTCTGACCTTAGGGTCATGATCTGCTAATTTGTTTAGAATGATGTGAGGTCATTTGGTTGGATACGAGAAGAAAAGGCGCAGGAAATATGAACATTTTCAAGGCTTTTCGACGCTGTTGCCGACCAAATGAACCACATCCAAAGGGACGCTGAAACGGCTTCAAACTGCCACGTCGAAGCCCTCGGTCGATGGAAGCACATCGACCATTGGACTTCTCCTTGCATTTTCTTGTCGTTTCAAGCGCCATTCTGATCAAATTAACAGGTCCTGACCCTAGGTTCAGCCGCGATATTTGGCGACGATAGCGTCGCCCATCTCGCTGGTGCTGGCCTGCTTCATGCCCTCTGACATGATATCGCTGGTGCGATAGCCTTCATCGAGAACAGCAGAAATCGCCTTTTCCAGACGGTCGGCCTCTTCAATCATGTTGAAGGAATAGCGCAGGCACATGGCAAAAGAGGCAATCATGGCCAGCGGATTGGCAATGCCTTTGCCTGCAATATCGGGTGCTGAACCATGCACCGGCTCATAAAGTGCCCTGCGCTTGCCGGTTTTTGGATCAGGTGCCCCCAATGAGGCAGAAGGCAACATGCCCAGCGAACCGGTCAGCATTGCCGCCACATCGGAAAGCATGTCGCCAAACAGATTGTCGGTGACAATCACGTCAAACTGCTTGGGCCAGCGCACCAACTGCATGCCACCGGCATCGGCCAGCATGTGGTCCAGTTTCACGTCACTGTATTTTGCCTTATGCGTGGCAGACACAACCTCATGCCACAACACGCCCGACTTCATGACATTGCGCTTTTCCATGGAGGTGACATGGTTGTTGCGGGTACGCGCCAGTTCAAAGGCGACGCCCGAAATGCGCTCGATCTCGAATGTGTCATACACTTGCGTGTCGATACCGCGCTTCTGGCCATTGCCCAGATCAATGATCTGCTTGGGTTCACCAAAATAGACACCACCGGTCAGTTCACGCACGATAAGAATATCAAGCCCTTCCACCACCTCCTGCCGCAGCGAAGAGGACGAAGCAAGAGCCGGATAGCAGATGGCCGGACGCAGATTGGCAAACAGCTCAAGATCCTTGCGCAGGCGCAACAACCCGGCTTCAGGGCGAACCTCGTAAGGAACAGGGTCCCATTTTGGGCCGCCAACCGCGCCAAACAGCACGGCATCCGCCGCCAGCGCCTTTTCCATATCGGCCTCGGAAATGGCCTGCCCATGGGCATCATAAGCGCAGCCGCCAACCAGACCTTCCTCGGTCTCAAAGCCCGCACCTTGCGTATTCATGACAGCAATCAGCTTCTTCACCTCCGCCATGGCTTCGGGACCAATCCCGTCACCGGGAAGAAGAAGAAGTTTTTTCACAGCCATGTCGTGTTTCCTAAAAAAGGGCGTGAGTGGTTATTTTGCTAAAGCCTGTCTCTCGAACTTAAGAATCAGTTTCGAGATAAAGACATGCATAAAAACAAAAGCTTAAAGCGGGTTGCGTGAATCTGAAAGATTGCGACCCGCTTTAGGATGTTTTGCAAGCGGATGGAATTTTTTGACACAGCACAAAGCCCAAACAGATCAGGCCCAGGGGCGCGTTTCGGCGTTTTTTGCCTCAAATGTGCTGATCAGGGTGGATTTTTCCATGGTCAGCCCGATATCGTCGAGACCGTTCAACAGGCAGTGACGCCGGAACTCATCCAGATCAAAGGCGATGACGCCGCCATCAGGGCCACGGATTTCCTTGGCTTCCAGATCGACCGACAAGGTGGCATTGGCGCCACGCGAGGCATCATCCATCAGCTTGTCGAGATCTTCAGGGCTGACCGTAATCGGCAAAATGCCATTCTTGAAGCAGTTATTGTAGAAAATATCGGCAAATGAGGTCGAGATCACGCAACGGATACCGAAATCAAGCAGCGCCCATGGCGCATGTTCGCGGCTGGAACCGCAGCCAAAATTATCACCGGCAACCAGAATTTGCGCATTGCGATAGGCTGGCTTGTTCAGCACGAAGTCGGGATTTTCCGAACCATCCTCATGATAGCGCATTTCGGCAAACAGGCCGGTGCCAAGCCCTGTGCGCTTGATCGTCTTCAGATAATCCTTGGGGATGATCATGTCGGTATCGACATTGACGATGGGTAAGGGTGCGGCGACGCCAGTGAGTTTGGTGAATTTATCCATGGTCTGTACCCATAGTGACGTTGCGAGAATTGTTGACCATGGCTTTACACAAAGTCGGCGCATAAGGAAAGGCGCTACAAAACCGGTTTGTTTGCCTTAAAGCATGTCGCGATCTTTCAGATTCATACGACACGCTTTAAGTTATTGTTATTACGTATGTCTTTATCTCGAAACTGGTTTTCAAGTCTCAAGAGACAAGCTTTAGCGCTGGTCAGATGCCGTCTGCATCCCTATTTAAAAGTTAAAACAACCGCATTGGCAGGAGAATTTCATGGATAGCGCCACTTTCCCCGTCACCCGCAGCGATGCCGAATGGCGGGCGCGGCTTTCGCCCGAACAATATGCGGTCATGCGCCAGCATGCCACCGAACGTCCGGGAAGCTGCGCCCTGCTGCATGAACACCGCGCAGGCGCTTTTCATTGCGCGGGCTGCGATGAAAAACTGTTTGAAGCCACACTCAAATTCGAGAGCGGCACCGGCTGGCCAAGTTTTAACGATCCGGTGCCCGGCTCGGTTGCAACCACTGAAGATCGCAGCCGCGGCATGGTCCGCACGGAGGTGCATTGCGCCAATTGCGGCAGCCATCTGGGCCATGTTTTCCCCGATGGTCCGCCCCCCACTGGCTTGCGCTATTGCATCAATGGTGTGGCGCTGAATTTCATACCCGAAACATGAACCTTCAGGCTGTGTAGCGCTGTGGCCCCAGCGCACTGGCATCCACATCAGGCTTGCGGCCTGACATCAGATCGGCAAGCACCCGCGCCGAGCCGCAAGCCATGGTCCAGCCAAGTGTGCCATGGCCCGTGTTAAGGTAAAGGTTGGAATATTTCGACATTCCGATGATTGGCGGTCCATCCGGCGTCATCGGGCGCTGACCGGCCCAGAAAGTCATCTGGTCAAAATCTCCGGCTCCGGGAAACAGATCGCTTACCGAATTCACCAGCGTGTCGCGGCGGGCATCATGGAGATCAAGATTATAGCCGGAAATCTCTGCCGTGCCACCAACACGAATACGGTCGCCAAGACGGGTGATGGCGATCTTGTAGGTGTCGTCCATGATGGTTGATTCAGGCGCCCGGGAAGCATCCTTGATCGGAACCGTAATCGAATAGCCCTTGACCGGATAGACCGGAATCGACTGGCCAAGCTTGCGCATCCAGATCGGCGAATAAGAGCCGAGCGCCATGACATAGCTATCGGCGCTGCGCCTGCCGGCATCTGTCATGACGCCGGTGATCTTGCCACCGGAAGCCTCGATGCCGGTAATGGTGACACCATATTCAAACGTCACGCCCGCAGCCTTGGCGATTTCCTCAAGCTGCTGGGTAAACATATAGCAGTCGCCGGTTTCATCACCGGGCAGACGCAATCCGCCGGAAAACTTGCCACGTGAATTTGCAAGGCCGGGTTCAACGGCAATGCAGCCTTCCGGATCAAGAACTTCATAGGCGACACCGGTTTTTTTCAGCACACTGACATCGCCACCGATGCCATCAAGCTGCTTTTGAGTGCGAAACAGCTGCAATGTGCCCTGCATACGCTGGTCATAGGAAATATTGGTGCGTGAACGCAGGTCTTTCATCACATCACGGCTATATTCGGCAATCGGCACCATGCGTGATTTGTTGAGTGCATAGCGCGCACTGGTGCAATTGCGCAGCATCTTCAAAAGCCATACATACATATGCGGGTCGAGCGTGGGCTTTAAAACCAGCGGGCCATGCTTCATCATCAGCCATTTCAGCGCCTTGAAGGGAATGTCAGGCCCTGCCCATGGCGAGGAATAACCGGGCGACACCTCGCCCGCATTGGCAAAAGAGGTTTCCAGCGCCGGACCATCCTGGCGGTCAATGACCGTGACCTCATGGCCAGCCTCACTCAGGAAAAAGGCGGTGGTCACACCGATTACGCCGCTACCCAGAACCAGTATTTTCATGTCTTACTCCGAAAAACGAAGGAGCGCTCCAGCAAGATCACGCGCCAATATGGATGCGGTGGAAACGATGGCCAAGACTGGTCAGCACCTCATAGGCAATGCTGCCATAGGAAGGGGCCACATCATCAATGGTCTGTTCAGCATTGATCAGATCAACCAGATCCCCCTCTTTCAGCGCACCTTCTGGCAGGGTTGAAATATCAAGGATGATGGAATCCATGGAGACGCGCCCGATAAAGGGCAAGATCATCCCCTTGAAACGGGCGCTGGCACCGGCCTGTCGATGCCAGCCATCGGCATAGCCCAATGAAATGGTGGCCAGCCGCGTTGGGTCTTGCGCAATGCTTCGGTGGCCATAGCCGATGCCGACCCCCTTTTCGACTGTGCGTGTCTGGATCACTTTGGCTTGCAGCCGGATGACCGGCAGCATCGGGTTTTCCTGCCCCGGCGTGGGGTTGATACCGTAAAGAGCAGCCCCTGGCCGGGCAAGCTGGTGATGATAGGCGGAATTCAAAAAGATGCCGGAGGAATTGGCAAGCGAGGCCGGAACGGCAGGCAGCAGGGCGCGCAACCGGTCAAATTCAAGACGCTGCGCATCATTGGCGACATGATCCGCTTCATCCGCACAGGCCAGATGGCTCATCACCAGTAAAAGCTCAATGCCTTCAAGGGTCGCAGGGTCAGCAGCCACAGCTTCAACTTCCGCAGCCGACATGCCAAGCCGCGACATGCCACTGTCCACCTGCAAGGCAGCCGGGAGCGCATGACCGGCAGTTGCAGCCATTTTGCGCCATGCCGACAATTGCCCGATACTGTTGAGAACGGGGACAAGACCGGCAGCCAGCGCATCAGGCTCGGCACGAGGCGGCAGGCCGTTCAAAACATATATGACCGGGTCAGGCCCGATGGCAGCGCGCAATGCAATGCCTTCACCCACATGGGCAACAAAGAAGGTGGTGCAGCCTTCACCCATCAGGGCGCGCGCCACATGGCTGGCGCCAAGACCATAGCCATCCGCCTTGACCACACCGGCACAGCGCGCAGCACCAAGCTGCGCCTTCAGGCGGCGGTAGTTTTCACGAACAGCGCCAAGGTCGATGGTAAGAAACGCACCGGCCGTTGCTGCGCTGTCAGCAGCACCCAGCGTCCCCATGCGCAAAGCCTGATTCATTTTCTCCACCCGATTCTCACCCGGCATTCTTTCGCAAAGATGCACTAATTAAGAACATCAATGCTTTTATCATCAAATGAACGCAGCTTCCTTGCAAATATATAAGTTAACATCGAATATAATTCGATTTTAGATATGCGCCAGCCCCAGATTCCGCATGGAATTCCAAAACATGAAAAAGGCGGGAAACTGTCCTGTTTCCGGCCTTTTTAAAGCGTGTCGCAATCTTTCAGATTCACGCGACCCGCTTTAAATCTTTGTTTTTACGCATGTCTTTATCCCGAAACTGGTTCCCAGTTCGGGAGACAGGCTTTAGCTACAGATAGATATAGGTAGAGTATCCTGTGTGCTTTCGACAGAATGCACCGTATTCCCATGTGCAAATCTTATCCGGCAAGATGCCGGAAGGCTTTGACCACATCCTCATAAACCTGGCGCTTGAAGGGCACGATCAGCCTCGGCAAATCCGCCATGGGCAGCCAGTCCCAGCGGTCAAATTCAGCCGGATTGCCCGCAGGCGGCGGGTTGATCCGGATTTCGCTTTCATCACCCTCAAAACGAAAGGCAAACCATTTCTGCATCTGTCCACGATAGCGCCCTTTGAGGGCCAGCCCTGTCAGTTCAGGCGGCAAATCATAATAGAGCCAGTCCGCCACCTCTCCCAGCAGAGATACATTTTCCATGCCGGTTTCCTCAAAAAGCTCACGCCGGGCAGCAGCAAGCGGCTCTTCGCCCTTATCGATGCCGCCTTGCGGCATTTGCCACAACAGGTCGGAGCCTGTCGTTTCGTCCTGAGGTTCGGGAAGGCGGTGCCCGGTCCAGACCAGCCCCTCATGATTGAGCACCATCACCCCCACACAGGCACGATAGGGCAGGCTTTTGGCGTCTACAGATCTCTTGATTGACATGGCTCAGCGTTTCTCCGGATCATTGGCAAGGGCGGAAATCGGCACAATCTCAATGCCGCGCATCTTTGCTTCTTCAACCCATGTGGCGACCGCGTCAACCGTCATGCCGAAGGCGGAGCCAATGCCGATAGCGCTGCCCTTTGCCCGCGCCGTGGCTTCCAGCTCATCGAGTTTTTTCAAGATTGCGTCACGATCCTGCACCGCATCAATTTGCGTATCGGCAACAGCAAGCGGCATGTGTTCCTGTGCGGCCAGTTCCGGGGCGCGGCTGCGCGCAGAAGAGCCGTCATCCAGATAGCCAAGGCCACGCACCGCCAATTCATGCATGATGGGACCAAGCGCCTGACTGTCGGCGCTGAAGCGTGCCCCCATATAATTCATGACGCCAACATAATTGGTGGTGCGCGACAACACCCGATGCAGGGCTTGCAGATTTTCAGTTTGAGAGGCCTCCACGGTCAGCGTGTTGCGGCCGGGATCAATGGCTGGATAATCGAAAGGCTCCATCGGCATCTGCATGATGATTTCATGACCCTTGCGGCGGCCTTCCTGCATCCAGCGACCGATCGAATTGCCGCCTGAAGCAAAAGCCAGCGTCACCTCCGGCGGCAATTGCGCAATCGCAGCCTGCGTGCCGGTTTGCGATACAGCCAGACCGCCAATGACAATGGCGACACGCGCACCGCGCGTGCCTGACCAGGGCCGGGCATAGACATCAAAAGGCCGCCTGCCATCTGCTGCACGCTTGGGCAAGGGGCCTGCGTCTGTTTCTTCAATCAATGCTCGATCCGGCAGATGGGCAATGCGCAAATCCTGATGCAGGGCGGATGGATCGCGGATAATGATCGGGCCATCTTCTCCGTGCTCTTCTTGCTGAACACGAATGATCTGCGGCCCACCGGGCTGGGCGGGCTGGGCAGAGATTTGCGGCGAAGAGGCCGCATTTGTGGTTGCTTCAGGCAAGGATTGGGGTGTGGCAATGACTTCCGGCTGGCGCCATGGCCGTTCACGCAGCGCAATCATGGTGGAAGCGCCCAGCAGGGCGACAACGACAAGACCGCCAATGATTGCTCCCATGGCAACAGGAACACGCGGCTCCGCCCTGTGCAGCGGTTTTTGTCCCTGCCCCAATCCCTGTCCAAGGGGCCGGTCGATCTCCTTCTTGTCAGACAAGCAATATGTCCTCTCCGCCCCCTGAACAAGTCTGCGCCGCCTGACCCGGCATCATTACTGGTTCAAAACAGCCTTGTCCGGGTTGGGCGGGAAGGCCGGATCGGTCTTCTGGCCACGCAACAGTTCCAGCGCATAGTTCAGTTGAAGATCATCCTTGGCCTCGGGCGGAACATAGGCAACCGAACCGGAGCCGCTATCTTCTTCCTCAGCGCCCTTGATGTGTCCCTTGAGGTCAGATTCACCGCGCGTCAGGTCACGCCCCTGCAATTCAGGTGGCAATGGCTGATCAACCTTGATGTCGGGTGCAATGCCCTTGCCCTGGATCGATTTGCCGGATGGCGTGTAATACAGCGCTGTCGTGAGGCGCAGCGCACCATTTTCGCCCAGCGGAATGATGGTCTGAACCGAACCCTTGCCAAAAGACTGGGTGCCGACCACCGTGGCGCGGCGCAGATCCTGCAACGCACCGGCAACGATTTCAGAAGCGCTGGCCGATCCGCCATTGATGAGAATCACCAGCGGCTTGCCATCGACGGCATCACCGGGGCGGGCATCAAAGCGGGTCACATCCTTGGGATCACGGCCACGGGTCGAAACAATCTCGCCACGGTCGAGAAAAGCGTCTGAAACGCTAACCGCCTGATCAAGCAACCCGCCCGGATTGAGGCGCAGGTCGAGCACATAGCCCTTGAGCTTGTCGTCGGGGATGTCCTTCTTGATCGCCGTGATGGCCGCTTCAAGATCATCGAAGGTCTTTTCGGTGAAAGAGGCGATCTTGATATAGCCAACATCATCTTCGGTGCGGAATTTAACCGCCTTCACCTTGATGATGTCGCGCACGACCTTGATGTCGAACGGCTTGTCTGCGCCCTCGCGCAAAATGGTCAGCGTGATCGGTGTCGAAACCGGCCCGCGCATCTTCTGCACGGCGTCATTAAGGGTCAGGCCACGCACTTCCTCGCCATCGATCTTTGCAATGTAATCACCTGCCAGAACACCTGCCCGGGCAGCGGGCGTGTCGTCAATCGGCGCAATAACCTTGACCAACTCGTTTTCCATGGTGACTTCAATGCCAAGGCCGCCAAATTCGCCCTTGGTCTGCACGCGCATATCCTGTGCAGCTTCCGCATTCATGAAGGAGGAATGCGGATCAAGCGAGGTCAGCATGCCGTTGATGGCATTTTCAACCAGCGATTTGTCATCGGGCGGCGTCACATATTGGGCGCGCACACGCTCAAAAATATCGCCGAAAATGGCAAGCTGCTTGTAGGTCTCGGCTCCCGCCGCATTCGCTGCCGTGCCCGGAGTGCCATAGACAAGGCTCATGGCGGTCGCGCCCATAAGCGCACCGGCAAGCAAGAGCGAGAGTTTCCGCATCATTTCACGTCCTTCCAGAAACACGGTCGGCCCACCACGGGGCCGGATCAACCGGTTTACCATCCTTGCGGAACTCGATATAGAGCCCCAATGTGGTATTTGCATCCTGTGCGGCTGAAGTGCTTGCCACTCTTGCCTCACCCATCACACCAACCGGCTCACCTGCCAGAACAGATTGACCGGACGCGACAGTCAGCCTGTCTATCCCCGCCAGAACGACATGATAACCGCCACCCGCATCAAGGATCAAGAGTTGACCATAGGAACGAAATGGTCCGGCATAAAGTATTTCACCATCCGCAAGTGCAGTGACGATGGCGCCTGATTGTGTCGCAACCATGTCACCTTGCATCACTGATCCGTTACCGTCATTGGCGCCAAACCGGCGTTTTATCGCGCCAATAGCAGGCAAGACAATCTGACCTTTCAATGAGCTAAAAGGAATGCGCTCCAGCAGCCGGTTGGCCTCGGGAACCGGCAAGGCCTCAAGGCGCGCCTGCTCTTGGGCCTTCTGCCTAGCCTGATCGTCAAGGGCGGCAATCAGGTCTTTCAGGCTGCGCGCGCGCGCAGCAAGCGCCTGCGCATTGTCCTGTTCGGTCTTGATGATTGCCTGCGTTTCTTCCTGAAATTTCTTGCGCGCCTCCAGCAAAAGCGTCAGCCGCTGCTTTTCAGCCAATTGCTCGGTCACAGACGCCGTCAGCCGCGCCCGCTCAGCCTCGATCGAGGCGACGACACGCGAATGCTCTTTCAGATCCGCCATCAGCTTTTCGGTTTCATGGCGCAGTTCAGGCACAACCGTCCCCAGCAAAATAGCGCTGCGCACCGAGGCCAGCGCATCTTCGGGACGCACCAGAATGGCCGGCGGCAGATTGACCCCCATGCGTTGCAATGCGCCCAGCACTTCGGCCAGCACATCGCTGCGCTCAGCCAGCGAATCGCGAATATGGCTGTCTTGCGCCTTCAGCCCTTCCAGTCTTGTGCCAATCTCATCAATATCCTGACCAAGTTTCTGCTCGGTCTTGGCCGACTGGATGAGGGCGGCAGTGATGCTGGCATAATCCTTGCGTATCCCGGCAATATCAGCGGCAAGTCTGGCCAGCCGTTCCGATGACAGGCTGATTTCCTGCGTTACCTGCTCATATTCAGCACGTTTGGCATCAATTTCATCCGCCTCTTGCGCCTGTGCAGGGCCAAGGCTGGCCGTGCACACAAGCGCCAGCGCCGCCAGCAGCGAACGCGCCTTCTTCAGACCGGATTGCAATTTGACGCACTCATTCATGGGGGCGTGACGATAGGCAAGGGATCGTTAAGGAATGATCAACCATATGTGCAATTTCGCAACAACCGGAAAACTGTTCGGCTCTGATTTTCAGGCCCGATGGTAAGGATGCCCAGCCAGAATTGTGGCAGTGCGGTAAAGCTGTTCACCCAGCAGAACCCGCACAAGCTGATGCGGCCAGGTGAGCGCGCCAAAGGACAAGACCAGATCAGCCTTGTCACGCAATTCCACCGGATGACCATCAGGGCCACCAATGGCGATCACAAGCGCCTTGCGGCCATTGTCACGCATGCTGCCGATCTGCCGGGCAAGCTCTTTGGACGAAAGATTTTTGCCTCGCTCATCGAGCAACAGAAGAGCCGTGCCAGCCTGAAGAGTGCCCAGCAGCTTGCGGCCCTCCTCGCGCTGGCGCTCGTCAGCCGTCTGGCCACGTCCTTCAGGAGTTTCAATGATGCCACCAAATTCAAGACCGACAGCCGGTCCTGTTTTGGCAAACCGCTCATAATAACGGTCGCCAAGTTCTTTTTCGGGACCGGATTTCATGCGGCCCACGGCGTGTATGGTCAGTTTCATGCCCGTTCCCACGCATGATTTTTATTTTTACACATGTCTTTATCCCGAAACGGTTCCCCGGTTCGGAGACAGGTTTTAGAGCATTTCATCCGTTTCCATGAAAACAAGAAATGCTCTAATGGCGCGTTTCGTCATCCTGGTCGGGCAGGTCCGGTGTCAGCCACATCTTTTCCAGATTGTAGAACTCACGAACTTCTGGACGGAAAATATGGATGATGATGTCGCCCGAATCGATCAGAACCCAATCAGCCCCTGCCAGCCCTTCAATGCGCGGTGCGCCAAGACCTGCATCCTTGAGCGCCTTGAGCAGATGATCGGCAATGGCTGCAACATGACGGTGCGACCGGCCTGAGGCGATGACCATATGGTCGCCCAGACTGGATTTACCTTGAAGATCAATGGGAACAATATCTTCGGCCTTGGAGTCTTCAAGACTGGCAAGAACGATGTCGAGAGCATGAGACTGGCTTGCACGTGCTCCGGCGGTTGAAGGCGCTTTGTCAGCCTTCTTCTGAAATGCTGTTCTCAGTGTCTTTCCTTTCAAAACAAGAACAACCACACCGCTCGCTTATAAGAAGCGGCTGGTATTGAGAATAGGCCCAATTCCATGGCATTTTCAAGACAGGCATTTCATCCGCCTCGCAAGTAAAAACCAGCTATTTATTGCGGATGGAAAACCGTCCGATCAGCTTTTGTCCTGCCAGATCATAGATAAAGATGACACGCGCACCATCTGTCAGTTCAGCCTCAAGCGAAATCCGATCACCTGAAATTGATTGTGAAATGAGGCGCGCGCCAACCGGCAGCACAATATCGGCCTCAACCGGCTGGCCTGTGGGGGTCTGAATATCACCGGCAGGCGCCGCAACGGGCGACTGCGTCGACCAGGATTTATAGACAAGGGCTGCAATCACCACCATAAGGGCAAAAAACAGGATGCCCAGATTGAT
The DNA here is from genome assembly GCF_042656785.1 of Aquamicrobium segne. NCBI lineage: Bacteria > Pseudomonadati > Pseudomonadota > Alphaproteobacteria > Hyphomicrobiales > Phyllobacteriaceae > Aquamicrobium > Aquamicrobium segne. Next base: position 64,970 of record NZ_JBHSLL010000062.1, read on the forward strand.
GCCCATGAAGCGGACCATCTTGCGACGCACATTTTCGACGGAGGGGTCGAGCGGCTTTTCATTTTCGTTTTCGTCTTCATCTTCGAGCCGGGGCATGGCAGGGTCCGCATCTTTTTTCTTTGACAGGTTGAGCGGTCATAACGAAGCGGAGGCATGATTGATAGAGGGCCAAAGGCGCGAACTGGTTGCCGATGCACAGGCCGCAAGCCTGCGGCTGGATCAATGGCTGGCGGCACAACTGGCCCCCGACCTGTCCCGCAGCCGTATACAGGCGCTGATCAGGCAAGGGGCGGTGCGGATTGGCGGCCATATTGTTCATGAGCCCAAACACAGGCTTGCAGAAGGCGAGCAAATCGCCGTTACCCTGCCCGGGCCGCAATCCACCGCACCACAAGGTGAACCGATCCCCCTTGATATTTTATATGAAGATGAGGATCTGATCGTCATCAACAAACCGGCCGGGCTGGTGGTGCATCCGGGCGCGGGCAATGAAACCGGCACGCTGGTCAATGCCTTGATCTGGCATTGCGGCGACCACCTGTCCACCATGGGTGGTGAGAGGCGGCGCGGCATCGTCCACCGGCTCGACAAGGACACATCCGGTGTGCTGGTCGCCGCCAAGACCGATCATGCCCATGAAGCCTTGGCGCAAGCCTTTGCCGATCATGGCCGCAAAAGCGATCTGGAACGCGCCTATACAGCCCTTGTCTGGGGGATACCTGAACATATGTCGGGCACAATTGACGCCCCGCTTGGCCGCGCACCAGACCGGGTACGGCGCGCTGTGGTTCCGCCAACCCGTGAGGATGCCCGCCACGCCATCACCCATTTTCAGGTTGAGGAACGCTTTGGCGAAGACAATGCCCGCCATGCTCCAGCCAGCCTTGTCGAGTGTCGACTGGAAACCGGCCGCACCCATCAGATCCGGGTGCATCTGGCCCATATCGGCCACCCGGTGATTGGCGACCGTGATTATGGTCAGGCTTTCGCCACCAAGGCAAACCGGCTGCCGCCTGAATTGAAAGAGCTGGTTTCAGCCTTTCCGCGGCAGGCGCTGCATGCGCGATTGCTTGCATTTCGCCATCCCACAACCCATATGCTCATGAGGTTTGAAGCGCCGCTGCCTGCGGATATGGCTGCTTTGGTGAGCCATTTTCATCAAATCTGACCCCTGCCATCAAAAAACCTGACTTATATTGTTTACTTTGACCATGCATATCTGTTTCCTGAAGCAGGAATGCAGACAGGATGAGGAATAAATCCGTGTGTTTCTGGTTTTGTTCCTGTATAGTTGATTTTTGTGGATATGCGTTTTCGGTGTCCACGCCATATGCCTGCCGTCTTTCGGGGGCATGACAGAAAAGAGGAGGGTGCTTTATGGCCCAGTCACTACCCAGTATCGTCTCCGGCGAAAGCGGTCTGACCCGCTATCTTGAAGAAATTCGCCGCTTTCCCATGCTCCAGCCGCAGGAAGAGTATATGCTCGCCAAGCGCTATCATGAGCATGGCGACACCGAAGCGGCTCATAAGCTCGTAACCAGCCATTTACGGCTCGTAGCCAAGATTGCCATGGGCTATCGCGGCTATGGCCTGCCGATCGGCGAGGTGATTTCAGAAGGCAATGTCGGCCTCATGCAGGCGGTCAAGAAGTTTGAAGCCGAGCGCGGCTTCCGTCTGGCCACCTATGCCATGTGGTGGATCAGGGCTTCTATTCAGGAATATATCTTGCGCTCGTGGAGCCTGGTCAAAATGGGCACCACCGCCAATCAGAAACGGCTGTTCTTCAACCTGCGCAAGGTCAAGAGCAAGATTCAGGCGCTCGACGATGGTGATCTCAGACCCGATCAGGTGACCGAAATTGCCACGCGCCTCAATGTCTCCGAAGCCGAAGTGGTGTCCATGAACCGCCGTCTGTCAGGCGATGCTTCACTCAATGCGCCCATCCGGGCCACGGAAGGCGAAGGCGGCGAATGGCAGGACTGGCTTGTTGACGACAGCGAGTCTCAGGAAGACATGCTGATCGAACAGGACGAGATGGACAATCGCCGCAAGATGCTGGCCAATGCCATGTCTGTTCTGAATGATCGTGAGCGTCGTATTTTCGAGGCACGCCGTCTTTCGGAAGATCCGTTGACGCTGGAGGAACTGTCCGGCGAATTCGGTGTCAGCCGCGAGCGTGTGCGCCAGATCGAGGTGCGCGCCTTTGAAAAGGTGCAGGAAGCAGTCAAGGCGGAAGCCAGTCTTTAAAGCCTGTCTCTCGAACTTAAGAACCAGTTTCGAGATAAAGACATGCGTAAAAACAAAGGCTTAAAGCGGGTCGTGTGAATCTGAAAGATTACGACACGTTTTAGCCGCCTTCATGAACCCAAATCAAAAACGGCGCTCTGATTTAGAGCGCCGTTTTTTATGCGTAAATTGCAGCGGCAACTGGTTCAGTTGGCCGGTTGCCTGGTCTTGCGGATATAGGGCAAAATTGTCTCATAAGAGCCAAAGCGCTTGATGGCGTCCTCATTGGAAACACTGCCGGCAATGATGACATCATCGCCCTGTTTCCAGTCAGCCGGCGTTGCCACCTGATGCTTGGCCGTCAACTGAATGGAATCGATTGCTCGCAGGATTTCCTGAAAATTGCGGCCCGTTGACATCGGATAGGTCAGGATAAGCTTGATCTTCTTGTCCGGCCCGATGACAAAAACCGAACGCACCGTCTGATTGTCGGCAGGGGTACGCCCTTCTGAACTGTCACCGGCGCTGGCTGGCAGCATGTCATACAGTTTAGCAACCTTCAGATCATTGTCGCCGATCAGCGGATAATCGACCGCATGGCCGGTGGCGATACGAATATCTTCTTTCCAGCGCACATGGCTTTCCACCGGGTCAACAGAAATGCCGATGATTTTAGCGCCGCGTTTGGCAAACTCGCCCTCAAGCCCGGCCATGGTGCCAAGCTCGGTCGTGCAGACCGGCGTAAAATCCTTTGGGTGTGAAAACAAAACACCATAACCATCCCCGATCCAGTCATGGAAATGGATAGTTCCCTGTGTGGTTTCAGCTGTGAAATCGGGGGCTGTGTCGTTAATACGAAGGCTCATGATCAAATACCTGCCTTTATGTCTGAAAATAGCTGAGTTGCAGTCTAGCCGGTACACTCGCACAGATGCAGGAAAAGCATTACCTGCACCCAAGTCTTTCCGGAATAATATTCCACTATATCCAAATTTTGCAGCAGGAAATTTTAATATCGAAGTTTACGGCACAGGTGCAACGGACCTGCCCGGATTTTGACCCTATTCTTTACGCGGGTTCAGGGTTCCGGCCAGCACTTCCATCCGTTCAGCCAATGTGCCAAGTGCGCCGCATAATGCAGCATCATCCTGACCGGCCCTGCTTAAAACCTCATCGTGCTTCTTGCGCAGGTTTTCCGCTTCGCTTTCCAGCCCGGCAATGCGCCTTTGCAATTCGGACAATTCATCCATGACCATGATACCGGCCATCACCGTCAGCCGCTGATCGCCAATCTCGCCAAATGATTCCTTCAAGTGGAGCACATAGCGATCAAAGCGCTCGGCCAGACCGACAAGATGCTCTTCCTGGCCTTCATCACAGGCCATGCGATATTGCTTGCCGTCGATTGAAACCGTTACCTGGGCCATTGCAACACCCCCGAACTATCTGTCCAGCACCGCGCGGATCGTCTCCATGGCGGTGACCAGACGACGCGACACTTCCTTATTGGCTTCTTCCAGCCGCTCGGCGCGGGCTTCCGAATTGTCAAGTTCCTGCGCCAGACGTGACCGGTCGGCATTCATGCGCTGCACCTCGGCTTCAGCCTCGGCATAGTCCTGCTCATGATCGAGCCGGGCAATGGCAGCACTTTCAAGGCTTTCCATGGCCTTGCCCAGCCGGGCGATGGTTTCTTTAAGTGTAGTGTCCCCGGCCATGCTTTTATCCTGTCCATGCGCATCACCGAATCTTGCGCATTCAGAACGTGTTATCAGAAAAATATTAGGCTGTGGGTGAACCTTGCGTCAACAAAGCTCTGGGCCTGTCCCCTGTCAACTCCATAAAAACCTGCGTCGAATCAGCCAAATTGCTATGAAACCGCACCGATTTGTTGACTTCAAGGCACCGCCTGTTATGTGTCAGCCACCTCTTTTTTCCCTGTCCAGATATAGCCTGGAGGAACCCATGGCCTCGCGTAAACAACATGACCGGATGGCAAATGCGATCCGCTTTCTTTCCATGGATGCAATCGAGAAGGCCAATTCGGGCCATCCCGGCCTGCCAATGGGCTGTGCCGATATCGCCACAGTGCTGTTTACCCGCTTTTTGAAGTTTGACGCCAAAGACCCGCATTGGGCCGACCGCGACCGCTTCATCCTGTCTGCCGGTCATGGCTCGATGCTGCTTTATTCGCTGCTCTATCTGACCGGCTACGAGGATATGACCCTCGACGAGATCAAGAATTTCCGCCAGCTTGGCGCCCGCACCGCCGGACACCCAGAATATGGCCACGCCACGGGTATTGAGACAACCACCGGCCCGCTGGGGCAAGGCATTGCCAATTCGGTCGGCTTTGCCCTTGGCGAGCGCATCATGAATGCGGCTTTTGGCAATGAACTGGTCGATCATTACACCTATGTGCTGGCAGGCGATGGCTGCCTGATGGAAGGTATCAGTCAGGAGGCGCTGGCCCTGGCGGGGCATCTGAAGCTGAACAAGCTGATCGTCATCTGGGACGACAACAATATTTCCATCGATGGCCCGGTCACGTTGTCCGACAATACCGACCAGCTTGCCCGCTTCAAAGCTTCCGGCTGGAACACGATGAGGATCGACGGCCTTGACCCGGATGCCATTACTGCCGCTTTGGAAGCGGCGCAAAAATCCGACCGGCCAACACTGATTGCCGCCAAAACCGTGATCGGCTTTGGCGCGCCGACCAAGGCTGGCACCAACAAGGTGCATGGTTCGCCGCTCGGTGCAGACGAAATTGCCGGTGCACGCCAGGCGCTTGGCTGGTCTTATGAGCCGTTTGACGTGCCTGCCGATATTCTGGACGCATGGCGCGCCGCTGGTGCGCGCGGTGCGCAAGAGCGGGCTGCATGGGAAAGCCGTCTTGGCAAGACCGATGCAGACAAGCGCTCTGAATTCGAGCGCCGCATGGCAGGTCGGTTGCCAGAAGGGTTTGAGGCCGCAATCGCCGACTACAAAAAGAAACTGGCTGCCGACAAGCCCAAGGTCGCAACCCGCAAATCATCGGAAATGGCGCTGGAAGTTATCAATGGCGTGTTGCCGGAAACCATTGGCGGCTCAGCCGATCTGACCGGCTCCAACAACACCAAGACCAGCCAGACCAACGCTATCACCCCTGATGATTACGGCCAGCGCTATATCCATTATGGCATTCGCGAGCACGGCATGGCAGCGGCCATGAACGGCCTGACCCTGCATGGCGGCCTCATTGCCTATGGCGGCACATTCATGTGCTTTTCCGACTATGCGCGTCCAGCCATGCGTCTGGCGTCATTGATGGGCATCCGTTCGATCTTTGTCATGACCCATGATTCGATCGGTCTTGGCGAGGATGGCCCGACCCATCAGCCGGTTGAGCATCTGGCAGCCTTGCGCGCCATTCCCAACCACAATGTGTTCCGCCCCGCAGATGCAACCGAAGCTGCCGAATGCTGGCAGATTGCGCTGGAGACGGAAAAGACACCTTCAACACTGGCATTGACCCGCCAGAACCTGCCCGCGGTTCGCACCAGCTATGTAGAGGAAAACCTGTCTGGCAAGGGCGCCTATGAGTTAGCCGCTGCGGAAGGCGGCGCGGCTGCCGTCACCCTCTTTGCCAGCGGCTCCGAGGTTGAGATTGCGCTCAAGGCCCGCGACCTGTTGCAAGGCCATGGCCACCCCACCCGTGTTGTTTCCGTGCCCTGTCTTGACCTGTTTGAAAAACAGGATGCAGCCTATCGTCAGGTAACCATCGGCAATGCCCCGGTCAAGGTGGCTGTCGAGGCGGGCATCCGCATGGGCTGGGACGCCATCATCGGCGCTGACGGGATTTTTGTCGGCATGACCGGCTTTGGCGCCAGCGGCAGCATTGAACAGCTTTATCCGCATTTCAGCATTACGGCTGAAGCCGTGGCCGATGCTGTGGAAGGCCGCCTGCACGGCTGAGCTTTTTTAAAGCAGAATCTCGAAAAGTTGCAGACTTTTCAGGCAGATTATGCTCGAAAGCAAAAATTCGGAGCAGGATGACATTTCAAGAAAAAGTCATCCTGTCCTGTTACGCATTTTAGCTGCATTGTTGTGATGTCAGGCGATTGCACCTGCCTGCAAGATGCGCTCATCAGATCGGGAGTGGCAGAAAATTTCGCATTTCAGGAGACAGACATGACTGTAAAAATTGCCATTAACGGATTTGGCCGTATCGGCCGCAATATCGTGCGCGCAATCTATGAAAGCGGGCGCAAGGATATTGACGTTGTTGCCATCAATGATCTTGGCCCGGTCGAAACCAATGCGCATTTGCTGCGCTATGATTCCGTCCATGGCCGTTTTCCAAATGAGGTCAAGGTCGACGGCAATGTGATTTCAATCGGCAGCGATTCCTTCAAGGTGTTTGCCGAACGGGACCCGACAAAGCTGCCTTGGGGTGAGTTGGATGTTGACATCGTGCTGGAATGCACAGGCATCTTCAACACCAAAGAAAAAGCTTCCGCCCATCTTGCTGCCGGGGCCAAACGGGTCGTTGTCTCCGCTCCGGCTGAAGGGGCTGATCTGACGGTTGTCTATGGCGTCAATCATAACAAGTTGACAAAGGATCATATTGTCATCTCCAATGCGTCATGCACTACCAATTGCCTGGCGCCGGTAGCCATGGTCCTCAATGACGCCTTCGGCATTGAAAAGGGTTTCATGACCACGGTGCATGCCTATACCGGTGATCAGCCAACGCTCGACACCATGCACAAGGATCTTTACCGCGCCCGCGCCGCAGCCATGTCGATGATCCCGACCTCAACGGGTGCCGCCAAGGCGGTTGCCCTCGTGCTGCCGGAACTGAAAGGCAAGCTTGATGGTGTGTCGATCCGGGTGCCGACACCAAATGTCTCGGTCATTGATTTCAAATTTGTACCCAGCCGCAAGGTTACGGTTGAAGAGGTCAATGCAGCACTGGTTGCGGCAGCCGACGGCCCGCTTAAAGGCATTTTGGCCTACACCAATGAGCCTCTGGTCTCGATTGACCTCAACCACAATCCGGCCTCCTCAACCTTTGCGCTCGACCAGACCAAGGTTATCCAGGGCGATCTGGTGCGTGTCATGTCGTGGTATGACAATGAATGGGGTTTTTCCAACCGCATGGCAGATACCGCTGCAGCACTGGCAAAGACGATTTCTTAAACCGATTGGCCAGAGCATTTTGTGAGCATGGATGGCGTCATCTAACACAAGCACAAATGCGGCTGAAACAAGACATTAGAGCGTTTCTTCAGTTTTCAAAAAAACAAAAAATGCTCTATAAAAAACGCCCGGTTCAGCCGGGCGTTTTTCTGTCCCCTTTTTAAAAACAGGATTTTTCACCATGGCCGCTGGCTTCAAGACGCTTGATGATATGGGATCGGTTGCAGGCAAGCGTGTTCTGGTGCGTGTCGACCTCAATGTGCCGATGGCGCAAGGCAAGGTCACGGATACAACCCGTATCGAGCGTATCGGCCCCACAATTGCCGAGCTTGCCGGCAAGGGCGCAAAAACCATCCTGCTTGCCCATTTTGGCCGCCCCAAGGGCGCGGTAGTTCCGCAATTTTCGCTGGAACCTGTGGCCAAAGCTGCTGCTGAAGTGCTTGGACGTGAAGTCGGGTTTGTTGCTGGTTGTGCCGATGATATATCCGCGGCAGCGATTGCCGCCATGAAAGATGGTGACGTGCTGCTTTTGGAAAACACCCGCTTCCACAAGGGTGAGGAAGAAAACGACCCTGAATTTTCACAAGCGCTAGCGGCTCTTGGCGAGCTTTACGTCAATGACGCTTTTTCCGCTGCACACCGGGCTCACGCCTCAACGGAAGGGCTGGCGCACCTGTTGCCTGCCTATGCAGGACGCACCCTGCAGGCCGAACTGGAGGCACTGGAAAAGGGGCTGGGCAATCCGGCAAGGCCGGTGGTCGCCATTGTCGGCGGCGCCAAGGTCTCGACAAAAATCGATCTTTTGATGAATCTGGTGAAAAAGGTCGATGCGCTGGTGATCGGCGGCGGCATGGCCAACACTTTCCTTGCCGCCCGCGGCACACAAATTGGCACATCGCTGGCTGAACATGATTTAAGCACGACTGCCAATCAGATCATGATCGAGGCGGCAGAGGCGGGCTGCGCCGTCATCCTTCCCGTGGACGGCGTTGTGGCGCATGAATTCAAGGCCAATGCAACAAGCAAAACCGTTGCCATCGAGGCCGTACCGGCTGATACCATGATCCTTGATGCCGGTGAAAAAAGTGTCGAGATCATCAACCAATGGATCGACCGGGCCGCAACATTGGTGTGGAACGGTCCGCTCGGTGCGTTCGAGATCGAGCCTTTCGACCGGGCAACACTTGCTGCTGCGCGCCATGCCGCACAGCGCACCCGTGAAGGCGCCTTAATTTCAGTGGCGGGCGGCGGTGATACGGTTGCAGCGCTCAACCATGCTGGCGTGGCGCAGGATTTTACCTATGTCTCAACTGCTGGCGGCGCTTTTCTGGAATGGATGGAAGGCAAGGCCCTGCCCGGCATCGAGGTTTTAAAGCGCTGATTCCCACAGATCTTCACCAAAAGATGAAGCCTTTGGCCTTTCAATCGATTAGGGTCCGGTGGCGGCATTTCTTTGCCTGACCGGGTCTGCTATGCGGCGGATATCTCGTTTCTGCCGGTGCTTTTTTAGGAGTGTTTCTATGAGCGAACGTCTTGAGGATATCGCCGCCGCCATGGTGGCCGATGGCAAGGGCATTCTTGCGGCAGATGAAAGTTCCGGAACCATCAAAAAGCGTTTCGACGCCATCAATGTGGCTTCCACCGAAACCAATCGCCGCGACTATCGCGAATTTATGTTTCGCACGCAAGAAGCCATGAGCCAATATATTTCCGGCGTCATCCTGTTTGACGAAACCATTCGCCAGAAGGCTGCCGACGGCACACCTTTGGTGGACATCATCAAGGCGGCAGGGGCCATTCCCGGCATCAAGGTTGACGCTGGCGCCAAACCGCTGGCCAACTATCCGGGCGATACAATTACCGAAGGGCTTGATGGCTTGCGTGATCGCCTGGCCGAATATCATAAGCTCGGGGCACGCTTTGCCAAATGGCGCGCCGTCATCGACATCAATGAGGAGGAAGGCGTTCCCTCCAGCTATGCAATTGACGCCAATTGCCACGCACTTGCCCGCTATGCCGCCCTGTGTCAGGAAGCTGGCATTGTGCCGATTGTCGAGCCGGAAGTGCTCATGGATGGCGCGCATGACATCGACACTTGCTATGAAGTCACCAGGTTTGCGCTGCTCCAGCTCTATGCTGAGCTGAATGCAGCCGATGTGATGCTGGAAGGCACGATATTAAAGCCGAATATGGTCATTGGCGGCAAGAAATCGGGCATCAGGAATTCACCTGAGGAAGTGGCTGAAAAAACCATAAAGCTGTTTCGCGAAGTGGTGCCGGCTGCGGTTCCAGGCATTGCCTTCCTGTCGGGTGGCCAGTCGGATGAGGAGGCGACCGCCAATCTTAACGCCATCAACGCCATTGGCTCACATCCATGGAAGCTGACTTTTTCCTATGGCCGCGCCCTTCAGGCCGCGCCGCAAAAGGCATGGGCCGGCAAGGCCGAAAATGTGGCCGCTGCACAGGCAGCCTTCACCCATCGCGCTCATATGAACTGGCTGGCCGCTTTAGGCAAATGGGAAGAAAAACTGGAAAAAGCCGGTTAAATCTTGTTTGATCTGACCTGAAAAATCCGGGCCTTTGAGCCCGGATTCAAATCAAACAAAGCTGCCTGAGGAAGAAAAACATGGTCCACATTTCCTTTTCCCGGCGCAGCCTTCTTAAAAATTCGGCGTTTCTGCTGGCCTCCACCGCTTTGCCTTCCCTTGCTTTTGCGCAAGACAGCACCCGCCTTGTTGTTGCCGCTGATTCCGAACCGCGCAATCTCAACCCGGCCATCATTGCCTCCAATGGCGTGTTCTTCATCTCGTCCAAGGTGGTTGAACCGCTGGCAGAAGCCTCTTTTGATGGCGAGGATGGCCTTGTACCCCGGCTTGCAATTGCATGGGAAGGTTCCGATGACGGGCTTTCCGCCACTTTCCGGCTGCGCGAGGGGGTGACATGGCATGATGGCCAGCCCTTCACCTCGGCAGATGTCGCCTTCTCGGCCCTAAAACTGTGGAAGCCCCTGCAAAATCTGGGACGGCTGGTTTTTGCCAATCTTGAAGATGTGGAGACGCCCGATGCGCACACCACCATATTCCGCTTTGCCAAGCCAACCCCGTTCCAGTTGATCCGCAATGCCTTGCCGGTGGTATCAAGCGTTGTACCAAAACATGTTTTTGAAAATGAGGCCGATATTGCCACAAGCCAGGCCAATAACAGACTGATCGGCACCGGCCCGTTCCGTTTTGCCGACTATCGCCCCGGCGAATATTACCGGCTGGAAAAAAACACCGATTACTGGGGCAAAGACGAGCCGAAGCTGGATGAGATCATCTTTCGGGTGCTGCCCGACCGGGCAGCGGCAGCCGGGGCGCTGGAGGCCGGTGAAATCCAGCTTGCCGCTTTCAGTCAGGTGCCGCTGACCGATCTGGCCCGCATTTCAAAAGTGCCGGGCATTGATATCTATTCCGAGGGCTATGAAGCGCTGACCTATCAGCTTGCGGTGGAAATCAATCATCGCCGCGCAGAACTGTCAGACGTGAAGGTGCGTCAGGCGATTGCCCATGCCATTGACCGTGACTTTGTGGTGCGCACCATTTTTCTTGGCTATGCCGAGACAGCGACCGGCATCGTGCCGAAAAACGCGCCGGAATTTTATAATGGCGATGTCCCCACCTATGATTTTGACGTGGCAAAGGCCAATGCGCTGCTGGATGAGGCTGGCTATCCACGCAAGGACAATGGCGTCCGCTTTGAATTACGGCTTTTGCCTGCCCCCTATTTTACCGAAACACGCCAGTTTGGTGATTATCTGCGTCAGGCACTGGCGCAGGTCGGTATTGACGCCACCGTGGTGAACAATGATGCCGCTGCCCACCAAAAGGCGGTTTATACCGACCATGATTTCGACCTTGCCATTGCGCCAACCGTATTTCGGGGCGATCCGGCAATTTCGACCACCATTCTGGTGCGCTCAGGCACACCGGCAGGCGTGCCCTTCTCCAATCAGGGCGGCTATGAAAACAGCCAGATTGATGCGCTGATCGACAAGGCGGCCATCACTGTGGATGCAGCTGCACGCACCGGGCTTTACAAAGAGCTTCAAGTGCTGGTCGCGCAAGACCTGCCGCTTATCAATGTTGCGGATTGGGGTTTTATCACGGTTGCCAGTTCGCAGGTGAAAAATGTTTCCAGCAATCCGCGCTGGGCTGTTTCCAACTGGGCCGACACTGAACTGGAAACATGACAGGCCCGGCTATGGCAAGATTGAAACAGTGCCGATAGGATAGCCGACATGAAGCGCATCTCTCACCTGTTCCGGCGCAGGCTGTTGAGCGCCATTCCGGTGTTGCTGATTGTCATTGCCGGTTCTTTCCTGCTGCTGGAACTTGCGCCCGGTGATGCTGCCGACGCTTATCTTTTATCCATTGGCGGCGGTGATCCCGCACTGGTGCAAGCCTTGCGCCAAAGCTACGGGCTGGAAGGCTCGGCCATCTCGCGGCTGTGGCTTTATCTGTCCTCATTGGCACGGTTTGATCTGGGCTGGTCAGTGATATTCAACCGGCCGGTTGGCGATCTTGTTCTTGAACGCCTGCCCACGACATTATGGTTGATGGGCAGTGCTGTGACCCTTGCCTTCACATTGGGGTCCATGCTTGGCATTGTTGCAGGTGCGCGCCCTGCAAGCTGGTGGGACCGGCTGTTATCTACCGGCTCACTGGCGCTTTATGCAGTGCCCGGTTTCTGGCTGGGTCTGGTACTGATCGTCATTTTCTCCGTGCAATTGCGCTGGTTTCCGACCTCCGGTCTTGAGACGATTGCTTCGGGCAAACAGGGTCTGGCGCGGGCACGCGATATTGCCTGGCATCTGGCGCTGCCGGTAGCTTCCCTTGGCCTGCTTTATCTGGCCCTGTTCCTGCGCCTGATGCGCGCTGGCATGGCTGAAGCATGGCGTCAGGATTATGCACTGGCCGCACGCGCCCGCGGGCTTGGGCCTGTCCGCATCGCCATCTTCCACATTGCCCGCAATGCGCTTTTGCCGCTTGTCACCATGCTTGGCCTGCAAGCCGCCTCCATGCTCGGCGGCAGTGTCGTCATTGAAAGCGTATTTGCCATTCCCGGCTTCGGGCGGCTGGCGCATGAAGCCGTTGCCGGGCGCGATGCCCCCTTGCTCACCGGCATTATTCTGGTCAGCGCCATATTGGTCATTTTCGTCAATCTGCTCGTTGATATGGCCTATGCTGCGCTTGATCCACGGGTTGGTGCCAATGAGGCGCGGGCATGACTGTGCTGAAGCGTCTGCTTTACTCCCCTGCCGGTATGGTCGGGCTGATCTTGCTTGGCCTGCTCATTCTGGCGGCACTTTGCGCGCCTCTGCTTTTTCCCGGTGACCCTTTGGCGATTGCCGGCCCGCCGCTGATCCTGCCCTTTACCGACCCCGCCTTGCCGCTGGGCACGGACCGGCTTGGCCGTAACGTGCTGGCTGGCCTGTTTTATGGGGCACGGGCTTCGCTTGCCGTCGGGCTTGCAGTGGCGGCTGTTTCCATCGTCGCCGGGGCATTGATTGGTACCATTGCCGGTTTTTCAGGCGGGCTGACTGACGAAGCCCTGATGCGTGTGGTGGAAGCCTTCCAGACTGTGCCCGGCTTTCTGCTGGCGCTGGCCTTTGTCAGTGTTTCAGGGGCATCCTTGCCTGTGGTTATCCTTGCCATCGCCCTTGGTGCATGGACCGGACCGGCCCGGCTGGCCCGGGCTGAAGTGCTGTCGATCCGCGAGCGCGATTATGTGGCGGCGGCGCGCGTTATCGGCATGCACCCGGCAGAGATTGCATTACGTGAAGTGCTGCCCAATGCATTGCCGCCGGTTCTGGCGCTGGCGGCAGTGATTGTGGGCAATGCAGTGCTGATTGAATCCGCACTGTCTTTTCTCGGCCTTGGCGATCCCAACATCGTCACATGGGGGTCGATGATTGCTGAAGGCCGCAATGTGCTGCGCTCGGCACCTTTCTTGTCCATTGTTCCCGGCCTTGGTCTGATCATCACCGTACTGGGCATTTATCTGCTGGCTGAAGGGCTGACAGACGCGCTGGCAACGCGAAAGGCACGGCCATGAGCACAATACTGGCCAGCCTCAAAAAACTGACCGTCGCCTATGGGGCAGGGCAAGGCGCATATAGGGCGCTTCAAAATCTCGACCTTGATATTTTCAAGGGTGAGCGACTGGCCATCATCGGCGAAAGCGGTTCAGGAAAATCAACGCTGGCACGGGCGCTGGGCGGGCTTTTAGCTCCCGAAGCACATATGTCAGGCAGCATTGTCTGGCCGGGTTTTCATGGGTCGCCGCAAGCGGGCCGTGATATGGGTTTTGTGTTTCAGGATGCCGGAACAAGCCTTAATCCTGTCATTCCAGTCGGGCGGCAGATTGCCGAAGTGGCGCGCCTGCACCTGAAGCTGTCACGCAGCAAGGCGCATGAACATGCGCGAGCCTTGCTGGCGCGGGTGCATATTCCTGATCCCGATACGGCCATGAACGCCTTTGCGCATCAGCTTTCCGGTGGGCAGCGCCAGCGTGTGGCCATTGCCGCAGCCATTGCCGCAAAACCTTCGCTGCTGATTGCCGATGAAGTGACCAGCGCTCTCGATACCATCGTACAGGCGCAGATTGTGTCGCTGCTGGATGAGCTGGTCGCGGCTGAACGCATGACATTGGTGTTCATCACCCATGATATTGCACTTGCCTCCGGCTTTGCCGACCGTATCGCCGTATTGCATGAGGCACGACTGGTAGAGGCCGGGCCTGCGGCTGATCTGCTGAACGCGCCCGGACAAGCCTATACGGCAAGGCTGCTGGCCAGTCATATCGGGCTGGACACGCCGCCCCTCATTGCAAAGCACCCGCCATGAATGCACCTTTGCTTTTGTGTCAGAACCTGAGCAAAACCTACCGTTCCGGCGGGCGTGAGGTAAAGGGCGCAGATGACGTGTCCTTGTCGCTGTCTGCCGGTGAAACGCTGGGCCTTGTCGGGCCATCGGGCAGCGGAAAATCAACGCTGGCACGCCTTGTCATGCGGCTGGCTGAGCCGGATGCAGGCAAGGTGATCTTTGCCGGGCATGACCTGACCGCACTGAAAGGCAAGGCGCTGCGCGGGTTGCGCAAGCGTATCCAGATGGTGTTTCAAGACCCGTCTGCTGCCTTCAATCCGCGCGCCAGCGTCGGCGATGTGCTGGCAGATCCGCTGCGCATTCATCGGCTGGCCTCACGCAAGGAACGCCCGCACCAGATTGCAGAACTGCTGGAAAGTGTTGGCCTTGCGCAAAATCTTGTAACACGGCCCATCCATGCCATTTCCGGTGGCCAGCGCCAGCGTGTGGCCATTGCGCGTGCACTGGCCACCAAGCCGGAACTGATTGTGCTGGATGAGGCGGTATCAGCCCTTGATGTGACCATGCGGGGCCAGATCCTTGATCTGCTGGTGAGCCTGCAACAGACGCATAATCTTGCCTATCTGTTTGTCTCGCATGATCTGGCGGTGGTGCGCGCACTCTCGCATCATATTGCCATCATGGATCATGGCTGCATCGTCGAAGAAGGCGCAGCCAGCAGCGTGGTCATCAACCCGCAATCACAAACCGGGCGGGCTCTGGTTGCTTCTGTCCCAAGGCTGCAAATAAAATAAAAAAGCCTTATCCTGTTTTGCCAAAACGGTGAGGCCGGGCCTGAGGCGCCATACCGCCAATATTTTCAGCCAGGCCCTCAATGATCGGGCAGTCTGGCCGGTCATCGCCATGGCAGCGCCCTGCCAGATTTTCCAGGGTTGCGATCATGGCGGAAATTTCGACCTGTTTCTGTTTGAGCGTCTCAATATGGGCCAGCGCCAGCCCCTTTACATCAGCGCTGGCCCGAGCGCGATCACTCCATAGCGCCAGCAATTCCCTGATCTGGCCAACGGCAAAACCAAGGTCGCGGGCGCTGCGAATAAAGCGCAGGCGATGAATATCGCTATCATCATAATCGCGATAGCCGCTGTCCTTCCGGGCCGCTTGCGGGATCAGGCCGGTTTGCTCATAATAGCGGATCATCTTGGAACTGACCCCGGAGGCGCGGGCTGCCTGACCAATATTCATTGCAGATTTCCTTATTTCGCCTTTTGAGCATCTGCCGCCAATATAGGTTTAAAACCCCTCAGGCGCAGTGCATTGGATACAACAAAGATGCTTGACAGCGCCATAGCGCCTGCCGCCAGAACCGGCGACAGCAAGATGCCGAAACCGGGATAGAGCACGCCCGCCGCAACCGGAATCAGTGCCGCATTATAGGCAAAGGCCCAAAACAGATTCTGCTTGATATTGCGGATTGTGGCGGTTGAAAGCGCAATGGCATTGACCACGCCGCGCAAATCGCCCGACATCAGCACCACATCGGCAGATTCAATGGCAATATCGGTGCCTGTTCCAACAGCCAGCCCGACATTGGCTTCTGCCAATGCAGGCGCATCATTGATACCGTCACCGACAAAGGCAAGCTTGCGGCCACTGGCACGAAGTTCATGGATTGCGGTGACCTTGCCTTGCGGCAGCACTTCCGGCACCACTTCATCAATGCCAAGTTGGCGCGCTACAGCTTCAGCGGTCGCGCGGTTGTCGCCGGTAATCATGGCGACCTTCAACCCAAGATCATGCAAGGCGCGGATGGCTTCCGGCGTGGTTTCCCGGATCGGGTCAGCCACCGCAATAATGGCTGCCAGCCGGTTGTCGATTGCCGCATAAAGCGGGGTTTTGCCTTCACCGCCAAGACGCGCCGCCTCATTTTTAAAACCTGCCACATCATGGCCGAGCTTTTCCATATAGCGGTCGGCGCCGACCGCCACGTGACGCCCCCCCACAGATGCCGCAACACCATAGCCGGGGACTGCCTCAAAATTTTCCAGCGGCGCGATTGCCAGGCCGCGCTCCTGGGCTGCCGTGACGATAGCGGTTGCAATCGGATGTTCGGAGCGTGCCTCAACGGCTGCCACCAGCGCCAGCACCTCGTTATATTCAAACCCGGTTGACGGTGTCAGATCCGTCAGTTCGGGCTGGCCCCGGGTTAGAGTTCCGGTCTTGTCAACCGCAACGATTGCAACATCGCGCAAGGCCTGCAAGGCTTCGCCCTTGCGAAACAAAACGCCCATTTCTGCGGCCCGGCCAGTACCGACCATGATCGAGGTTGGCGTGGCCAGCCCCATGGCGCAGGGGCAGGCAATGATGAGAACGGCCACCGCATTGACCAACGCAAAGCTCAATGCAGGCTGCGGGCCAAAGACCAGCCAGATGAGAAAGGTGAGGGCGGCTGCCGCCATGACAGCCGGAACAAACCATGCCGTGACCTTGTCAACCAGCGCCTGAATCGGCAGTTTTGAGCCTTGTGCCTCTTCGACCATGCGGATGATCTGCGCCAGCACCGTATCTGCGCCAACCTTGGTGGCCTTAAAGGAAAAGGCACCGGTCTTGTTGATGGTGCCACCCACCACCTGAGCGCCTGCCTCCTTGAGGACAGGAACCGGCTCACCGGTAATCATCGATTCATCGACATAAGAAGACCCTTCAATTACCTCGCCATCAACGGGAACCTTGTCACCGGGGCGAATCTGCACATGATCACCGGCAAGAACCTGTGCCAGCGGCACTTCGATCACTTGTCCATCCCGCTCGATGCGAGCGGTTTTCGGCTGCAACCCGACCAGCCGCTTGATCGCCTCGGAGGTGCGGCCTTTGGCTCTGGCTTCCAGATAGCGGCCAAGCAGGATCAGCGTGACGATGACCGCTGCCGCTTCATAATAGACATTGGCTGTGCCGGCAGGCAGCAATTGCGGCACAAAGGTCGCCACCACCGAATAGGCCCAGGCAGCAGATGTGCCTAACACGACCAGCGAGTTCATGTCCGGTGCGGCGCGCAGCATGGCAGGCACACCTTTCTGGAAGAAGCGGCGGCCGGGGCCAAACAAAACAAGCGTGGTCAGCACAAACTGGATCAGCCAGCTTGTCCGGGTGCCAATCGTGTTCATCACCAGATTGTGAACTGCGGGAATGAAATGCGACCCCATCTCGATGATGAAAACCGGCAAGGTCAGCAGGCCAGCCGTCAGCATTGCCCGGAACAGGCTGGCAAGTTCTTGTTCGCGGGTCTGGCGTTCACGCTCACTTGCCGCATCATCACTGCCCAGCCGATGCGGCTCATAGCCTGCATGGCGGATCGCAGCCTCAATGGCCTCAACCGAGGCAAGCCCGGCCAGATAACGCACACTGGCCCGCTCCGTTGCCAGATTGACTGTGGCAAAGCTGACACCGGGAACGGCTTTGAGCGCTTTTTCAACATGGGCCACACATGAGCCGCAAGTCATGCCGGCTATGCCCAGTTCTACAGCAAGTTCCGGCACATCATAGCCTGCGCCCTCGATTGCGCGCACCGCAGCCATGCCATCAGCCTTGCCTGCAAAGGAGATATTGGCGCGGCCGGTCGCCAGATTGACATTGACGTTTTGCACATCAGGCAGTTTGGCAATCGCCTTTTCCACATGAGAAACACATGACGCGCAGGTCATTCCTTCAACGGGAATACTCAATGCCGATCCGGATTTTGCTGCTTCTGGCAATGGAGCGACATGCGTCATCATCATCATCTTCCTTTTCAAATCCATTGCATCTCAGATAGGGCTTCCAACAGTGGGAAGGTCAAGACCTGTGGTCGAAATCATTTTTTGCGCTCATCCTGCTTGACCTTGCCATTGTGGCAACCCTCATATCAGCAACAGACAAGCTGTTTGAGGAAAAATTACATGTTGCAACTCACCCTTCCCGACATGACCTGTAACCATTGCGTACAGCGTGTGACCAATGCGGTCTTAAGTGTTGATCCACAAGCACAAGTGGTCGCCGACCCGCCATCGCGCCAAGTGGAAATCTCTACAAAAGCAGACGAGCAGACACTTCGTGATGCCCTCAGCGAAGCTGGCTATCCGGCAACATGAAAAACGACGCCAGATGGTACCATCCGGCTGCAAAATACCTCTTGTTTAGCCGCATTTATGCGACGTCAGATAGTACCATCTGACTGCAAAATGCTTTATAACCGTAAGTTGCACCTCATCATTAAGGACAACTTCTCATGGCCCTGAATTTTTCTGCAAAGCCCAAACTTGGTCTGGCCCTGCTGCTTTCAACCAGCTTCCTGTTCACGGCCACAGCACAAGCCTGTACGCGCTTTGTCTATGAAGGAGCAGGCAAGCAGATTATCACCGCCCGCTCAATGGACTGGAAAACCGATATCGGCTCCAATATCTGGGTGTTTCCACGCGGCATGAAGCGTTCAGGTGAAGCCGGCCCGAACTCGATTGAATGGACATCGAAATATGGCAGCGTCATCACTTCCGGTTATGATATTTCCACCACGGACGGCATGAATGAAGAGGGCCTTGTCGCCAACATATTGTGGCTGGTGGAATCACAATATCCTGAATATGACGGCAAGACACCGGGCCTGTCTCTGGCCGCATGGGCGCAATATGTCCTCGACAATTTCGCCACTGTCGAACAGGCTGTGACTGCGCTTGAAAAAGACCCTTTCACGATTGTCACCGCCGATGTTCCCGGCGAAAATCGGCTGGCCACCCTGCATCTGTCGATATCGGACGCCACCGGCGATAGCGCCATCATCGAATATATCGACGGCAAGCGGGTCATTCATCACAGCCGCGCCTATCAGGTGATGACCAATTCACCGACTTTCGACCAGCAACTGGCGCTGAACAGCTATTGGCAGCAGATTGGCGGAACCGTGATGCTGCCCGGCACCAACCGCGCCTCTGACCGCTTTGCGCGGGCCGCCTTCTATGTCAATGCAATCCCGCAGACCAATAATCCGCGAGAAGCCATTGCCAGCGCATTCAGCGTCATCCGCAATGTCTCTGTGCCCTACGGCATTTCAACACCTGACCAGCCCAATATTTCTTCCACGCGCTGGCGCACCGTTTCCGATCAGGAGCACAAGCTCTATTTCTTTGAATCGGTAATGACTCCCAATATTTTCTGGACCGATCTGACCAGGCTGGATCTGTCGGCGGAAACCGGGAAAGTGCTGAAACTCGACCTTGGGCCGGATCAGGCCAATATCTTTTCAGGTGAGGTCAATGGTGAGTTCAAGGAAGCGGAGCCATTCCGGTTTCTGGGCCTTTGACAGGCCGTAAACGAGCTTGAATTTCTGACTTGTGAGACTGATGATACAGTTTCACAAGTCAGCTTTTACTTTCAGTGCTCTCTTCTTGCCGCAAAGGTTTTCAAAACCATGGCCACGCATACATTTTCCTGCATTGACGGCCACACTTGCGGCAATCCTGTGCGCCTTGTCGCTGGCGGTGGCCCGCGCCTGGAAGGGGCCAACATGCTGGAAAAGCGTGAGCATTTTCAGCAAGAATTTGACTGGATCCGCACCGGGCTGATGTTTGAGCCACGCGGCCATGACATCATGTCCGGCTCCATTCTCTATCCGCCGACACGGCCTGACTGTGATGTGGCTGTCTTGTTTATCGAAACATCCGGCTGCCTGCCCATGTGCGGCCATGGCGCCATCGGCACCATCACCATGGGCATTGAAAACGGGCTGATCAGCCCGCGTGAACCAGGCCGCCTTTCCATCGATGCCCCCGCTGGCAAGGTGGACATCACCTATCGGCAGGAAGGCCGCTTTGTCGAAGAAGTCCGGCTGACCAATGTGCCTTCCTTCCTCTATGCCGAAGGGCTGACGGCAGAGGTCGAGGGACTTGGCGAAATCATTGTCGATGTTGCTTATGGCGGTAATTTTTATGCCATTGTCGAGCCGCAGAAAAATTTTGATGATATGGTCAACCATACCGCAGGCGAACTGGTGGGCTGGTCACCGAAATTACGCGCAGCCCTGAACGAAAAATACGAGTTCATTCACCCCGAACATCCACAAATCCGCGGCCTGTCGCATATTCAATGGACCGGCAAGCCAACGGTTGAGGAGGCGCATGCCCGCAATGCCGTATTCTATGGCGAAAAAGCCATTGACCGCTCACCCTGCGGCACCGGCACATCAGCACGCATGGCGCAATTGGCAGCCAAGGGCAGGTTGAAGGTGGGTGATGATTTTGTCCATGAATCAATCATCGGCTCCCTGTTCAAGGGCCGCGTTGAAGCTGCGGTTAAAATAGGGGAGCACGACGCAATCATCCCCTCGGTGGCGGGCTGGGCACGGATGACCGGCTACAACACCATTTTCATCGACGACCGTGACCCGTTCGCACATGGTTTTGTGGTAAAGTAGAGCTATCTGCCCCGTTCAATGAGAAAACGGTGCGCACCATCCAGCGCCACGGTTTCAACAAGAAGATGACCGGCCTCAGTGCAAAAAGCCGGAATATCAAGCACCGCCAGCGGATCGGTGGTTTCCAGCCACAGCCGCGCCCCTTGCGTCAACCCGGCAAGACGCTTGCGCGCCTTCAACACCGGCAAGGGGCAGTTGAGACCCCTCAAATCATAAATTTCAATCGAATCGTCCAAACCTGTCAGCCGCCAAACATGCCAAGCAGCCGCTTTTTCAGCTTCGCGCCCGCGCCATTGCCTTCAGCCGCCATATTGGTCTGTGCGGTTTGAGCATCCAGCGCCTGCACAGGCGTTTGTGCGGCAATTTCAGCAGCCTTGGCCGCAGCAGCCGTTTCAACCTGTTGTGCTTGTTTCGCAGCCTTTGCCGCAGCAATGGCTGCTTCCTTTTCCGCGGAAGCCTTTTTCTTTGCCGCCTGTTCAGCCTCCAGTGCGGCCATGCGACGACCTTCAGCCGAGGCAATACGGCCCATGCGTTCGCTCTGGGTGATGCTGCCATCGGCATTCAGCGTCGGCGGCTCAAGCGGCACGCGCTCGCCACGTGCCCGCTTGCGGGTCCATTCCGAAACAATATTGGCTTCCTTCAAACCAGCAATGGTCGGCTTGGGGGCAGGCGCAGACGATTTCAACGCACTGGCAAAAGCAGCCTCATAGCTGCTTTGATAGCTGCTATAGGCCATTTTGAGGGAATCAGGCTGTGTGCTGGCTGGACAGGCACCAACAGGATTGAAAGGCTTGCCGTCAGCCGAAATCTGGTTGAACACATAGCGCCGCTCACACACATCCACCTTGGGCGGCACCTTGGTCAGCTCAAAATGATCATAGCCGACTTTCAGCATCTTCCAGAATTCATAATTGGGATCATTGCGATAGCGCGCCATATTGGCAGCCGTCATGCGGAAGGGAAAAGCCTGCACCTGAAATTCGGTCTGGCCACCTTGAAAGGCATCGCGGCCAAAAGCGTAGATTTCTTCAATCTGCGCATCGGTCATCGAATAACAGCCGGCCGAAGAACAGGCACCATGCACCATCAGATTGGAGCCGGTGCGTCCATTGGCGCGATCATAAGCGTTGGGAAAGCCTATATTGAAGGCCAGATGATATTGTGAATTCGGCTTCATCTGCGATGAGCGGACCGTATAAAAACCCTCCGGGGCCTGCCGGTCGCCTTCGGTGAATTTAGGTCCAAGCTTGCCCGACCATTTGCAGATGTCATAGCTGGCAATGATGTCGTAACGACCATTGGCCTTCTGTTTCCAGATTTCCAGCTTGGCCTCTTCCTTGAACACGCGCGCCACAATCGGCGACGTCTTCTTCATGTCCTTGGCCTTCATCGCCTGCTGGATTTTAGGCGGAAGCTGCCGATTCGCATGCTGGGGCGTAAAATCGCCGATTGAAGCATCCGTGCAACCAGCAAGCGCGACAGCACTGACAAAAAGTCCCATTCTGGCAAATCTGGTCAGCGTAAATCTGGTCGGCATAGACACGCTCTTTGTCTTTATACATGCCCGATAGAGAACCGGACATGACATCATTACCGAAAAATACTGCCCGGCAACCACCTGATGATTGCAAGGCTTTTCTCGAGAAACGATATAACTCGTTAACCTTGCGAAATCCTTACCACAGCAGCCCAAACATTTGCACAAGCCATCCACGCAGGCCATCTGCTCAAGCCGCCATGATAGCCTTGTTACCGGGAAGCGATGGCTTCTTTGTGGCAAAAATGTGCCGTGGACTTACGGCAGTCACAAATTGCGCCCCATCGCCAGATATTTTTCGCGGCGCTGATCGCGAAAATCGATATTTCCTTCACCAAACTCCTTCAATGTACGGGCGATCAGATCGCCGGTCGCATCCAGAATTGCAGACGGTGCACGGTGCGCCCCACCCAGTGGCTCAGGGATCACCGCATCAATGATCTTGAGATTGAGAAGATCCTGCGCGGTAATTTTCATATTGGTGGCCGCATCTTTCGAGCGCGTCGTGTCACGCCACAGGATCGAAGCCGCACCTTCAGGCGAAATCACCGAATAAATGGCGTGTTCAAGCATATAGACCCGATTTGCAGTCGCGATGGCAATCGCACCGCCTGAGCCGCCCTCGCCAATAATAACGGAGATCGACGGCACTTTGAGAGCAAGCCCCATAGAGGTCGAGCGGGCAATGGCCTCGGCCTGTCCGCGCTCTTCTGCGCCGACGCCCGGATAGGCGCCAGCCGTATCCACCAGCGAGATCAGCGGAATGCCGAAACGGTCGGCCAGTTCCATGATGCGAACCGCCTTGCGATAGCCTTCGGGCCGCACCGAGCCAAAATTATGCTTCAGGCGGCTGGCTGTATCGGAGCCTTTTTCCTGACCAAGAATGGCCACCGGCTCACCCCGAAAGCGAGCAAAGCCGCCAATCAGTGCCTGATCCTCGCCAAAATTGCGGTCACCGGCCAGCGGCGTAAATTCCGTAAACAGGCTGCGCACATAATCCAGACAATGCGGACGGTCGGGATGGCGGGCCACCTGCACCTTCTGCCATGGCGTCAGCGCCTTGTAGAGATCGCGCAGCGCATCACGCGAGCGCTTTTCAAGCCGGGCGATCTCGTCGGCAACGTCCACGGACTCGCCGCTTTCCGCGAGCTTTTTCAGCTCGAGAATCTTGCCTTCCAGATCGGCAACCGGTTTTTCAAAGTCGAGATAATTATACATTTGTGATCGGACCAGGGCGCCAGAAATGGCGTTAACAGATGCCTGTACAACCCTGAATATAGAGTTACCAGACGCGAAATGTTGCTCTCACATAGCGATATGAAGCCTAATCAGCAAGCGGATGGTGTTCATTGACCAATCGCGCCAGTCGTTCTTCCAGAACATGTGTGTAAATCTGGGTCGTCGAAATATCAGCATGACCCAGCAATTGCTGGACAGCGCGCAGGTCTGCGCCGTTTTGCAAAAGATGGCTGGCAAATGCATGGCGCAACACATGCGGGGAAAGTTTTGTCGCTGAAATTCCAGCCCGTGCAGCCAGGCTTTTCAAATCGCGGGCAAAAACCTGCCGGGCCAGATGGCCGGTTTTGGAAGCGGCTGGAAACAGGAACGGGCTGGCTTCAAAACCGGCCTGTTTGTTGCGGACTTCCAGCCAGTCCTGCATGGCGGCACGCGCCTTGGCCGAAAGCGGCACCATGCGCTCCTTGCCGCCTTTTCCCTTCACCATGAAAAAACGGTCACTGCGCTGTGCAACCGTTACAGGCAGGGCCACCAGTTCCGAGACGCGCAAACCTGTTGCATAAAGCACTTCAACCAGCGCATGCAGCCGAAGCGCGGCAACAGCATCTGCGTCAGAAAGTTCAGGATTTGCAGCTTCGGCAGCCGCACGATCCAGCAAACGGCTCGTTTCTGCTTCACTCATGACGTTTGGTAGTGCAGTTTTCTTCCTTGGGCTGTCCAGCGTGCCGGTCGGATCATCCGCGCGCAGCCCTTCGGCATAAAGGAAAGCAAAAAACTGGCGCAGTGCCGAAAGTTTTCGGGCCTGTGAAGAGGCTGCAAAACCACATGCGGCCATTTTTTTCAGATAGGCGCGCAGTGCTGCGGTATCGGCTTGCGTTACCCCGCCTTCAATCGCCCCAGCCGCATCATCAAGATCGCGCCGGTAGGAGGCCAGTGTGTTTTGTGCCGCCCCGCGCTCTGCACTCATCATTTCCAGAAAGGCTTCAATGCGGGCAGCATCCTTCATGTCTGTCTGGTCCCTATTCCTGACGGTCCAGCCTTTCAGCCGGGATGCGCACACTTAATTCCGCCTGTTTTGGCTCCACGAACATAACCAACGCCACCATAGCGCCGTAGGCGATGCCAGCCAGCACGGCCAGCGTAATGATGAAGCGAAACAATGTTGGCATGAATTTTTCTGGTTCTTTCCATCAGGCCGCAATTTTATCTTTATGAAACGGGCCTGTATCCATTTCAAGAGCAGGTTCTGACCAGTGAAGAGCAAGCCTGCGCTTGACGCAACCTGACTTTTCATGTGGAACGCCACGATGAACGCACAGCAGGCATCCGCAAACCGGACCAACCACGCCGACCTCCTCCAGAAACTGGGTCAGCGCTCGATCGTCTTTGTCGGCCTGATGGGGGCCGGCAAGACAGCCATTGGCCGCAAGGTCGCCAGCGCCCTTGGCCTGCCCTTTATCGACAGCGACCATGAAATCGAAGGCGTGTCGCGCATGAGCATACCCGAACTTTTCGCCGCCTATGGCGAGCCGGAGTTCCGGGCGCTGGAACAGCGTGTCATTGCCCGTATTCTTGAAACCGGCCCGAAAATTCTTTCAACCGGCGGCGGAGCCTATATGAATGAAGAAACACGCGCAGCCATTGCCGCGCATGGCGTGTCGGTATGGCTCAAGGCCGATCTTGATCTTTTGATGGAGCGGGTGTCGAAAAAACAGAACCGGCCTTTGCTGCGCGATCCTGATCCGCGCGGTGTTCTGAGCCGGCTGATCGACGAGCGCTATCCGGTCTATGCACAGGCCGACATCACAGTGGCGACACGTGATGAAACCAAGGAGGTGATTTCTTCCGAGGTGATCGAGGCCATCACACATCATCTGAAATCTTCAGGCAAGGTGGATTAAATGGGCAAAGACGTAACGGTTGCGGTCGGACTTGGAGAACGCGCCTATGACATCCTGATCGGTCCGGGCCTGATTGCGCGCGCTGGCGCTGAAATCAGCAGCCGCCTGCCCGGTATCCGCACCGCCATCATTACCGATGAAAATGTGGCGCCCTTTCATCTGGAGGCCTTGAAAGCAGGGTTCGAAGCTGCCGGTATCGCCTCTTCAGTCGTTATTTTACCGGCCGGTGAAAAGACCAAGAGCTTTGCCGCCCTGCAAGAAGTTGTCGATGCCATTTTAGCCGCCAGGCTGGAGCGGGGGGACGCCGTTATCGCGCTTGGTGGCGGGGTGATTGGCGATCTGGCAGGCTTTGCCGCCGGTATTGTGCGCCGTGGCATGAGCCTTATCCAGATGCCAACATCACTGCTGGCACAGGTCGATTCTTCCGTCGGCGGCAAGACCGGCATCAACAGTGCACGCGGTAAAAACCTGATCGGCGTCTTTCATCAGCCAAAGCTGGTTCTGGCCGATACGGCTGTGCTGGATACATTGCCCGCACGTGAGTTTCGCGCCGGATATGCGGAAATCGCCAAATATGGGCTGATCGACCAACCGGATTTTTTTGCCTGGCTGGAAAAGAACTGGCAGGAGGTGTTTTCGGGCGGTGCTGCCCGCATTGAGGCGATTGCCCAATCCTGCCGCGCCAAGGCCGACGTGGTGGCGCGTGACGAATTCGAGACCAGCGACAGGGCGCTGCTTAATCTTGGCCATACATTCGGCCATGCGCTGGAAGCAGCCGTTGCCTATGATGGCGCCCGCCTTGTCCATGGTGAGGGCGTGGCAATCGGCATGGCGCTGGCACACCGCTTTTCAGTACGCATGAACCTTGCCAGCCCCGATGATGCCGAGCGCGTTGAAGCGCATTTGAAGGCAGTTGGCCTGCCGTGGCGCATGGCCGATATACCGGGAAAATTACCCGATGCGGATGCGCTGCTGGCCTTTATCACACAGGACAAGAAGGTCAGCCGCGGAGCCTTGACCTTCATCCTGACTCAAGGTGTGGGCCAGTCTTTTGTTGCCCGTGATGTGCCCCCATCGCAAGTGCTGGCCTTCCTGAAGGAGAACCATCCCGGATGAGCCAGAGCGGCTGGATCATTATTGTCCTGACGCTGGCAGCCGCAATGGCTGTCACCTTCCTGCTGCGCGACAGGCTGGCGCGGGCCATGGGCTATGTGCGCATCAGACAGGATGATGAAAAAGAAATGCTGCGCAGCAACGGCTCCCATGCCGACCGCCCCCGTTCTGATCGGCCCCGATCGGATAGGAAATGGCTTGGCGAGCGTTTTGAACTGGACGAACTGGAAGTCTCTGATGTGATGGTGCATCGCACCAATATGCGCTCGATCAATGCCGACAGCCCACCCGAAATCATCGTGCGTGAAATTCTGCAAAGCCAGAACACCCGCATGCCGCTCTGGCGCGGCTCGCTCGACAATATTGTCGGCGTTCTTCACGCCAAGGATGTGCTGCGTGCGCTGGATGATGCTGGCAATGATCTTTTGCGTGTCGAGCCGATGAAATATGCTGAAAAGCCATGGTTTGTGCCTGACACCACCACTTTGCAGGAACAACTCAACGCTTTTCTTAAGCGCAAGGCGCATTTTGCCATTGTGGTGGATGAATATGGCGAGGTCGAAGGTCTGGTCACGCTGGGCGACATCATCGAGGAAATTGTTGGTGAGATTGCCGATGAAAGTGACATCGACCTTGCCGGGGTCAAGAAGGAGGCGAATGGTTCAGTGGTGGTTGATGGAACCGTGCCAATCCGCGACCTCAACCGTGCACTGGACTGGGATCTGCCCGATGAGGAGGCAACAACGATTGCCGGCCTCGTCATTCATGAAGCGCAATCGATCCCGGAAGAAAAACAGGCTTTTACCTTCCACGGCAAGCGTTTTGTCGTCATGAAACGCGACAAGAATCGTATTGCACGCTTAAGAATCAGACCCGCCGAAGATGCCACCCTGCTTCAGACGCCCCTACGGCAAAAGGCCAGCACATAAAGTGTTTTGAAAAATTTCATAACCTACCAGCGCACCGTCTCGCCGGGGGCGGCGGTTTCCAGAGCCAGCGCATGCAGGCCGTCTTCGACCTCTGCCGCCAATGCCGCATTGACAGCCCGGTGGCGCTCAACCCGGCTCTTGCCCGTAAAGGCGGACGACACGATGCGCACCCTGATATGCGTTGCACCAGAGCCATCAAAACCGGGCTGGTGACCGGCATGAAGATGGCTTTCATCGATTACAGCCAGCCTTTCGGGCGCAAAAATCCCGGTCAGTTGCTTTTCGATTCTTTCAACTCTGGACATTGAACCGGCTCCTTACCATATGGGCCTTGCCGTCACACAATGCGCAAGATTATGTCTGATCCCACTGATGGCGGGTTAGAAACAGGGCGCGAATCTGCAAAACCCAGTTTCTGCCTTGAGGACACGGCAAAGTGCAAATGTCAATTCTTGTATCCTGGCGGCGAAGGGGCCATAGAACGGTCAGATGAAACCGTATCCTAAATATTTCGACAAGATCCGTATTCGCCGCGACAAGGCTGCGGACAAAAAATCTGAAGCACCGTCGTGCCAGTGGGATGGCTGCCAGGAGCCGGGCACCCATCGTGCGCCGGTCGGGCGCATGCGCGAGGGTGAATATTTCCGTTTCTGTTTCAACCATGTGCGCGAATATAATAAGGGCTTCAATTATTTTTCCGGCGTGCCCGATTCCGATGTTGCACGCTTCCAGAAGGAAGCGCTGACCGGCCACCGGCCAACCTGGAAAATGGGTGTCAACAAATCAGCCCATTCAGCACCTGATTATGCCCAGATGCGCTCAGGCCGTGCCGGTTATTACAACCGCATACGCGACCCGTTCAACGTCCTCAATGCCGATGATCCCAATGCAAAACCGCAGCGCCACCGCAAGGCGCGCCCGCTGGAGATCAAGGCGCTGGAAACACTGGGGCTGAGCGCAGAAGCAAGTGCGGAAGAAATCAAGGCGCGCTATACGCTTCTGATCAAGCGCCATCATCCTGATGCCAATGGCGGCGACAGGGCCTCGGAAGACCGCTTTCGCGATGTCTTGCAGGCCTATCGGATGCTCAGGCAGGCGGGCCTGTGCTGACAAGTGATAAGGCCAGAATGTTTTTCCAACTTTCATATGGGTGCAAAAGGCTTTAAGACCGCCCAGACAGAACAGCACAACCGGCAAAAGACAGTTTTTCCCGCGGAGACGTTTGAAGCATCATGAACAAGATGGATCGAGACATCGCTAACCTTCCCGACACAACTGTTCCGGTGAAAGACACTTTCGGTTTTGAATCGAAAATGATCGTGCCAGCCTATTCCCAGACAAGCGAACATGTCCCGGAAATCGATCCCGACTATCTTTTCGACCGGAACACCACATTGGCGATTCTGGCAGGTTTTGCCTATAATCGCCGGGTGATGGTTTCAGGCTATCACGGCACCGGCAAGTCAACTCATATCGAGCAGGTCGCTGCCCGCCTCAACTGGCCTTGTGTGCGCGTCAATCTCGACAGCCATGTCAGCCGTATCGATCTGGTCGGCAAGGACGCCATCGTGTTGCAGGAAGGCAAGCAGGTCACGGAATTCCGCGACGGTATTCTGCCCTGGGCCTATCAGCGCAATGTGGCGCTGTGCTTTGATGAATATGATGCCGGACGCCCTGACGTGATGTTTGTCATTCAGCGCGTGCTGGAATCTTCAGGCCGCCTGACCCTTCTGGACCAGAGCCGCGTCATCCGCCCGCATCCGGCTTTTCGCCTGTTTGCCACCGCCAATACGGTTGGCCTGGGTGATACGACCGGCCTTTATCATGGTACGCAACAGATCAACCAGGCACAGATGGACCGCTGGTCGATCGTGACCACCTTGAACTATCTGCCGCATGACAATGAAGTCAACATTGTCGCCGCCAAGGCCAAACATTACCGCGACGAGAAAGGCCGTGAGATCATCAATAAGATGGTGCGCGTCGCCGACATGACGCGCTCGGCCTTCATCAATGGCGACCTGTCCACCGTCATGAGCCCGCGCACCGTCATCACCTGGGCTGAAAATGCCGAAATTTTTGAAGATGTGGGCATGGCCTTCCGCCTGACCTTCCTCAACAAATGCGATGAGCTGGAACGGGCGGTGGTGGCTGAGTTTTATCAGCGCGTCTTTGGCGAAGATCTGCCCGAAAGCGCGGCCAACGTTGTTTTAGGCTAAGAATGGCGGGCCCCGGCGACAACACACGAAACAGACCAAAGGCAGGCGCTGAAACGGATGGTTTCAAGCGCGCCGTAACAGTGGCTGTCCGCGCCATCTCCAATGACAAGGAGATGGAAGTCACATTCACCAGAGACAAGCCCGCCATGGCTGGCAACCGGGCACGCCTGCCCGACCTGCCCAAGAAGGCGACTTCTGCCGATATCGCCATAACACGCGGCATTGGTGATTCCATGGCGCTGCGCCGCGCCTGTCATGACACGGGCATCCACACTAGGCTGGCCCCGGAAGGCAAGCAGGCCCGTGCGATCTATGACGCGGTTGAACAGACCCGCGTCGAGGCAATTGGCGCACGCGCCATGGCAGGCGTTGCCGGCAATCTCAACGCCATGCTGGAGGATAAATACGCCAGGGCCAATCTGGCCGATGTTCAGGACCGTGAGGAGGCCCCGCTTGAAGAGGCCGTGGCTCTTTTGGTGCGCGAGCGGCTGACCGGCCAGAAAATTCCCAAAAATGCCGAGAAACTGGTTGATCTGTGGCGCGGCTGGATTGAAGAAAAAGCCGGTGCCGACCTCAACGGACTGGACGACAAGCTGCAGGACCAACAGGCTTTCAGCCGCGTCGTGCGTGATATGCTGGCCTCCATGAATATGGCGGAAGCACTCGACGACAACGAAGAAACGCAAGAAACCGCAGACGATCAGGACGAAGAGCCGCAAGGCGGCGAGGATGCCGAAGAGGGCGGCGAAGAACAGGATTCCGGCTCGGAAGACGCACAGGCCGAGGAAAGTTCAGCTTCCGAGGATGACGAGTCACAGGCTCAGGCCGATGCCGACGACGCCATGTCGGAAGACATGTCCGATGATGCCGATGTTGATTCTGAAGCATCCGGTGAGGCGCGACACGGCGACAACCCGTTCACCAATCTGGCAAAGGAAATGGACTACAAGGTCTATACGAGCCAGTTCGACGAAACCGTTGGCGCCGAAGAGTTGTGCGAAGAAGAAGAGCTGGACCGCCTGCGCGCCTTCCTCGACAAGCAGCTTGCCAATTTGCAAGGTGTCGTTGGCCGTTTGGCCAACCGCCTGCAGCGCCGCTTGATGGCGCAGCAGAACCGCTCATGGGACTTTGACCTTGAAGAGGGCTATCTTGACCCCGCCCGCCTTGTGCGCGTGGTTATCGACCCCATGCAGCCGCTGTCTTTCAAGCAGGAGCGCGACACAAAATTCCGCGACACGGTGGTGACCCTGGTGCTCGACAATTCGGGCTCCATGCGTGGACGTCCGATCACGGTTGCGGCAACCTGCGCCGACATTCTGGCTCGCACGCTGGAACGCTGTGGCGTTTCCGTGGAAATTCTGGGCTTCACCACCCGTGCATGGAAGGGTGGGCAGGCACGGGAAAAATGGCTGAAAGATAACAAGCCGGTCGCTCCGGGCCGTCTCAATGATTTGCGCCATATCATCTATAAATCAGCCGATGCCCCCTGGCGGCGGGCCCGCCGCAATCTCGGCCTGATGATGCGTGAAGGGCTGCTCAAGGAAAATATCGACGGCGAAGCCCTGTTGTGGGCGCATCAGCGGCTAATGGCCCGGCCCGAACAGCGCAAGATCCTGATGATGATCTCCGACGGCGCGCCGGTTGATGATTCCACCTTATCGGTCAATCCGGGCAATTATCTGGAGCGGCATTTGCGCGGAGTCATCGAGTTGATCGAGACACGCTCGCCAGTTGAATTGCTGGCTATCGGCATTGGCCATGATGTGACGCGCTATTATCGCCGCGCCGTTACCATCGTTGATGCTGAAGAACTGGCCGGGGCCATGACCGAACAGCTTGCCTCGCTGTTTGAAGAAGAAAACGGTCGCGGTTCCGGAACACGACGGGCATCCTAGAGCATTTCGTGTTTTCACGAAAAACGTGATGAAATGCTCTAAGCTCTTATTTTAACCGCATTTATGCGACGTCAGATGATTCCATCTGTACTCACAAAATGCTCTGATGCCCGCCATATTTTAAAAATGCTTTCTAACTGCCCATTCAAAAGCGGCCTGCGCTTGTTTCTGCTGATGCTGGGCATCCTCTTTTGCGCGCCGGCTTTTACGCAACCGGCGCCCGTCCAGCCCATCAGCGTTTCTTCACGCCCGATTGTAAATTTCCATATCGGCCGCAAAACAACACGCTTTGGGCCGTTGGAGTTTGTCGGCGGGCTGGACATGACCAGCACGACCCGAGACTTTGGCGGCATTTCCGCCATGCGGTTTCTGTCACCGGGCCGTGAGTTTCTTGCTGTTGCCGACACCGGCCATTGGCTGTTTGCCACCATTGCCCGTGATGCGACGGGAAAACCTGCCGGGCTTGAGCAGGTGCGTTTGCAGCCCATGGCCAGCACAGCCGGCAAAAAAATAAAAAGAAATAAGGATTTTGATGCTGAAAGCCTTGCCATAAGGGGCAAGGAGGCTGTCGTTGGCTTTGAGGCTCAACACCGCATCAGCCGTTTCCGCATCGACCCGCAAGGCATGTCCAAACAGCTTGGTAAAAATATTGATTTTATCATTCCCTCCCATGAATTGCGTTCCAACAGGAGCTTTGAAACGCTTGCCTTTGCACCGCCCACAAGCCCGCTTGAGGGGGCACTTGTGGTGGTCACCGAAAAAAGCCTCGACCCTTTGGGCAATATTTTTGCAGCCATCCTCGACGGGCCACAAAAAGGTATTTTCACCGTCCGCCGTTCTAACGGGTTCGACGTTACCGATGGCGCCTTTCTGGATAATGGTGACCTGCTGCTGCTGGAACGCAGCTATACGCTGAACCGTGGGCTTCGCATGCGGCTGCGGCGCGTGACCGGAAGTGACATGGTCAAAGGTGCGCTGGTTGACGGTCCAGTGCTGTTTCAGGCTGACATGACCTATCAGATCGACAATATGGAAGCACTCGATGTGTGGCGGCGTGCGGATGGCGCCACCATGATTTCCATCATGTCAGACGACAATCAGTTGATTTTGCAACGCAATCTCTATCTTGAATTCATCCTCCACGAGGAATGATCAGATCACATTGAGTTCGCGGAAAGGCCGTCCGTCCGCAAGCCGCTGATAGGAAAATACCGAACAATCCAGCGTGCGATAATGGCCATGCACAATCAGTTCAGCCAGCGCCTTGCCCACGGCTGGAGCCTGCTGCAAGCCATGACCGGAAAAACCATTGGCAAATATAAAATTCGACACCTGCGGATGAGGGCCGACAATCGCATTCTGATCGAAGGCGTTGTAGTCATAATGCCCAACCCAGGCCCGCGTCATCTTGATGGCCTCAAAGGCTGGAATGCGTGTGGCCAGCACCGGCCAGATCTCATTTTCAAACAGATCCCAGTCAGGCTCGAAATCATCTGATTGAGCAGCCTGTTCACCCTCCTCATTTTCCGCTCCGCCGGTAATATAGACCGAGCCTTCAGGGCGCACATAAATGCCGGTTGGATCAACAAGCAGCGGCATATCGGTGTAGCGCTCACGCGCTTCAAACACGAAAACATTGCGCTTGCGCGGCTCAACCGGCAGTTCAATCCCGGCAAGGGCTGCGACATTTCCCGCATTGGGACCCGCAGCATTCACCACCAGTCCCGCTTCCAGTCTTTCGCCATTATCCAGTGTGACCGATGCAATATGATTGCCCTGTCGCTCAATGGCGGCAACCGAAGCGGTAACAAGATCAACCTTCATGCTGCGCAGCGCCTTGCGAAACAGATGCAGATAGGCATGGGCATCAAACCAGCCTTCACCGCTGACACCATAGGCCCCGCCTGCAATTCCTTCCGTCGACAGCCAGGAAAACCGCTTTGCCAGCCTTTCTGCATCTTCCAGCACAATGTTGGCGCCCTCGGCCATTTGCACAGCATGATTGGCCTGCAAGATCGGCAGCCCTTCTTCCGAGGCAAGGATCAGATAGCCACCTTCATGAAAGCCGATATCGGCCTCCTCACCAAATTCTTGCTTCAACTGGTGAAACAGGCCCAGCGTGAAACGTGACAACCGGATATTTTCCGCAATGGAAAACTGCTGGCGGATCGAGGCTGCTGACAAGGTTGTGGCAGAATGCGTGAATTGTGGATCACGCTCGATCACGGCAAGCGAGCCGGAAAAACCTTCCTTGCGCAGAAAATAGGCAAGCGAAGCCCCCATGATTGCGCCGCCGATAATGACGATGTCATATTTCGCCATGATGCTTTCCTGAATTTTTTTATCGCTCAATCAATGCCGCTTTGAAGCGTTGCCCGCAAGCCCTTGCAAGTGTCAATTCAGACAGGCAAAAAGACGATATGACCCAATCACAAATCCGCCCCCGCCGCTCGGTGCTCTATACACCTGCCGCCAATGACAGGGCGTTGTCCAAAATCGGGCGCTTGTCCTGCGATGTCATCGTCATTGACCTTGAGGATTCCGTTGCACCGTCTGAAAAGGCCGCAGCCCGGCAAAAACTTGCTACGATTTTTTCTGCCCGCCCGCAACATGTGGAAATGGCGGTGCGCATCAATGCGCTGTCCGGCACATGGGGCGCGGATGATCTTGCCGCCGCTATTTCCTGCAAACCCGATGCCATCTTGCTGCCCAAGGTGAAGACGCCTCACGATATTCTGGAAGCAGGCAAGCTGCTGGACAGGGCTGACAAAGACATGAAAATTGCCCTTTGGGCGATGATCGAGACCCCCAAGGGCCTGTTGAACAGCGCCACAATTGCCGAGCTTGGCTGTGATCCGGCCTCACGGTTAACCTGTTTTGTGGCTGGCACAAATGATCTGGCCAAGGAAACCGGCGTTACGCTGGCCGATGACCGGCGTTATTTTCTGCCATGGCTGATGCAGATGGTATTGGCGGCACGGGCGGGCGGGCTGGATCTCATCGATGGCGTCTATAATGATTTTTACGATGTCGAAGGCTTTGCCCGCGAGTGCAGGCAAGCGGCCAATATGGGCTTTGACGGCAAATCCTTGATCCATCCGGCCCAGATCGAGGCCGCCAATATCGCCTTTGCACCTTCGGCTGAAGCGCTTGTTGAAGCGCGCGCCATTGTCGATATTTTTGCACGATCAGAAAATCAAAAGAAAGGCGTTGTGGCTCTGAATGGGCGCATGGTGGAGCGTCTGCATCTGGCGCAGGCCAAAAAATGTCTGGCGAAAGCCACCGCTGTGAATAGAAAATAAAATCCACCTTCTTACAGGATGAACCCATGCGCCTTTATCGTTTTTTGACCGCCATTGATGACGCCACATTCTGCCACAAGGTCACAGCAGCCTTGAACAAGGGCTGGCAGCTTCACGGCTCGCCCACCTATGCCTATGACAGGGGAGAAAAAGTCATGCGCTGCGGACAGGCCGTGATCAAGGATGTCGAGGGCGAAGAATATGTGGCTGGCAAAACCAGGCTCAGTGACTGGTAAAAAACACTCTTTTACTCTGCCCTGTCCTCGATCTCTTCCATATCATCATCGGAAAGGCCGAAATGATGGCCGATTTCATGGATCAGCACATGGGTGATGATGTCGCTGAGCGTTTCTTCATTCTCGGCCCAATAATCAAGAATGGCGCGGCGATAAAGAGTGACACGATTCGGCCCCTCGCCCGTGGCCGGGTTCCAGCGCTCGGCAATTCCGCGTCCTTCAAACAGGCCCAGCAGATCAAAAGGCGTTTCCAGCGCCAGATCATCCATGATCTCGTCTGTTGGAAAATCGCTGATCTGAATGATGATCTCGCCGGTCAGCTTGCGAAATTCGTCCGGCAGATGCGCATAGGCTTCCAATGCCAGAACTTCCAGCTCCCCCAGCGAGGGAGAAAATTCGCCATGCCAGGTACGGGTTTTATAGATGCGGGCCATGCTTCGTCCTTCGTTCCCGCGCATATAGGCTTTTGTCAGTAGCGGAGCAAATTTTGTTACAGGCAGGAAAATAGCTGTCAGTCTTCCGTCAGCCTGCGTGCTTGCGAAGGCAACATGATGGGAATACCACCCCTGACCGGATAAGCCAGCTTTGCCAGTTGTGAAACCAGCTCGCTACGCTCGCCATCCCAGCTCAGCGGACCTTTGGTGAGCGGACAGGCCAGCAGTTCCAGAAATTTGACATCCACTTGCGGTTCATTTTTTCGCGTGTCCGCCATTTTCAACGCTCTCTTTTCCTGCCGCTACTGCAAGCTGGAACTGAAATTATCATCATCACGCGCCAGCGCCATTTCAGTAATGGCAATCAGCGTTTCGGCGCGCGTATGCAGATCCGCTGCCTCTAACAGCGCCTGTTTTTCAGCCGCACCATAAGGCGCCATCATCGCCAGCGCGTTGACCAGCATGGCATCGCTGGCACGGTTGACCCCCTCCCAGTCGGCCTGCAGATCATTGGCCTGCAAATAGGCGTGAAACACTTTCAGCAAGGCGTCCCGATCAATGCTGACAGAGGCTGTTTCTTCTTCCAGATCGACAAGAAAGGGAGTGACACTTACCTGCCGGAAGGGTGTTTTGACATGAAGCTCCTCCACCAGCCGGAAGCGGCATACGCCCTGCAAGGCGATCAGATAACGGCCATCGCCGGTCTCGGTCAGCGATGTGATGCGGCCAAAGCAGCCGACTTCACACAATTGCGGCTGGCCATCCTCGCGCAGCGCTCCGTCGAGGCTGGGCTGGATCAGGCCGATCAGCCGGTGCGAGGCCATGACATGGTCGACCATCTGTAAATAGCGTGGTTCAAAAATATTAAGCGGCAGGCGGCTGGAAGGCAGCAACAAGGCACCCTCCAGCACAAGCACAGGGATAGAGTGCGGCAAATCCGCTTCGCGTCGATAATGCGCGTTTCCTGCCTGCATATTCTGTTTCTCCAGCCTCCGTTCAGGAAAAGAGCACAGACGACAGCTTGCGCCGCGCTGCCAATGTCGCAGGATCGCTCATGCCCCACGCTTCAAAAAATTGCAGCAACTGGGTACGCGCGCCATCCTCATTCCAGTCTCGATCGGCCTTGATGATTGCCATCAAATTATCAGCCGCCTGTGTTTTCTCACCCTTCGCATTCTGAATCATGGCCAGATCAAACCGCGCTTGATGATCCGCTGGATTTTCTGCAAGACGTTGCTCCAGCCCGGCCGCATCGCCAAGCTCGGCAGCCTGGGCCGCCAATAACAATCTGGTGCGCACAGCAGCAATTTCGGGGGCGGCCTGCCTGTCTTGCGGCAGCCCATCCAAAATGGTCTGCGCATCCTCATATGCGCCAGCCTCAAACAAAATATTGGCAAGCCCGGCCGCTGCAACGGTCGAGGTCGGGTCCTGCTGCAAAACAGCGCCATAAATATCGGCCGCTTTTTGCATATCGCCTTGTGCGAGCGCTTCGGCTGCTGTCGCCAGCACTTCTTCCAAAGCCCCTTCGCCCGGAGCCTTGCCCCCCAGACGAGCAATAAATTCACTGATCTGGCTTTCCGGCACGGCGCCCATGAACCCATCGACCGGCTGCCCATCCTTAAAGGCAAGGACAGCGGGAATGGACTGAATGCCAAGCTGACCGGCAATTGCCGGATGGTCGTCAATATTCATCTTGACCAGCTTGACCTGACCACCGGCTGCCTGAACCACCTTTTCCAGAACCGGGCCAAGCTGACGGCAAGGTCCGCACCAGGGCGCCCAGAAATCAACCAGAACAGGCTGCTTGCGTGATTCTTGAATCACATCGGCGGGAAAGCTTGCCGTTGTGGTGTCCTTGATAAGGTCGCCCGGCAAGGTAGAACTGGGCTGGCCATGGCCCTCATTTCCAAACTGAACCGTGGTTGTATATTGGCTGCCTGCGCCGAACTGATTATTGCCGGTCATTGTTCCATCCCAAAAAATGTATTGTCAAAGCATCAGCCCGCTTTGCTTGCGCGCTTATACAGCATGGTTCCAATGTGGCGATCGGAGCCTGACTTTCAAGATGGCAGGATTATTGGTTTTATGAGAAACATGCCGCGCCTATCCCGGCATCAACCTGTCTGCGTCCTTTTACAGATGTTGAGAACAGGCTGACATAAAAATCGCAAACCAATAAAGGTTTAAAAAAAGCATCGGAGCCTTGGCTCCGATGCTTCCAAGGGTCGCCCTTTCGAGGGATGAAAAGGACAACCTTGATTATCGCCTCGACCCGATCAGGCCGGGGAAGGGGTGGGTGCTGTTGCAGGCAGTAAACTCACCTTGTTGCGCGCTTCCAGTGAACTGAGGAAGCGCCAGACAAACAACAGCGTCACCAGAAGCAGGCCCGGATAGCCGACACCGCCCATGATATAAGGGATCAGCGCATTGCCTTCCTGCACCGTGCTCAGATTGAAGGAGAGCAGGCCAAGCGTGATGACGGCTCCGAAAACCCACATGAAAAGCAGCCAGATGCCTGCCTCCCAGCCGCTCAGGCGCTTGCCCCATCCGGCAGGCTCTGTTGCCTGTACAGAATCAGTGCTGGTTGAAGGCTCGCGCAGGCCAAGCGTGATCAGGTCATAGACAATCAGTGCCACGCCTGCGGCAAAGACCAGCCCAAATAGCGGCACCATCGCCTTGGTGAACATCATGGCAGGCGAGACATCGCCGCCAAACCAGTCCAGCCCGAGCGTGCGATAGACAAAAACCTGGATCGTGCCGCCAATGGCAAAGGCAAAACCAAGCCCCAGCATTCCGGTAAACACCAGCCAGAAGGCCAGCCTGCCCGGGCGCTGGTCAAAATTGGCTGCCCCGCGCATCACCGGCACGGCATAATAGGCTGCCGCCAGACCGAGCATTCCAAAAGTGCCAAACAGCGCCAGATGGGCGTGGCTGGCCGTCACCCAGGTGCCATGCGACCACACATTGGTCAGCGCAAAAGTCATGGTAAAGCCAAGGATACCGGCCCCGACCTGTTCCAGCACCACCGAACCCAGCAGGAAGGCAAAGGCCGGCATATTGGGGATCGGCTTGTTGTCCTGATGGGCATCGAGATAGATATGCCAGAAGCAGAAGATCAGCGGCAGCGGCTCCAATGCGCTGAACAACGAGCCCCAGAACTGCCAGAATTCAGGTGTGCCGATCCAGAAATAATGGTGCGCATTGCCGATCAGGCCCGACAGCCAGACCAGCGAGACACCCCAGAACACGGCGTAACCGACCGATTTGACATTGGCCTTGAACAACAGCACCAGCAGGAAGCCGACCAGCGCAATGTGGATGACTTCCCACACGCCCTCGACCCAGTAATGGACGACATACCAGCGGAAATACTCCTGCAGGTCGAGACGTTCGATAAAGAACATGCCGAAGATCCACACCAGTGTCAGCGCCACCACGCCAAGGCCAAGCGCCCAGTGGATTTCATTCCATTGCGAGAGGGGCGGAAAGGTGCGCAACACCACATAGCAAAGGATGGCAAAACCGACCAGAATGACCACATCGGCAATGCGCCCGGCTTCCAGATATTCAAGCCCCTCCTGCAACATGGGCTGACCCATCCACCAGCCGGCAACGCCTTGCTGCGCCAGCATCTGGGTGCCCAGATTCCACACCACAATGGCTAAAAGCGCGTAAAACAAGAGCTTGATTAGCCAGGGTGCGGCCAGTTCGCGTTTTGACAAGAGCGGCCCGACAAACAAGATCGTGCCGATGAAGCCACACAAGATCCAGAAGATCGCCAGATTGAGATGCTGGGTACGAACAACATTGAAATTCAGCGTTCCCGCCAGCAGCGAGGGGTCAATATGCTGGGCGGAAAGCAGCAGACCAAGCGAGGTCTGAAAAGCAAACAGCACCAGCATGACCATGAAGAAGCGCAAGGCAAGGCGCTGTGTCTGATATTCGATCCTGGACATGATCAGTTCCTCCCAAGGCTGCGGATATAGGCAACGACATCGGCGATCTGGTCTGCATCGAGGATTTCGGCAAAGGAGGGCATGATGCCTTCTTCATAGCCTGCGACCAGCCTTGTATCCGGCTCCAGAATTTTCTCGGTCAGATAGGCGTCATCGGCGACCACGGTCGAGCCATCGGCAAGGCTGACGGTTGAGCCATAAAGCCCCTCCCAGCCGGGACCGACGAGCTTTTCGCTCGTTGCAGCATGACAGGCAGTACAACCATTTTCTTCAACCAGTTCCGCACCATGGGCAATGGCCGATTTTGGCGCAGCCATTGCCTGACTGGTTTCTTCTGCCGGTGAAAAGGCAATCGGCTGAGTGGTAACCGGCATGGGCGTTGCAACAGCAAACGTCAGCCCGTCAACCTTGGGTACAGGCGGCCAGCCTTCCGTATTCATGGCGGCCGTATATTTCATGAAGGCCACCAGTTCCTGCACATCGCTGCGGCTGAAGGGCAGGTTCGGCATATGGGTGGGCTTGCCGCCACGCCTTGCAATGCGCTCTGCGGCAGCCGGGTATTTTTCCAGATAGGCTTCAATCGTCTCAACGCCGGATTCTTCGGCGATTGCCTTGTCCTGCAATTTAAGCCGCACCGCCGCTTGTGTCGGCCAGGCGCCGGCTGAAGGCAGGAAGGCCTCAAGCCAGGCAGGTCCGGCATCGGCATAAAGTTTTGTCAGGTCAGGCCCAAAATAGGCGCCATTGCCAACAATCGTGTGGCAGCCCATGCAATTATAAGCCTGAAACACACGCTTGCCCGCAACAGCATCAACACCCGCATAGGTGATATTGGACGGCACGGCCTGCCCGCGTGAATCGAGGAAGGAGACCGCCGACAGGGCCACAAAAATAAGCGCCATCAGACCAAGGACCGCCAGGGCGCGGCGACGCTTGATCCCCTCATGGCATGGTTGTCCGGGCTTGCAGCTCATGACACGCCCTCCTTGCCATCTGTGGTGGCGCAGCCACAGTCTGCCGGTTGCTGTTCCCGTTCCAGCGCATCATGCTCAAACAATGTGCGCAAACTGTCGAGAAACGCATAGAAAACATAAACGGCAAGCACGAAGCCCACGATAAAATAAGCCAGCCACATGGATTGCGATTCGGGCCAATATTCAAAATCACGCCAATAGGGCCATGACAGCGCCAGACTTGCGCCGCTGGCCACAATAGCGACCGCTAACCGGAACATGCGTTGTGCAGACAATTTTGCCTCCCCTTCCCTTATGGAAGTTGCCTGGTAATCGAAAGGCGATGCCCCCACATCGCCAGATACAGATTTTCCCAGATACAAATTTCCAAGGAGTGCAGCCCAAAATGGACAGGCATCCTTAAAATAGGTATTTAAGATACCTATTCATAATCTTGTTAATTTACATTGTAAATGCCAATTAAGGGGAACTTATGCGACTTTCTGCCTTCACCGATTATGGCTTGCGTGTTCTGATGCGGCTTGCCGACACTCCCGATGAGCCGCTGACCACCGCAGGCATCGCGCAAGAATTCCAGATTCCCTACAACCACCTGACCAAAGTCGTGCTGGATCTGTCACGCGGTGGCTTTGTCATCACCCAGCGCGGTGCAGGTGGTGGCATCCGTCTGGCCCGCCCTGCTGAGGAGATGACGCTGGGTGAAGTCGTGCGTCATCTGGAAAGCCGCTATGACATGGTGGAATGCTTTCGGGCCGATGGGGGAGCTTGCCTGCTTACCCCTCGCTGCCGCCTGAGACCGCAACTGGCTGCCGCCCGCGAAGCCTTTATCCGCGAGTTGGACAAGACGACGATAGCCGCTTGCGCCTATCCCGGACCAGACTCTGAAAAAATTGCAAGTTAAAGTATGTCGCTTTTCTTTCAAATTTCCGCGACCAGACATCAAAACAGTTTGTTCTATATCATAGAAGCGCCTGGGCAACGGAGCTAGAGACACATTATCGCGTTCGCCAATCTTGCATCCGGCACCTTAATATGCATTAGAAATGCATAATTATAAGATGCCTGACGGGAAGCCGTCCATGCAAAAGGCAACAGACCAGTGATCCATGGAGAAAGTGCTTATGGAACCGTCTCTGCTGCAAAAATACGGCGAAGCCCGCCTGCCGCGCTATACAAGCTACCCCACCGCCCCGCATTTTTCGCCTGCCGTCAATGAGGAAACCTATGCCGACTGGCTGGCAAATCTGCCAGCGGATGAGCCGGTTTCACTTTATCTCCACATCCCCTTTTGCCGGGCCATGTGCTGGTATTGCGGCTGCCACACCACCATCACGATAAGAGACCAGCCCATCATCGACTATCTGGCGATTTTACGCGCCGAGATCGAGACGGTTGCCACTAGGGCAACGCAAGGGCTGCCTGTCGAAAAAGTCCATTTCGGGGGCGGCACACCAACCATTGTCGAGCCGCAGGATTTTATCGCGCTGGTTGATCTGCTGCGTCAGCGTTTTGACTTTCGGCCCGACAGTGAACTGGCGGTCGAGAT
The DNA here is from genome assembly GCF_042656785.1 of Aquamicrobium segne. Classification (NCBI taxonomy): domain Bacteria; kingdom Pseudomonadati; phylum Pseudomonadota; class Alphaproteobacteria; order Hyphomicrobiales; family Phyllobacteriaceae; genus Aquamicrobium; species Aquamicrobium segne. The sequence goes on from NZ_JBHSLL010000062.1 coordinate 106,957, forward strand.
TGATCCGCGTACCTTGACCTCTGCCATGGCGGAGGCGCTCGGGCAGGCAGGCATCAACCGCGCCAGTCTGGGTGTGCAAAGCTTTGATCCCGTCGTGCAAAAGGCTGTCAACCGCATCCAGAGTGAGGAACAGACCTTTGATGCGGTCAGGAATTTGCGCGCAAGCGGGGTTGAGAAGATCAATTTCGACCTGATCTATGGCCTGCCATATCAGACCATTACCTCTTGTGTGGAAACGGCCAGGGCAGCAGCCGCCATGCGCCCCGACCGCTTTGCCGTGTTTGGCTATGCCCATGTGCCGTCCTTCAAGAAGCACCAGCGCATGATTGATGAGGCAGCCCTGCCCGATAGTTCTGCCCGCAGCCAACAGGCGCAGGCCATTGCACAAACTTTGATTGATGCAGGCTATCGTCAGATCGGCCTTGATCATTTCGCGCTGCCTGAAGACGATCTGGCGGCAGCACAAAGTGCTGGAAAACTACGGCGTAATTTTCAGGGCTACACAACCGATAATTGCCAAACACTGATCGGCTTTGGCGCCTCGGCCATTGGCCAGACCGCACAAGGCTATGTACAAAATGAAGTGGCGCTTGGCCGTTATGCCGAGGCCGTTTCCTCCGGTCGGCTGGCGACCGCCAAGGGCTATCGGATGACGGTGGAAGATCAGGCGCGCGCTGCCGTTATCGAGCGGCTGATGTGCGATTTCTCAGTCGATGTCCCGGCGGTTCTGGCCCCCTTTGGCCTTGATCCGGCGCTGCTTCTGGAAGGCAACCCCGCGCTTGCCACACTGGCTGGTGAAGGGGTCGTTGAACTTTCAAATGGCACGGTCAGCGTGCGCGCTGATCATCGTTTTCTGGTGCGCGTCGCTGCTGCTGCTTTTGATGCCTATCTGGCAACCTCACCGCGGGCACATGGAAAGGCTGCATGACCTGCATCTTGCAAGCCGCCCAAAACAGGTATTTATAATGCATATTTTACAACAGCTCTTATGAGGCGCGCCCATGTCGGAATTTCTGGAACTGGTCAACCGCCATACCGATCCGCACCACACTGATCTGCACCATACTGGCAACACCGCAGAAGAAACGGCTACGCATAGCGCAGCCATTGTTGCCCGATTGGCGGATATGCTCAGGCAGGCACAATTAGAGTGCATGTGTGAAACGCAGCTTCAGGAAACATTGACGCATTTTGCAGCGCTGGAGCAGCGTCGCGCTACAGACACGCATTTTCTCAACGCCCGCGACCGTCGCGAACAGATCGAGACGATGCTGTATTTCCTGAATGATCTGGATGAGTTGGGGCCCGCAGAGCAGGACCGCAGCGTCTATGCCGATATTGCGCTTTTATTTGAAGACATTGCCCGGGCTGCGCATGAAGGTGCGTATTCAATGTGGCAATTGGCGCAGCGCACAACCCGGGAAACGGCCTGACCCTATTTGGAGGGTTTGAACTGTGCCGCAGCAGCATCAAAGACCTGACGTGCAACTACAGCGTCTTCAAAGCCCTGTGAAACCATTCCCCCGTCGGGGCCCTTGTAATTGGCAAACCACAGGCCGACGATCTCGCTTACAGCGGGAAATTCCTGATCCAGTTGTTCCATGCTCTCAATATGAGCAAACGGGGAATCTGCTGTCAGAACCGCAATGAGCTTGTCGTCCTGTTCGCCATCGTCGAGCATTTTCAAAACACCGATCAGGCGAACACTGACAACCTCCCCGCGCGGCACAGCCTGCCCCAGAACAATGACATCAAGAGGATCGCCATCACCGCCAAGTTCTTTCGGCAGTGCGGTTCCGGGGATTGCGCCGTAATTACCCGGATAGCCGAGATAATTGACGATTCGCGGCTTCTCATTTTTGTATTCCCAATAGACAGCCTTTGGATTGTCCTTGCTGACTTCCCACTTGGCCGAGGTTCCTGTTGGAATTTCCACGATGGCGCGAACCGTTCCGTCCTCATTCAAGGGGGCAAGCTCCATCAACTCCTGTGTTCCGACAATGGTATAGTCATCGGTGGGCTGCATGGCATTGGTGTGGCGTGTGGTATCGGCAAAGGAAAGCCCGCCAATTGTTTGCGCATGGGCGACCGGCGAGAGTGAAAGGACCGCGCCAGCAAAGGCCAGGGTAACCAGCTTGTTCATAGATGTCTCCAATCATTTACCGTGGCTGGCTAACCGATAAGTATGACAGGGCGTTGACACTTGTGCCTTGCCCCCGCTTGTCAGAAACATGCCAATATGGCAAAGCCGTTGCACTCACCCTGGACCCGGTGAAACTCCGGGTGGCTCTTCCGGCCGCCGATCCGCCGGACACTCCAGACAAAACTCAGCCTGATTGCCCGATACGTTCAACGTGATCCGGCAAGGCTGTAATTATGTGCTAATGTTTTCTGCTCAAACAATTCACCGCAACTGGTTTTCCAATATCCGTGCCGATATTCTTTCAGGCATTGTTGTCGCGCTTGCGCTGATCCCTGAAGCGATCGGGTTTTCCATTATCGCCGGTGTTGATCCGCGCGTCGGCCTTTATGCGTCAGTAGTCATCGCCATCGTCATTTCCTTTACCGGGGGGCGGCCCGCGATGATTTCGGCGGCAACTGCGGCAACAGCAGTGCTGTTTGGCACGCTTGTTCGCGAGCACGGGCTGCAATATCTTCTGGCTGCCACCATCCTTGCCGGTATTATCCAGATTATTGCAGGCTGGCTGCGTATCGCCGAGATCATGCGCTTTGTTTCCCGTTCGGTGATGACAGGCTTTGTCAATTCGCTGGCCATTTTCATCTTCATGGCGCAACTGCCCGAATTGATCGGGGTGACATGGGAAACCTATGCACTGATTGCCGCCGGGCTTGCCATCATCTATCTTTTCCCGCGATTGACCACCAAGATCCCGTCGCCTTTGATCTGCATCCTTGTCCTGGCCGGACTGACGATCACGCTGGGCATTGATATTCGCACCGTTGCCGATCTCGGCGAATTGCCAAATGCTCTGCCGGTTCTGCTTTTTCCCGATGTCCCGCTTAATTTTGAGACGCTCCGGATCATCTTTCCCACTTCGATTGCCGTCGCCGCCGTCGGTCTGCTTGAAAGCCTGTTGACCGCATCCATCGTTGACCAGATGACCGACACCAGCAGCAACAAGCACCGTGAAAGCATCGGTCAGGGCCTTGCCAATATCGCCAGCGGCTTGTTTGGCGGCATGGGCGGCTGCGCCATGATCGGGCAATCGGTGATCAATGTCAGGTCAGGCGGGCGCACACGGCTTTCAACTCTCAGTGCGGGGAGTTTCCTGCTGTTTTTGCTGATGTTGCTGGGCGATCTGGTCGGCCTCATCCCGATGCCTGCTCTCGTTGCCATCATGCTCATGGTGTCTGTCAGCACCTTCCGCTGGTCGTCGCTTGCCGATCTTGCCCACCATCCCCGACGCTCCAGCCTCGTCATGCTTGCAACGATGACCACCATGGTCACAACCCAAAATCTGGCGCTTGGCGTCGGCGTCGGTGTGCTTTTGTCCGGCATTTTCTTTGCCTGGAAAGTGGCGCAGATTTTTCGCGTTACCTCCACCCTGTCAGAAGATGGCAGGCACCGGCATTATCATATCGAAGGCCAGATCTTTTTTGCATCCGCAGATAAATTTCTTGCCGCCTTCAATTTTGCTGAGCAACTCGATGGTGCAACGATTGATGTGAGCAAGGCTCATATCTGGGACCTGACGGGCGTCAACGCCATCGACACGGCAGTGCTGAAACTGCGCAAGGCAGGCATGACTGTCGAGGTTCTCGGCCTTAATGACGCCAGCGCCACCATTATGGACAAGCTCGCCATGCATGACCAACCCAATGCCATGGAGAAGGTTCTCGGGCATTAAGCCTGTTTCCCGAAACTTGAGAACCAGTTTCGAGATAAAGATTTTGATTTATCCGTACTTGTGCGGACACTCACCAAATAATGTCGACAAATAATAATTTATTGTATACACAGCGCAGGGCGCAATGATAACTGGCGCAGTGCTCAAATCTAGCTCAACGCCCTTGGTCACAGTCTCAAGGGGGAGTTTCCGTTTGACGGCTACAAAAAAATCTCCGGTTACAACTGCGAGAAAAGACTGGTGGCCTGATCTTGTCCGGGGAGGTTGACATGGTGGTTTCAAAACAAGATCAGACGCAAGGTGGCTCAGGATGGGGCGCTGGCGCTTCAACCAGCACTGAAGCAGCACTCCTCAGACGCTATCCCGGCCTTCAAGCCTTGATGAAACGTGCAAAGCAACGGATTCCAAGGTTTGCTTTCGACTATCTTGAGGGCGGCGTCGGCAATGAAATCTGCATCGAACGCAACCGTCAAGCGTTCGATGATATTGAAATCATTCCTCGCTATGGCCTTGATACAAGCGCGCCAAACCTGACCACCTCGCTATTTTCCTGCGATTATGCGATGCCGCTTGGCATTTCTCCCATGGGCCTGTCGGGCCTCGTCTGGCCGAAGGCCGACGAAGCCATGGCCGCAGCGGCAGAAAAATCCAAAATCCCGTTCGTGCTGTCCATGGTCTCCAACACCGACATTGAGGCCATCGCCCGCATCGCCCCAAACGTGGTGTGGCTGCAACTCTATGCTGTGCCGCAAGACGATTACCGCGTAACACTGGACATGGTCGACCGGGCTATCAAGGCAGGTGTTCATGCTCTGGTGCTCACCCTGGATACGCCTATGCGCCAAAAGCGCCTGCGCGACCTCAGCAATGGCTTGACCGTACCTTTTCGGCCGACCTTAAAAACAGTCTATGATGTGGCACGCGCCCCGGAATGGGCACTTTCCACGCTGCGCCACGGGCAACCGCGTTTTGCCAATTTCATTCCTTATGTAAACGGAAGGCGTCGGCCTGGTGATGTTGCCGGTTATGTTGACCAGCATATGTCAGGGGCCTTCACCTGGGATCTGATCGAGCGTATTCGCCAAAAATGGAAAGGGCCACTGGTCCTTAAAGGTATCCAGCATCCCGACGATGCTGAACATGCCCTCAAACTGAACATTGACGGGATTATCATATCCAACCATGGCGGGCGGCAATTCGATGCCGCACCGGCAGCGATTGATCTGGTGCAGCTCTTGAAGCGCCGTGTGGCGGGGCGCATGGCGATCATGCTGGACGGCTCCATCCATTCGGGGCTGGATATTCTCAAAGCACTGGTATGCGGAGCCGATTTTACATTTGCAGGACGGCCATTCCTTGCTGCAACCGCCGCACTGGGGGCAAAAGGCCCGGCGCATCTGGCCAGGATGTTTGAAGTAGAACTCAAGGGCGTGATGGCTCAGGCGGGAGCAACTGAAATCATGGAGTGCCCGACCCTGAGCTATCGCATGGATCGGAACAAGGATTTTTCCGGCCTCAACCCAGACCAATCAGCAAAAAATACGGGTATTTAGAGCCTGATCCCGAAAAGTTGCAGACTTTTCGGACAAGATCATGCGTAAAAACAAAATGAACAATGGCCAGCTATCTTGCGATAGCTGGCCATTGTTCAAGCTATAAAAGACCTGTCAGCCCAAATTAAAGCCTGTCTCCCGAACTGGGAACCAGTTTCGGGGTAAAGACATGCGTAAAAACAATAACTTAAAGCGTGTCGCGTGAATCTGAAAGATCGCGACACGCTTTAGATTTTGGAAGAGGCCCCAGCCTTCAGGATAACCGCGTTTTCAAGCGAAATGTGGATATTGATCGCCGACCCGGCTGGCTTCTGGTCGATAATCTGGCCGCCGCCCACACGCATGTCGAGTTGGCCGAACGCTGCTGTTTCAACACGGGTTACCGTATGCGTTCCTTGATAGATATGCGACACGACCGTGCCCCCAACGACATTGTTGGCAGGCCCGTCTGTATCGGCAATCGTGATGCTTTCGGGCCGCACAAAAATGCTGACCTCGGTCTCGGCGTCGGGGAAAACGCGACCGTCCGCACCGGCATCGAGAACCTGTCCATCCTTGAACGCAAAGGCGGTGGCGGCACCATTGCGCTTGACGCGCGCAACCGGAAGCTGGTTGATCTCGCCAATAAATGAGGCGACAAAGCTGTTGACCGGGCGGCTATAGAGTTCAAGCGGCGGTGAAATCTGCTGGATCTCGCCCTTGCTCATGACCACGATACGATCGGACATGCTCAGCGCTTCGCCCTGGTCATGGGTCACGAAAACCGTTGTCAGGCCGATCTTCTGGTGCAGTTCCTTGAGTTCAAACTGCATCTGCGTGCGCAGATTCTTGTCGAGCGCCGACAAGGGCTCATCAAGCAGAAGCACACTTGGCTCAAAGACGATAGCACGCGCCAATGCAACGCGCTGCTGCTGGCCGCCAGACAATTGTTTGACCCGGCGATCGCCCATACCCGACAATTTGACCATATCGAGCGCAGCTTCCACATCACGCGCAATCTTCTGCTTCTCGACCTTGCGCATCCGCAAGCCGAAGGCAACATTGTCGAACACGCTCATATGGGGAAACAGGGCATAGTTCTGGAACACCATGCCGATGTCACGCAAATGCGGCGGCACATTGGTGACATCGCGCCCATTGATGCTGATGGTTCCCGCAGTCGGGGCTTCAAACCCGGCGATCATGTTGAGCAGTGTGGTCTTGCCACATCCGCTCGGGCCAAGCAGGGTCAGGAATTCGCCACGCCGTATCGGCAGCGACACCTGCTTGACGGCCACCACTTCCCCGTAATTCTTGGCGGCCTTATCGATCTTGACGGAAAAATCATCGTGTTCCGAATTGATGGTCGGTTGCGCGTTCATGTTTTCTCCCCAGGCGCAAGGCGCCGAAGCTGTCAGGTTCGAAATCGGCTTCTTCTTCAAAGCCGTTCCAGAGCATCTTGCAATCAGATAGCACCATCTGAGGTCGCAAGATTGCGGTTAATACAAAGGCTTAAAGCAAGCTCGTGACCCTGAAAGATCACAAGGCGCTTTAGTGTGATTCAATTGCCAGAACCCGCTTCAAGCCTAGTGTTTTATCGACAATGAACATGCCCACTGTCGTGGAGATGATCAACAGGGCCGAGATCGCCGCAATCGTCGGATCGGTATATTCACGAACATAGGTGTACATGGCCACCGGCAGCGTCTGCGTTGCATAGCTGGTAACGTAGAGCGAGGCGGTGAACTCGGTGAAGGACAGAATCGCAGCAATGATCCAGCCACCGACAATACCCGGCGTAAGCAGCGGCAGTGTAATGCGCAAAAGCACATTGACCGGCGAGGCGCCCAGATTGGCGGCCGAGCGCTCCAGCGACTGATCGACATTGACCAGGCTGACATAAACACTGCGTGTCACGAAGGGCAGAACCAGCACGATATGCGTTATGATGACAATCGTGTAGCCATTGTTGATGCCAATCCCGGCGCCGACCAGCAGGAAGCCAAAACCGGTGGTGAAACGCGGGATGATAAGGGGTGCCGCCAGCAGGAACTCCAGCAGGCGTCTTCCGCGGAAACGGAAGCGGTGCGTCACATAGGCCGCCGCAACACCCACGACCGAGGCAATCGTCGAGGCAAAAACCGTGACGATCAAGCCGCTATAAAACGAAGTGCGGAAATCGTCATAGGAAAAGGCGCGCGCATACCAGTGCAGTGAAAACCCCTTTGGCGGGAAAGCCAGGGTCTCTGTCGGATTGACAGAACTCATGATGACGACGACAGCCGGAAGCGTCAAAAAGATTAAGATGACGGTAACCAGCGTCCAGAACAGAAATTTTCCCATGGCCATTGCCTATGACTGCGCGACGCGGCGTTCCAGCCGCGTGACGAAGGGTTGAATAAGAGCCAGACTTCCAAAAGCGGCGACGAAGGCAACTGCGCTGAGCACGGCAGCTATCGGGAAGTTGAAAGACGACAGGCCCTGCAGGTAAACAAGGTTGGAGATCATCAGAACCTTGCCACCACCAATCAGTTGCGGCGTGGCAAAAGCGCTCATCGTCCATGCAGCAATGACCACCGTGCTGGCAACGATACCAGGCATGGTCAGCGGCACGGTCACCCGCGCAAAAACAACCAGGGGGGCTGCGCCAAGATTGGCCGCCGCCTTTTCAAAATCACGATTAACGTGGCTGATTGCGGTTGCCAGCAGGATAATCATGACCGGCATCGAATAGTGAACGAGGGCGACGATGACACCGAATTTCGTATACATGAACTGCAGCGGCGCATTGACTATACCCAGCGCCAGCAGGCTGGAATTAACAAAACCCTCGGTACCAAGCACCAGCATCCAGGCATAGGTACGCACGATTTCGCCGGTAAACAGCGGAGTGATCGCCAGAATGACCAGCAGGGTACGCAGCCATTCAATATTGGTGCGAACCAGCGCATAGGCAACCGGATAGCTGAGCAGCAGGCAAAACAGCGCCGTCAGGAAACTGATGATCAGCGTGTCAAGAATCACCAGAAAATAGAGTGGCCGACCGATGCTGTAATAGTTATCCAGCGTAAAACCGCCGGTATTAAGAGACCCGGGGATGAATTCGCGGACACTATACTGAAAAACAGCAGCAAGTGACATGACGACAGCAAGCGCCACCAGCATGCACGGCACTATAAAGCACCACCATATTCGACGATCGTTCACCGAAATATCCTTCCCAGACCCTTATTACACTCAAATGCCGCCGCGCCGGAGCCCCGAAGCGGCGGCATTCTGGATCGCAATGATTAGCGTGTCATGTTCTCGGTGAACCAGGACTTCCACTCAGGAAGCAGTTTGGCGCGCGTCTCATCGTCAATAATGATCTGCTCTTCCAGTTGCTCATCCGAGGTGAAGATACCGGGAAGCTTGGTCATCTCGTCACTGAGATGCGCCTTGGCGCTCATCGGCGAGCATTTGTAGATGCCGCAAAGCGCCTCCTGAACCTTTGGATCAAGCGCCGTGTTGACGAACTCATAGGCGGCATCCTCCATTTTCGTGCCCGCGCTGATGCCAACAGCATCAATGCCCACGACACCACCTTCTTCAGGAATAACAAGCTGAATCGGAATACCCTGGCTCATCTGATGATAGGCATTGATCGACAGAAGAACCTGCACGGGGGTCTCGCCGGTCTTCATCAATTCCTGCGAAGTCGCGTCGGACTGGTAGAAGGCCTTGATGTTTGGCTTCAACTGCTCAAGCATCGGAATGCCTTCCTTCCAATCATTGACGTCGTCAGCCCCTGACAGCTTGCCCGCGGCAATGATGATATGGCTGGGGTCAAAGTCGGGCAGGCCGATTTTATCCTTGAGCTGATCGGGTAATCCCCCCTGAAATTAAGGGTCTTCATTAGTAGAATTTTCTCGGCAAGATGTCTGAGGAGAATTT
>NZ_JBHSLL010000063.1:0-27015 GCF_042656785.1 Aquamicrobium segne
AGGCCGGCTCTCAGAAGATACGCTGATCAACAACCTTGCCCATGAATGGGCGTCTCTGCCAACAATCTCTGGCAAAGGAGCTTATGCCGGCCAGAACGCCGCGGTCAGTCCGGATCGCGTACGACGGGTGCTGGCCAAGGTTCGAGAACATCATGCTGCTAGCCAGCCGGCACGTGAAATTGTGGTGGAGCGGGCAGTCGACAAGCCCATCGTTCCCGTCACCGTTGAAGCTGAAATCCGCAAGCGCACCGATCAATGGAGCTGGATCACCACCATCTTCGGCTCGGGCGGTGCAGGACTTGCAGCGCTCGCCGGCATGGACTGGCAGACTGTCATCGCCATCGGCGCGCTCGCGCTGGGCGGCCTCATCATCGCGTTGCTGTTACGGCGCCAGATCGTCTGTGCCGTGCGCGACGTGAGGAGGATGATTGAGGAGTGACAGCGCTGGTGCGATTGTTTTCATCGTTTCTAGGCGCGCCCAACTAAGCCGATACTTCCGGACGGTTTCTCGAGCATTAGACATGTTTGGAAAGAGTGCCGTCGATCACTCCGCGCAGATCCGCTCCTACCCGGGCGAAGCCGAGGAGCCGTGCGGTCGCCACGATCAATTCCTCACGCGGCATATCCCCGCTTTCGGCGACCACCCGGGCAGCCGCCGCACGTATCTCGACGGGCGGCAGGTGTCCCGCCGTTCCTGGTGCGTTGGGCGCGGACCGGTCGCGCACAGGCGGGTCATCCTGCTGTGCCTTGGTCATCACGAACTCCCTGTCCGCGACGATCCCGCCCGAACGCATGGCGCTCGCGAGTGCTCGGTCCGACGCCTCGCGAATACGCCTGCCGGTCCGGCTCTTGCCGAACGCTTCGGCTACCCTGCGCGCGATCAAGTCGCGGTGGATCGGGCCTTCCGCCTGAACGATCTTCGTCACAAGGTCCGAGAGCAGATGTAGCGGCGCCTCATGCGGCTCGAAGCTCGCTTTCACGGTGAAGATGGAGACTTCGTAGGCGAGCGCGGACAACTCGAGTGGCGGGGGCAGCACGGTTTCCAAGTCCGGAGCAGTCTCGGCCGTTTCCTCAACGGGCTGCAATCCCTCCCGGTTTGCTCCCGTGTAATGGGGCCCATCGGTTTGTGCGGCCTCCTCAAGCGCGGCTCGAAGGCGGTCGATCTCTGCGTGGCGTCGATAAAACCAGTCTGTACTCCAGACTCGGTGGAACCTCCAGCCAAGCCCCTCGAGCACGTCTTGGCGAAGCCGGTCGCGCTCCCGCGCCCAAAGCGCCGAATGGTAGGCGGAACCGTCGCACTCAACCGCGAGGATGTAACGGCCGGGCTGATCGGGGTGCCGGACCCCGAGGTCGATCAGGAACCCCGCCGCACCAACCTGGTGATCGCAGGGGTAGCCCATGTTTCGGATCACGCTGGCGACGTCATCTTCGAACGGGCTGTCAGCCGGCGCACCACTCGCTTCGGGTTGCGCAAGCTGGCCGGAGCGGGCGAACTCGAGGAACCGCTTGAGCACCCGAGGCCCGTCACGGCTAGTCCTAGATGTGTCGATGTCGTTCGGGTCGAACGAGCAAAAGACGATGCAACGGGTACGCGCGCGGGAGAAGAGTACGTTGAGCCTCCGCTCGCCCCCCTCGCTGTTCACCGGCCCGAAAGACATGGAGGTGAGCCGGCCGTTCGGCTCACTGGGTCCGTAGCCGACCGAGATAAGGATCACGTCGCGCTCGTCACCCTGCACGTTCTCGATGTTCTTCACGAAGACGTCTTCTGAGCGTCCCTCGCGCAGGAAGGCGTCGAGGATCTCATCCTCGCGTCGGGCGATCTCGAGGACCTCCGTCAGCATGTCGGACTGCGCCTTGGAGAAGGCGACGACGCCTAGGGACAGGTCTGGACGGCTCCGGGCGTGCTCGACCACGGCGCGGGCCACCGCCTCGGCCTCGATCCGGTTCGTGCCGGGGCGCCCACCGCCGCGAGAGCGGCTGGAATAGACGCCGGGCACCCGGCGGAACGCGAGCCCGTAATCGGGATCGTTCTGGACCGGCGACGGGGGAAGGATCAGCCGGTGCTCGTAGAACTCGGCGTTGTTCACGGTGATCAGCGATGGATCGCGGGACCGATAATGCCATTCCAGCATGGCCGGGTTCAGCCCGCGCGCCTCGCAGAGCGTCAACACGCTTTCCATTTCGGTAGCCGACGCGGTTTTGATCTCCTCCTCGTCTTCCTCGTAGTCCTCCTCGTCAGAGCCGGCGACTCGGTCAAAGAAGCTGGTGGGCGGAAGCTGTTTCTGGTCCCCTACCACGACGATCTGGCGGCAGCGTGCAATCGCGCCGAGTGCGTCTTCGGGCCGGACCTGGCTGGCCTCGTCGATCAGCAGCAGGTCAAACTCTGTCGAGCCCGGCGGCAAGTATTGTGCGATCGAGATCGGGCTCATCAGGAGGACCGGCTTGATTCGCTGCACCATCTGGCCCGCCGCGCGCATGATCTGCCGGATCGGCTTGTGACGGCGTTGCTTGGCCATCTCGCCTCGCAGGAATCCCATTTGCCCTGACGCCCCCGTGGGCAGCTGGGCGAGGTGCTTGGCGCGCACGAGCCTTCGGGTCTCCTCCATCCGGGCCTCCTCGAGGCCGCGGAAGGTCTCAACGAGCGCGTGCCGGTCGAGATGGGCGAGCCCGTCGAGATCCGGCAGGGCAGCGCGCGCAGCTTCCCAACGGGCCTCGGCGCTGGCATACAGGAACTCGTCCACCGCGTTTTCCGGTTCGATCACTCCCTCATCAAAAAGGGCTAGCATTGGGGCGAGACCGTCCGCTTCGAGTCGGGCCGACAGGGCGGAGAGGCGCGACCATTCCCCGTAGCGGCCTATCCCGTCGCGCATGCCGATGATCCGGGCTTCGATCCCTGCGAGGGACTGCTCATCCCAGACGAGGACAAGCCGGTCCACGATCGCCGCAAGCGCCGCTCGTGCTGCGTCCAGCGCGGGGGCCAGCTCCGCCGCGGCGTCGGCCGCTGCACAGATCCGGTCCAGCGCTTCGGATGTATCGATCGGAGCGATCTCGGTGAGGCGGGCGAGCCAGGCGGCCTGCGCCTGCAACGCCGCGAAAGGGGTGCGCTCCCCGCGCCAGTCCGGCCCAAGTAGAGATGACAGGAAACCCTCCTCCTCAGCGAGGGTCTTTCGGAGGCCTCGGACGTTGATCAGCGTGTCGACCAGCCTGAGCCGGTCGGCGGGCGATTTCGGCAGGGCTCCGGACAGCAGAGTCGCAAGCTCCCGGCTCGCCCCACGATAGGGTCCGAAAAGGCGGGACCAGAAGGAGCCGACTCCGGGTGCGAGTCGTGCCCTGAGCGGTGCCGGGTCCATTCCGAAGGCGGCCTCGGTGAAGGTCGCGCCGGCGTCGTCGCGCGCTGCGGCCCAAGTAGACCCGGCCGCAAGGGCCTCGCCGAGCCGCAGGTCTCCGGCATGGGCCAGAAGCGCGCTGGTTGCCGTTCGGGCTTCATCGGGTCGGTCTCCGGCCGCGATCAGGAGCGCATGGAGGGTCGCACATTCTTCGAGGTTTCCCGGTGCAGGCCGTCCAGCTGCTTCTGCGACGCGGGTCGCCGTGTCGCGCAGGGTCATGACCGCATCGGCCGCGCGCGCCAGATCTGGTTCAAGCCGTTGAAGGTCCGTGGGCTGCAGCGCGGTCGCCCCGACCCCGAAGAACGGGTGCTCGGCGCGCGTGCCGGTCCGGGCCAGCAGCTCCGCATAGGCCGCGATCCGGTCTGAGTGTTCCCGGCGCGTCGCATCGTCCAAGTCGGCCAACCCCTCGCTTGGGAGCCGTGGCGGGGGCGCGTCCTTGCCGACGAAACGGGTGATCTCGGCCATCGCGCGGAATGGGGTGAACTCGTAGCCCGGAACCGGCTGATGCAGCAGGTCCGCCACTCTGTTCAGCCGATCACGCGCTTCGCGCAGCGCGTCTGGCGGTCCGGGCATCTCGGGGATCGCCGCGCCGGCCGCCAGCGTCCGCGCGAGCTCTTCCAGAAATGCCCGTTTGTTGGCGGCGCGCGAGTGGATCTCAAGGCAGAGATCCCCGAGCCCCACCTTGCGCAGGCGGTCATGCACGACCGAGAGCGCGGCCATCTTCTCTGCCACGAAGAGGACCCGTTTTCCGTCATGGGCAGCCGCGGCGATGATGTTCGCGATCGTCTGGGACTTGCCCGTGCCGGGCGGTCCCTGCACGACGAGATTGCGACCGGCGCGCACCTCTTCGATCACGCGGGTCTGCGAGGCGTCCGCGGGAACCACGTGCAGAAGGTGACCGGGTTCCAGCCGCGGGTCAAGCCGTTCCTGTGGGCCGAAGAGGGGCGAGGACCGCTCGAACCCGCCGTCGAGTAGCCCGGCCAAGACCGGATGCGACTCGAAGGCGTCCTCGGGCCAATGCTCCGGTTCCAGGTCCCGCATCATCAGGAGCTTCGAGAAAGAGAAGAATCCCAGCTGCATCCCGTCCCGGTCGATCGACCATCGCGCGCGCCCCTCGATACGGTCGGAGAGCTCTTCGAAATAGGATTCTGGGCTGAAGCTCTCGTCATCAATGATTTCGGGTAGCTCGAACCCGAAATCCGCGCGTAGCCGTTCCTGCAGGGGCAGGTTGGTGACGATCTCAGTATCGCGGGCGCGCAGGTTGAAGGTAGCACGCCTGTCATCCCGGACGAGTTCGACGGGCACAAGGATCAGAGGAGACTCGCGCATCACATCTGAGCTGTCGCTCTCGTACCAGCGCAGGAACCCCATCGCGAGGTAGAGGATGTTGACGCCCTGCTCCTCCTCCGCGGTTCGAGCGTCTGTAAAAAGGCGCAGGAGGCGGCGCTGCAGAGCCTCGGGGCCGAGCCGGGTCTCCAGCAGCAGGTCCCGATACCGGGCTTCGCGATCTTCAGGGTCTTCCGCATCATCAGCCAACGCCAGGAGAAGCGGCTCATTCTCGGGCTGCTCCTCCTCTTCCTCATCGCGAGGCTGGAAACGCATCATTTTTCCTTGCGTCTTCAGCAGCTCGAAAACATCCGCGCTTCGCTCCTCGACGATGTCGAGCACGTTGGCGCGCTTCGCGGAGCGGTTGACATGAATGAGGCGGTTTCTGGTTCCCGTTTCCACGAGCCGGCGCCGGGCGTCCTCGAGCAGACCGGAGAGGTTGGTGGAGCGGGGTTGATCTTGCATATGCCTATCTTCCAAAAATCGATCACTTACTCATTCAGGCTGAGCGCTTCACCCCGTTTCAGGATCTCGTAGATCACCCCCTCGAGGATCGGCAGGGCCTGCCTGTCTTTGCTCAGCAGCAGTGTCGCAAGTGAACTATGCGAGGACATTGCTCTAACCACGGCTGCCTGGACGGCGCCGGGCAGGTTCCCCTTCATCGCCTGATCTTTACTGTTCTTGTTGATTTGGGCCATCACGACCGGGTTCTCGCGGGTGATCGCCGCAACCTGGTTAACGAAGGCCACTTGGTCCTCAAGCGGGGTCGCCTCGCCGAATAGGCTATTCAGCCGCTCAATTAGCTCCTGCATATACACGGGCAGAGCGCCGGGTCGTGAACCGCCACCACCGCCCTTCACTGGGTCGAGGGTGGGCGGCTCCTCGTCTTCGTCTTCACTTGTCGGTTCCCGCTCTCCGATTTCGTAGCCAGTCAGCGCGATGCCGTGCAGGTCGATCTCGGCTGCAGGCACTCGGTCGAGCCGGTTTGCCAACAGCTTTGAGAAAGCGGCAAAAGTCTCTAGGTCTGGGTCCCCTAGGTCTACCAGCTGGGCGATGTAGGCGTAGAGTCGTCCGAACCGGGACAAGCCTGACTTGAAGTCGGTAAGGGAAACGATCGCTGTTTCGACCTGCTCGCGTTCGTGGTCGGCACGCTTCATCCCATCGTCGTTCCCGGCGCTCTTCGCGCGCTGCCAAGCATCCTCAGCCGCGGCCGCACGCTCCTGCAGCTCGGACAAGCGCCGGTTGTAGGCATCCGTCGGCTCTTGCGTCGCAGCGTACATTGCCTTGTGCGCCGCCTCGTCGTCGTTCCCGGTCGCAGCAGACGCAGCGGTCCGGAAACGGGCGCGCTGGAAGTCGAGAATATGGGTGCCGTCGTAGATACCCTGATCGTCGAGAAATTCCTTCAGGTCGTAGATGACGTTGAGGTCCTGAACCTCCTCAATCCGAGCGCCCCGATCGTACTGGGCGAAGGCGGCCCGGACCACGTCCGGACCGTTAATGAAGTCGATGATGAAGGTCTGATCCTTCCCCGGGAAAGTCCGGTTCAAGCGCGAGAAGGTTTGGACAATCTCAACCGCGTTCGCGATCTTCTTGTCGACGTACATCGCAACCAGCTTGGGCTGGTCGAAACCGGTCTGAAACTTGTTCGCCACGAGCATTACCCGGTATTCTGGCCGATCGAATGCGTGGCGCAGATCTTTGCCAACTGCCTCCGGGTTCATGTTCGCCTCGGTGAATTCGGCGTCCTCCTCGACGACGAACGCGTCCCCGTGGAGCAGATCGTCGTTCGGGTGCATCACTTCACGCCCAGTGAGCTTGCCGGAGAAGGCAACAAGGGTTCGGATGTGTCCGTATTCTGAGTTCGCGGCGATGAAGGCGTCAAAAGCCCGCTTGTACCGGACCGCAGAGGCCCGCGAGCTGGTGACCACCATCGCCTTGGCCTTCCCGTCCAGAAGGTGGGCCACATTCTTCGAGAAGTGCTCGATGATGAACCGAACCTTCTGTGCGACGTTCGTCGGGTGAAGCGTCATCCACTTCGCCAACGCCCGCTTGGCGGCCTTCCCGTCGACCCGCTTCTCGTCGACTATCTCCTGTCCGAGGTTGAATGCGGTCTTGTAGGGGACGTAGCCGCGCAGAACGTCCAGGATGAATCCTTCCTCGATTGCCTGGCGCATCTCGTACTTGTGGAATGAGACCGGCAGGTTGTCGTCCGAGGCGGGCTTGGTGGGATCGGCTGGGCGACCGAAGAGCATCATGGTCGAGTGCTTAGGGGTCGCCGTGAAGGCGAAATGGGACACGTTCGATGGGCGCTTACGGGCCCGCTGGATTTCGAGCAGAATGTCCTCGACCGTCATCTCCTCCGCGTCCTTGCGCGCCGACAGGGCCAGCGTGGCCTGCAGCTTGGAGGCGGTGTTCCCGGTCTGGGAATTGTGCGCCTCGTCGATGATCACTGCGAAGTTCCGGTCCCGCAGGGACGTCTCGGTCAGGATCGCCTCCATGGCGAAGGGGAAGGTCTGGATGGTCACCACGATGATCGGCGTGCCCTTCAGCATCGCGAAGCTCAGCTGATCGCTCTTCGACTTCGACGAGGTCTCCCGGTCGATCGCGGCGATCAGACCCTTCTGGTGGTCGATCTGCTGGACCGCGTCCTGCAACTGACCGTCCAGGACGTTCCGGTCCGTCACGATGATCACCGTGTCGAAGATCGGCGCCCCGTCGACCCGGCGCAGCTTCACCAGGTCATGCGCCGTCCAGGCAATCGTCGAGGTCTTGCCCGAGCCCGCGCTGTGCTCGCATAGGTAGGGGTGCCCGGGCCCCTTCGCTTTCGCGTCGGCGATCATCTTGTTGACCGCATCGAACTGGTGGAACCGGGGAAAGATCAGGGTCTCCTTGACCGACCAGTTTCCCTTCAGGTCGACCACGTTCTTCTTCTCGACATAAACGAAGCTGTGGAAGATCCGCAGGAACGCGTCGGGCTGGCAGATCTCCTCCCAGAAATAGGCGACGGGATACTCACCGTCGGCTCGCGCCGGGTTTCCGGCGCGACCGTTGTCGCCCTTGTTGAAGGGCAGGAAGAAGGTGTCGTCGCCCGCGAGCTTTGTGGTCATCCAGATCTCGCTGTCGGACATCGCGAAATGGACAACGGCGCCGCGATGCTGCGTTAGGAGCGGGTGCTTTCGCTTCGTCACCGGGTCTACGGGCATACGGTCGCGGCGATACTGGGCCTTCGCATGTTCGATTGACTGAGTGAAGTCGGTCTTTAGCTCGACGGTGGCGAGCGGCAGGCCGTTCAGGAACAGGCCGAGGTCGATGGCGAGCTCGCGCCCGGGGTGATACTTCAGCTGCGGCACGACCCGCAGCCGGTTCGACGCGTAGCGGTGCAGGACCTTCTCGTTGCGCTGGTCCTCGGGGGCCGCCTCGGACAGTTCCAGATGCCCCGCGCCGGCAATCGAGAAGCCCCGGCGCAGGGTCTGCACTATCCCCTGTTTCTCCAGCGCGGTCTCAAGCCGGTCCATGACGACGGTCAGGGTCTTGTCGCCGTTCATCCCGTGAAGCCGGTCCCATTTCTGGGGCTGGGTGGCCCGGAGCCAGGCTTCCAGATCCTCCGGATACATGGCGCGGTCCGCGTCATAGGCGTCGGAGGCGCCGACCAGCCAGCCCGCCTCGGCGAGCTTACGGACGATATGGGACTCGAGGTGCTTCTCGTGATGCAGGTCGCTCATGCCGCGGTCCTCACGTCGATCTTGCCGGTGACGGCGGCTGTGATCAGGGCGGCACGCTTCTCGCGGAGAAGGTCGATGCTACGCTCGGTCAGGGCGATCAGATCATCAATCCGCTTTCCTTCGTTATCGAGGCGCTCAGCGATTTTGCGCTGCTCTTCAACGCTTGGAACCACCACTGGCACAATTCGCAGATGCGGCCATTTTATCTGCCGCTGAATGTCTCCGACACTCATCGAGGAAAGCATGAATTTCTCGACATACGGACGAGCTCGGAACATGTAGTTTGCGAAGGTTGGGTCGATCTTTTCCCGATCCAGCTTCAAGACGAGATAGGCGGGGCTGACAATACCCCGATGAAGGGAGACACCCAGAGAACCGCGCCACGCTTGCTGGTTGTTCATCACCAAATCGCCTGGCTCGACCATCTGGTATTTTTCGAGGCTCTCGGCAGGTTTATGAACCAAACCGCCACCCTCCGAATACGGGATGACGCCCCTATCAAGATAGACTGACAGAAGACCTTCGTCCGGACGGCCTGAAATCGACTTCGGTTTAGCCACAGACCAGAAGGGGAAGCGGCTCCATCCCTCCTTAGGGGAGATCGCCTCGATGATATCGGCTGTCCGCTTTTCCTTCAGCAGCGCGATGAACCGGGTCTTCTTCTCGATCAGTCCGTCAATCTGGGCAGTCTCGCGGTCGAGGAACGCGACGATTTCAGCCTGCTCATCGAGATCGGGGGCAACCACCGACATCCTGCGAAGGTCTTCATATCCGAGAGACTGACGCAGACCGCCGCCCATCGAATAAAAAACTTTCTGCACGTCATATGCGCGCATCAGGTAATTCATGAACGCCGGCAGCACGCCCTCCGACCGCACGGCTAGATAAGCCGACGTGATGATCCCCCGTTCCGGACAGATCGCCGACCGAAGGCTACGCTTGTCGTTCTGGAGGTCGGTCAGACGGAACACGACATCGTCCGGCTCGACGATTTGATAGGTCTCGAAGGACTCGGGCAACAGGCCATTCGGCGTGTTGATGTCCTTGCGGATGATGTTCCCGTAGCTGAGGGATAGAAGGTTGTCCTCCTTCATCCCGATGTTCTTCGCCCGTCGCTCTTTAGCCACCGCAAAAAAAGGGCGTTCCTCCCAGTGCGCCGGGATTTGCTCAATCCAAGGTGTTTTTGCGGGCTTTACCTCAGCCGGACGCCGGTAACTCATTCCGTCACCTCCGACAGAACCGCCGCGATGTCCGCCTCGACCGCCTTCAGCTCGGCGTCGATCTCCTCCAGCTCGCGGGGCGGCTGGTATTCATAGAAGTAGCGGTTGAAGTTGATCTCGTACCCCACGACGCCCACCTGGCCGTCGTATTCGTCGCGAAAGTCCTCATCAACGTAGGCGTCAGGAGCATGGGGCAGAACCTCCTGCGCCATGTAGTCCTGAATGTCCGCGCCAAGGGGGATATTCTCAAAATCCGTCAAGTCGTCATCGGGCATGACCTGGCCCTTCTTGTCGCGCACCGGATCGAGGTCAGGATCCCGCACGCCGAAGGCCTTTTGGAATGCCTTTACCAGCGCGGCATTCACCTTTCCCAAAGCGGAGTCCCGTTTGGCCGCATTCTTCGTCCATGCGTCTATCCAGCCCCAGGCCTGCTCGTCGCCCGTCATCTTCTCGAACAAGGCGGTCCAGCCGGCCTGCTGCTTCGCGCTTAGCTTGCCCCAGGCCGTCTCATCAGCCAGTGCCGCCAGCCCCTCGGCCGAGAATACGAGCTTCTTTCGCATTGGGCGCAGGACCTTCACCCGGCGGTAGCCGAAGTCGCGGCTGTCGAAGATGCGGCTCTCCTTCGTCTCGACTAAGTCGGCATACATCCGGACGATCTGGCGGATCTGATCGTCCCCGATGCGGCGGCGCTTGTTGCCCTCGCTCTTGCGCATGGGCTCGAACAGCGCGGTCGCGTCGATCAGCTGGACCTTGCCCTTGCGGTCGGCCGGCTTCTTGTTGGACAGGAGCCAGATGTATGTGCCGATCCCGGTGCGGAAGAAGATCTCGGTCGGAAGCGCGATGATAGCCTCGACCACGTCCTCCTCCAGCAGGTAGCGCCGGATCTCGGATTCCCCTTGCCCCGCATTCCCGTTGAAGAGGGGCGAACCTGACAGGACGATGGCCGCCCGCCCACCGCCGCGCTCCGGCGTCTCCAGCTTGCTGAGGAGGTGGAGGAGGAACAGCATCGACCCGTCGCTGACGCGCGGCAGCTTCGGGCCGAAGCGGCCCTCGAACCCCTTCTCCTGATGCTCCCGGACCACGGCAGCCTGGTCCATCTCCCATTTCTTGCCAAAGGGCGGATTCGAGACGCAGTAATGGAACCGCTCGTTCGCGAGCTTGTCGTCGGACAGGGTGCTGCCGAGCTTGATGTTCTTCGACAAGTCGCGGCCGGGATCGGACTCGACGGTCTTTAGCAGCATCGAGGCGAGGCAGACCGCGTGGGTCTCCGGTTCCAGCTCTTGGCCGTAGGGAACGATGACCGGGGCGACCGAGTACCGGTCGCGCAGGGCGTTCACATGTTCCATCCCATCCGACAGGAAGCCGCCGGTGCCGCAGGTGGGGTCATAGAGGGTCCGGATCAGGCCGGGGTTGTCGATGAACATCTGGTCGTCCGGGTCGAGCAGCAGCTCGATGGCTAGATGGACGACGTCGCGCGGGGTCATGAAGTCTTCGGCCGCTTCGTTCACCTCGGCGCCGAAACGCCGGATCAGGTGTTCATAGACGTTGGACATCACCCGCTCTGGAACCGCGTCCGGGTGGAGGTCGATGGCGGCGAAGTTCTGGCAGATCTTGTAGAGGACCCCGGCCTTGTCCATCCGGGCGAGCGTGTTCGCGAAATCGAACTGTTCGAAGATCACGCGCGCGTTGTCAGAGAAGGAGGCGATGTAGTCCTCGAGGTTCTGACGGGTGCGGGTCGCACCGAGGCTGCGCAGGTCGTAGTTCGAAGTGTTGTAGAACGGGTAACCGGTCTGGGTGCGCAGGATGATGTCCAAGTCTATCCCGCTGTCCTTCATCTTCTTGACAGTTTCGCGAACCTGATCCCGGGTCGGTTCAAGGACGCACTCCAAACGGCGCAAAAGGGTGAAGGGCAATATTATCTTGCCAAAATCGACGTGCTTGAAATTCCCCCAGAGATCGTCCGCGTTTTTCCAGATGAAATCGGCGAGGGTGGAGTTCGTATTCATCTGTCTTCCTTAGTACTCGCGGCTTTCTGAGGTGCGGATATGAACCCCTGGCAGCTTAATTCGCTTGTGGCCTCTATCGTCATCATGCAGTCCCGCCGAGAACCTGGTTTCGGTTTAGGAGAACGATCTGCTGGTCCTGCGGCTTCCGAGCGGCCGGGTCGGTATCGAGCCCCAGCCGCTTGAGCGCATAGTAGAACAACGCGCGTCGGACCTTGATTTTTGCCTTGCCGCCCCGCATTCCGTAATCGAGCGCGATGACTTTCTGCTGCGTGCCGGACAGCTCTGGGTGCGGCCCGATCTCCAAAGTCACCTGCTCGTTCCAGTCGGCATCTCCATCAACATCGACCTCGCTCGGTTTGGTGCCGCGGGTTTCGATGATCCGTGAGAGAAGGAAGTCCTTAAAGCTCTGGTCGGTGAGGCAGAAGGCCCGTGTGTGCCAGCGAAATCCATCAAACCCGATCGCGTGTGGCGCAATCCAGCGCCAGCGCGGCTCCGGCCGGGACAGGGACTGGTATTTGACCTCGATGGCTTCTGATCGCCGAATTGCGGCAATCATCGAACGCAGGGTCGTGGCATTCACTCCTCGGGCAGGTGTTGGTGCAGAATCGTAGGAAGGGAACTGGCCAATCCAAGTGTCAGCATGGTCGAGAATGCCGTCGGCGGCGGAACGAAGCTGAGATAGGTAACGGTTGGCGTCCGGCTTCAGGAACAATGGATCGAAATTGCCGCTTCGAATGTAGGTTCGAGCGCTCTTGTCGTAGACCATGTTGCCGGGAGCCATGCCGATGTAGCGGTTCAGATCGGTCGACGCTTGATTGAGGGAGACCCCGAATGTGCCCATCAGGTCAGAGCGATTGACGCACCCTTCCCAAAACAGGCGGAACTCGATGAACTCGAGTCGTCGCACAACACTCCAACGAAGATTGGCTGTTTCAGCCCCCAAAATGCCCCCCAAGATATGACCAAGCGGAAACTAGGATCATCCAGTTTCTGGTCTATCAGGCAGCGTAACGTAGGCTTGGAGCGTATTCAATCGAGAATGCACAAATAGATCGGGGTGCGGTGTTCCACCATCTCAAAGGCGAAGGGCCGCGCCCGTCACTGGTGCGGATTTCACCAGCCGGCAGTAGATGCACCCATTCCGGCACCTCGCTGCCAGTGACGGAAATGTCGACGTTGGCACAAAGCGCCATCGCGTCTGACGCGGTTGCGGAATGCAGCGAAACAAAATGTGAACTGTTGCAAAACATGCCGGCAGATTAGCGGGCATGACGAAGCCAATCCATGCCCGCACAAACGGGCATGTCGTCAAATCAGAAAGGGGCGCAGAGGAAAAGCGGGGACGGCATCAACAGCGACGCATCCGGCTGCAAGCTGTCATGGACAATGATAGACATGAATCTATGACAAGCGGGAGGGGAGAACAAGAAACGATGAGCGGAAAAAAAAATCTGGTCGGGAGATCTCTTGAGAGAGTCTGGCATGAATGGATTAAAACCCAATTACTCTTGACCGATGCTGTTGAAAAGAAAGACTTTACGTCACTCACTCACCTTGGAAACATTCCGGGATTTGCGGGCAATAATGATCTGCTTAAGCCAGAAGGTCTACAGCATCTGACTACGGCAGCGCGTGAGCTACTTCACTGGGAAGGAATGGAACGGCAAGTGAGTCTTCGTACTATGCGAAGCCTGCTGGGCAAGGCGTTTAGTGATGAGGTCACGGCTATCCGCCATAAAAAAAAGACCGTTTTTAATCCGGATCTTGTCTCAGGCCCAGCTGTCAGGGAATTGAAAGCGCTGAAACGCGATAACGGTGCATATGTAATACCAGCTATTTTCGCTCCTAGTGCCAAGCAGACGAATATCCTAATCGGTCCAGTCTGTATCATCAGCAAACAGTTGTTTCTGGACAAGCAGCACGACGCGCTTGTTCTCGGGAAAGACAAACACGAGCCACCATGGCCCGATTTTGTCGGTGAATGGGAAAAATACATTAAACGCTTTGACCACTTTGTGGTGGTGAAAGTTGATAACTGCGAAAAGGAAATGGCTTGGAAAGCAGCCAGAGAAGCAGCAGAATTTGCGCTGAATCTCATACGCGTGAGCTATGGCTATTTTTACACAAAAAATATCAAGCTGGCGGGTGGTTTTCTCCAGGATGATCGCTCGGCTCAATTGTGGTTCGATGAGAATGGCAATGCGCTATTCTCAACTGCTCATGGGCCTTGGGGGAGCCACTTTGACGATAACTGGTTTCAGCTGGTCAACGAGCGTCAGGGTGGTTTTAAGCAAATATGGTCGAGTTTCGCCCAAGTGCTTGCAAGTGGGAAGAGTCTCGTTCGCCCAGTTTTTGAAAGACAGCAATATGCGCATCAGCTGATATCTGAAGCCTATTGTGAACCGCACGATCATATTCGTCTGGTGCGGTTGACGGCTGCGCTTGAAGCGTTCGCCATGCCCGAAAAAAACGCGATCAAGGAAAGTCTGGCACACAGATGTGCTTTGGCCGGCGGCTGGAGCAACACTGTTTTAGCCCATGAAATTTATTCGACAATCAAAAATGCCTATGACATCCGCAGCGCCATTGTTCATGGCCGCGGGGCAACACATGAAGAGATCAGCACGGCGTTCTTTCAGCTGGAAAAATATCTCATTGATATCATCCAGGGTTTTTCAATACTTTATGCTGGCATTGAAAATGCATCTGCACCGAAAAGCGTCGATAAACTGCAAAAAGAACTTACAAGACGGATAGATGCTTTCTTCTGGTCGCCTGACATAGCTCTGTCTGACAGTATGGGTTTTCAACTGTCATCGAATCTATAGCCCTTCACATCATCACTTTTCAGTAACGCACTCAGTGCCTGGCCATACTGCAATCAATAAAATTGAAATTCACTGAAACAGGAACGCTCATTTTAACTGTATCAGTCCAATCGAACAGCAAGACGTCCGGCTTTGTTGGCGGGCTGGCATAACGTGCATCCTGCAGCTTGCATTGTCAGGATGGAGATCACACCGCTTCGCGAGTATAGGACGTGATGATCCCACCAAGTTGGCGCCGGCGGCGTATGGGGCCGTCACGGGCAGGACGAAAGTCCACCTGAAGCACATTGTTTCCGATTTCTCGGCCGCGATGCGGACGCTCGACATTGTAATGGCGCACCCAAGTGCGAAGGATGTAATCGAGCTGCGATCGATTGAAGCAGACGAAGAAATCCAGGCATTCGCGCTTGATGGTGCCGATGAAGGATTCGGCGAATGCATTGGCGTTTGGTGCCCGGTGCGGGATCTGGATGACCTGGACGCTTTCAGATTTCCAGACGGCATCGAACATGGCACTGAATTTGGTGTCGGCATCACGGATCAGGAAGCCAGGCGTGATTCCCTGTTCCTCACACCACATCAACGTGTTGCGGGCCTGCTGGGTCACCCATGCTGAGTCAGGAGAATAGGTCGGAGCGCTGCAGAACACGCGCCGGCTGCCAAGATGGATGAAGATCAGCACATAGGCCGTCATCGGTCCACGGGCTGTAAACACCGTCTTGGTGAAGAAGTCACAGGCCACCATGCTTTCCATATGCGCCTGGACGAACGTGGACCAAGGCAGCGACGGCTTCTTCTTCCGCTTCTCTGGGCTTGGATAGATACCCGCCTCGTTGAGAACGCGCTTGACCGAATTGGCGCCGGCGTAAAGGCCGAGCTTTTTCAGCTCACCGACAATGCGCTTGTAACCCCACAGAAGGTTTTCTGATCCGATACGAATGATGGCGTCGCGCAAATCCTGCGTCAAACGTGGGCTGCCCACCGCCTTGAAAGGGCGTCCGTTACACATCTGAGTAAGCCAGCGCCTGTAGGTCGCGGGCTTGGCTACTTCCATGAGCTCGTCGATGTCGTGCCCGCATTCGGCACCGATGCGTAACAGCTCGGATTTCTCGGCAGGCGACAGGATAATCCTTTGCGTTGGAATGCGGGCCCGCAGAATATGGATCTGGGCCTTGAGCAATCTCATTTGCGCATTGTGCCGCGGCATAAAAAACTGAGCCAAGAAGATCAGAAGGAAGGAAAACGCAGAATTCATCTTGCCGGATACCATTGCCGTGCTTTAAAAAATGCCGTCCTGTCAATGCGATAAGGCATTCCTACATTTTGGCACCCCTCTGAAAAGGCCAAAAATGTGCGGACCGGACAATGGGTGTCAGGAAGCCCCGGCATCTTGGCCTGTGAAGCCTGCCTGACCAGCGAAAACCCTCGAAATCTGTGCTTGCGCCTCTTTGCGCTACGGCCACCGGCATTTGCGTAGAGTTCCGCCGAGAGAGTTCGTTTTCAGGTTGGCTCCCTCCGCGCCTTCGGCACCCGCAGCAGCCGCATGCCATTGGCGATGACGATCAGCACCGACAACTGATGCACCAGCATGCCGCCCGCCATATGAATGTCGCCCGAGAACACACCGGCCAGCAGTCCGGCGACGGTCACCAGAGCGATCACCAGATTCTGGCGCATATTGCCAAGTGTCGCACGCGAGATCGCCATGGCCTCGGGGATCTTGCCGAGATCATCGTTGAGGAGCGCAATATCGGCGGTCTCGATGGCAACATCGCTGCCCGCGGCACCCATGGCAATGCTGGTGTCTGCAGCCGCAAGCGCCGGTGCATCATTGATGCCGTCGCCGACCATGGCGACATGGGCACCTTCTTCCTTCATCTTGCGGATCAGATCCAGCTTGTCCTCGGGCATCAGGCCGGCATGGACCTCATCAATCCCAACCTCGCGGGCAATGGCTTGCGCCGCGCCCTCCTGGTCGCCGGTCAACATGACGACGCGCCTGATACCGATCTCGCGCAGGCGGGCAATGGCATCCTTCGCACCCTCGCGGGCCATGTCAGACATGCCCAGCAACCCGATCAGTCTGCCGTCAGTCGCAACCATGATCGGTGTCTGGCCAGCCTTGAGCAGCCGCTCCAGCCCGGCTTCACCCTCCGCGCCGAGCGGGATGCCCAGCTTTTCCATCAGGCGGCGGTTGCCGGCGGCGACGTCATGCCCTTCGATGCGGGCGCTGATGCCCATTCCGGCATGTTCGTCCAGCGTCTCGGGCGTGGGCAGCGGACCTTGCTTGCGACCAGCTTCGACGATGGCGCGGCCAAGCGGATGGTCCGATCCGGATTCAGCAGTAGCGGCAAGGCGCAAAAGCCCATCTTCGCCGAAGCCTTCAAGCGCGATCACCGTAGCCAGACGCGGCTTGCCTTCCGTCAGCGTGCCGGTCTTGTCGAGCGCCAGCGTATCGATCCGTCCGGCACTTTCCAGATGCTGACCACCCTTGATCAGGATGCCGCTGCGTGCCGCCCGTCCGATACCGGCGACAATCGACACCGGCGTCGAGATCACCAGCGCGCCGGGGCAACCAACGACCAGCAGCGTCAGCGCCAGCCTGATGTCCTGCGTGAAGGCGAAGGCTAGAACGGCAAGCCCGATGATCGCAGGCGTATACCATTGCGCAAAACGCTCAATCATGCGCTGGCTTGGCGCCTTTTCATCCTGCGCTTCCTCAACACGCTGGATGATGCGGGCATGCGTGGTGTCTGCGCCGACATTGGTGGCGCGGATGCGTAGGAGACCGTTCTCCGCGATGGTTCCGGCATGGACGAGGCTGCCAGGTGCCTTCTCGGCCGGCATCGGCTCGCCAGTGATCGCAGCCTCGCTGACGGCAGCTGTGCCCTCGCTGACCTCGCCATCGACGGGGATGCGCTGGCCGGCCTTGACCAGCACGATTTCGCCAGGCTGCACTTCATGGGCGGGTATTTCGACCGGCTCACCATTGCGCAGGACGGTGGCGGTGGCAGGTGCAGCGTCCAGAAGTTCCTTCAATGCGCCGCGGGTCTGGCCCATGGTCCGCACTTCCAGCCATGCGCCGAACATGAAGAGAAAGGTGACGGCAGCCGATTCCCAGAATTCGCCAATCACCAGTGCGCCGACGGCGGCGACGGTGACCAGAAGTTCGATGCTGAGATGCTTGACGCGCAAAGCTCGCCAGGCGCGCACCGCAATGTCGGAGCCAGCTAGCAAGGCGGCGGCGACCATCAGAGCCGACCATAACTCGATCATGCCAAAGCCATAGCGCGCCAAAAGACCGATGGCGATCAGCCCGCCACTGCCCACAGTCAGCCAGAAGCGCCGGCGCGCTGGGTGCGCGACGGCGCTTCTGATCTTCATAGTGACACCGCTCATCTCAACTCTCCTATTTCAGCATCCGCGAGGCGAACCGGCCGCGCCCTTTCTCGACGCGGCCGGTGAGTGGGGTTGGTCAGAAGGCCGATGGTCTTGCTTCGTAGCCGGTGCTCCTGACCGCCTCGACCAGCGCCTCGACGCTCGACTGGCTGGGATCGTGTTCAACCTCGATCTTGCCGGTATTGAAGCGCACAGCTGCCTTCTCGACGCCCGGCAAGGCATTTAGCGCCTTCTCGATCTTCGGCACGCAGGACGGGCAGGAAAGTTCGTCGCTACGCAGGACGGTTTTCATCGCTTGAGACATGGCTTGCTCCTTTCAGCTTCGGCCAGACGGGTGATGCTGGCCCTCGCTTTCAGATATGGTCTGTGCGAGACTGCATTTTGATTGGCAAAAGCAGCAAAGACATCTTGCATGGATGCAAAGGCACAAAATTGGGATGACCTGCGCTACTTCCTGGCAGTCGCGAAGACCGGGTCGCTATCTGGTGCTGCAAGAAGGCTCGGGGTGAATCACTCGACCGTATTTCGCCGCATTGGGGCCTTTGAGACGGAGCTTGGGGTTCGTCTGTTTGAACGCCTGCCAAGTGGTTACCTGCTTACCCAAGCGGGAGAGGAGATGCGCGAAGGTGCGCTGCGGGTCGAGGATGAGATTGCAAGCCTCAGCCGCAAGGTGACCGGGCAGGATCTGCGCCTCAGCGGCATGATCCGCGTGACCACGCTTGACATGCTGGCCTTTGGTTTGCTGCCGCGCCACCTTGCCAATTTCCGGACCGTCTATCCTGGCATCGAGGTGGAACTGATCGTTGGCAATGTAACGTTGAACCTGAACCGGCGCGAGGCCGACATCGCCTTGCGGGTTGGAAACGCTCCACCAGAAACCCTGGTCGGCCGCCGTGTCGGGCAGCTGGTCTTCGCAATCTACGGCTCCGAGAACTATCTGGCCGGCAAGGGCGGCACCGGGCTGGAGCAGCATGACTGGATCGGCTTCGATACCGAGCACGCTGCGCTCACGCGACGTTTTAGTGCCTTCCTGCCATCGGCCCAGCCGCTGCTGCGGACAAATTCGATTGCTGCCGCCATCGCCGCCACAAAAGCTGGCTTGGGATTAGCTCCCTTACCTTGCGGGCTTGCCGACCTTGAAACTGATCTCGTGCGTGTGGCCGCGCTGCCGGAAGACTTCACGCTCGATCTGTGGCTTCTGACCCATGAGGATCTGCGTCAGACGGCACGGATTCGTGCGTTCCTTGATTTCATGGCCAAAGAATTGGCAAAGGAAGCATCTGTGCTGGAGGGACGGAGTTCCAGCGATGCCACGCGGACCGGATGGAAGGATGATCTTTGCTAAATACCTCCCACCGACGACAACTAGCCTTTCGCTTGAACGCGATCAAGATTCGACCCAGATTATTGGTACAAAGCTGATGAACGAAGGAGCAGATTAATGCACGGATTTGTCGATGACATCGAAAAGTTGACCGAGGAGAACGCCGACTATCGGCGGGTCCTCTATACGGCGAGGAACATGCAGTTGGTCCTGATGGCGCTACAGCCCGGCGAAGAGATTGGCGAAGAGGTGCATGACGGTGGCGACCAGTTCTTCCGTGTCGAGAAGGGGCAAGGCGAGATCCTGATCGATGGCGCCGCACACAAGATAAAGTCGGACATGGCGATGATCGTACCGGCGGGCGCGCGACACAATGTCAGGAATACGGGCGACGAGCCCCTCAGGCTTTACACGATCTACAGTCCTCCCGAACATGTCGATGGCGTCGTCCATTCGACCAAAGGCGAAGCCGACGCTGCCCACGAGCACTTCGACGGAAAGACGACCGAAGAATAGCTCGGCTTTGCCGACTCTGTCGGAAACCGGCACCAGTCTCACTGACAGGAGCCAGCGGCGACCATCGTCGAACGTTCATGATCTCGTCGCTACGGCGGGCGGCGCGCGTTGTTGCGCCCGGAAGCATAGTTTCGGCATGAGAGCCTGCGCCGCGATTAGGAGATGAAGTGGGAAAAGCATTCGAGATCGATCGTTCGTTCGTTTTGACGGTCCTGACCGTCGCTGGGATGCTTCTGGCCATACTCGCTCTTTGGCCGCTGCAGGGTGCCGCCGCCGCGTACTTTTCCCTCGCAGGTCTGTTGCTCGTTTATCTAGCGGGCGGACTGCCAGCCGCTTGGCGGGCGGCCGCCACCTTGTGGGAGGAGCGGATCCTCGACATCGACCTCTTGATGGTCGTTGCAGCGGTCGCGGCTGCGGCCGTCGGGGCGCCTTTCGAGGGCGCCGTCCTGCTGACGCTGTTCAGCCTCTCGACTACGCTGGAGGAACGGGCGCTCGGCCGCGCGCGCCGCGCTATCGAGGCTTTGATGGAGCTCCGTCCAGAGACGGCGCTGCGCAAGGCGGGGGGCGCAGTTTCCGAGATCCCTGCCGCCGATCTCGAGATGGATGACGTCGTGGTGCTGCGACCAGGGGCGCGCGTTCCGGCGGACGGCGTGATAGTCGCCGGGCGCGGCTCGCTCGATGAAGCAAACATTACCGGCGAATCCATGCCGGTCGCCAAGGAACCTGGTGCACAGGTCTTTGAGGCGACGGTTAATCTCGATGGCGTGCTTGAGGTCGTCGTGACCAAGACTGTCGAGGAAAGTACGATTGCCCGCATGATTGCCCTTGTGACGGAGGCGCAGGCGGCCAAGGCTCCATCCGAACGCTTCAGCGCCTGGTTCGGCCAGCGCTATACGGTCGCCGTGATGGCGGGTGCTGTCCTCGCCTTTGCCGCCTTCTACTGGCTCGGGCGCGACTGGGAAGGAGCACTCTATCGCTCCGCGACATTGCTGGTGGCGGCCAGTCCTTGCGCCATTGTCATTTCTGTTCCTGCCGCAATTCTCTCTGCCCTCTCCGCTGCCGCGCGTGGCGGCGTGTTGTTCAAGGGTGGCGGCGCACTTGAAACCCTTGCTGCCGTCGACACTTTCGCCTTTGACAAAACCGGAACGTTGACGACCGGGAAGGCAACAGTCACCGCGATTGTGGCGCTTGACAGCGATGAACGAGGTTTTCTGTCGCTGCTCGCCGGACTTGAAGCCCATTCCGAGCATCACAGCGCGGCGGCAATCCGGCAGGAAGCAGCAAGCCGCGATATCGAACCTATGGTTGTCGCAAATGTTGCAACCCGACCGAGCGCTGGCATCGTTGGTGAGTGGGGCGATGAGCAGGTTTGGGCTGGCAATCCACGCCTTGCTACGCAGATGAAGGCTGCGATCGACCACCCGGCCTTGAAAGTTCTGGCCGCCGACACTCAGACCGTCATTTATCTGGGTCGCGGTGCGCAGGTGTTAGGGGCGGTCACGATTGCAGACCAGATTCGCCCGACTTCGGTTCGCGCCCTTGCGGCATTGCGGCAAAGCGGGGTCGCCACCATCGTCATGATGACGGGCGACAGATTGCCCGTGGCGCAGCGGATCGGCGCTGAGCTTGGATTGAAGCCTGCAGAGATCCACGCGGACATGCTGCCTGAAGACAAGGTGCGGATGGTCAGCGAATTGGCAGCGGCAGGCAAGATTGCGTTTGTCGGCGATGGCGTCAACGATGCAGCGGCGCTCGCCCGGGCGGATGTCGGGATTGCGATGGGTGCGGCAGGCTCTGATGTAGCGCTCCAAGCAGCCGATGTGGCACTTCTGTCGGAAGACATGGAAAAGCTCGCAGACGCGCACCGGCTGGCGCGAAGGACGGCGACGATTATCCGGCAGAACCTCGTGTTCGCAATGGGCGCTATGGTGGTACTCGTTATCGGTGGCTTGTTCTTCGAACTGCCATTGCCGCTCGCGGTCATCGGCCATGAAGGGGGCACAGTTCTGGTGGTGCTGAACGGCCTTCGCCTGCTCAGGGATCCCATCCGTGGGAAGAGGAAGACTTCAACGGATACCAGAACTTCGAGGGCTTCGCGTGCGGGGATCTCCGTCGAGCGCCACGCCTACCGAAGGAAGATAACGCGGCACGCACCATGACAGCGGACCAGCCATCGGGTTGGCAGGCCCCCTTTATCGGATCAGCGCAAGTAACCTTCGGTCAACGCCACCCAATATGCAGCGCCGACGGGCAAGATCTGCTGATTGAAATAATACTCGGGATGATGGACCATCTTTCCCGGGCCGCTACCGAGAAAGCAATAGGTGCCCTTCTTCTCCTGCAGCATGAACGCGAAATCTTCCGAGGCGAGGAATGAAGGGCCGGGATAGATCACCTGATCTTCCCCGAACGCGGCCCGCGCGATCCTTACCGCTTTCTCGGTTTCTTCCTTGTCATTGACCAGCACCGCACCCGGCACACCTTCGCGGATTTCGGACGTGCAGCCGAAGGACTGCGATTGATGGTCAATGATGCGGCGGATGTTACGCAGGACCATTTCGCGATCCTCAGGCGTGGTGGTGCGAATGGAAAAGCGTAGCGTGGCCTTGCTCGCGACCACATTGCCCGCATTGCCGGCAAGGAACGCACCGATGGTCACAACCGCGCGGTTCGCCGGGGCCACGTTCCGTGCGATAATGCTCTGGATTGCCATGACGATGGACGAGCCTGCCACCACCGGGTCAATGGTCAGTTCAGGAATACCCCCGTGGCCTCCTTTACCTACGATCTCGACCTCCCAATTATCAACAGCCGACATCATCTCGCCGGGATGGAAGTAGAACTTGCCCTCCTCAAGGCCTGGAATGTTATGCATGCCGAACACCGCATCGACCGGAAAACGCTCGAAGAGGCCGTCCCCGATCATCGCCGGGCCACCTTCCATGGTTTCCTCGCCGGGCTGGAAGATCAGTCGGACGGTTCCGTTGAAGTTACGGGTATCGGCGAGATACTTGGCCGCACCGAGCAGCATGGCGGTGTGACCGTCGTGCCCACAAAGATGTGAAACCCCGTCTACCGTCGACTTGTAGGCAAAGTTGTTCTCTTCCTGAATGGGTAACGCGTCGAAATCGGCCCTTAGTCCGATTGTCTTGTCGCCGCTCCCGGCACTTAGCGTCGCAACGATACCATGCTTGCCGATACCAGTCTCAACCTCATAGCCGCCAAAGCTGCGCAGCGTCTCGGCGATGAACTCTGCTGTGCGTTGCTCCTGCATCGACAGTTCAGGGTGGCGGTGCATGTGCTCGAACCACTGCCGCATCGCTTCCGTGTCAAGCTGCTTGGCGATAGCATTCATATCACTTCTCCCGACTTGTTCGAGCCTACACGTTTGGCAGGGGCTGGCTCCACCCGCACAACCGACTTGCCTTTCGGCACGGTGACCAGGATGGAGACGACGGCTGCTGCTACCATCACCAGATTTGCCAGCAAGGCAAAGAACGCCGCTTCTCGCGAAGCAAGGTTTTCCTGGTTACCCGTGAAGGTAATGACACCCTCGATCCATTCGACCCCTTCCGGGTTCCCGGCGATAGCCGTGTAGATCGTTGCCGAAATGGCAACGCCGAACGACGCGCCTAGCGAAGAGGCCATCTTGTAGATACCGGCACCGGCACCAGACTGATCCTCGGGCAGGTTCGACAGAGCCGCATCAGTGGACGGCGTGGCGTAAAACGCAAGCCCGATGCCGAAAAGCGAGAAGGCGATGATTGCCAGAATGGTGTAAGTGCCAAGCATCAGGTTGGTCGGCATCAGAAGAGCAATTGACACGCCAACGATATAGCTGCCCCACAGCATTGGCTTGCGCGGTCCGTGTCGCTGCAAGAGCTTCTCACCATAGCGAATGAAGGCAAGGATCGTAACGGCGTAGCCGATTGTCAGAAGCCCCGCCGTCTGTGCCGTCATGGCACCACCCTGCTGCAGCACCAGCATGGCCACCATGATGATGCCAGCGGTAGCGTTCAGCAGCAGGTTCGAAATCGTAGCGCCTGTATAGGTCAGGTTCTTGAACAAGCGGAACTGGACGAATGCATTCGGATTGTTGGTTTCGATGCGATAGAACAAGATGCTGACGATCACCGCGACGGCCAGCAGGCCAAGCGATGCAAGACTGGTCCAGCCCCATGCGCCGCCCTGCGTGGCAAAGATCTGCAAAGCGACCATGGCGATCATGAACGTCACCACGCCAGCCAGATCGAACTTGTAGTCTGCTTTCTGGGGTGCCTTGCTCTCGGGCGTACCACGCACCATCAGCATGCCAATGACAGACACTGCGGCCGCGATGATGAATATCCAGCGCCAGCCGATATTCTGCGCCATCAGTCCGCCAAACAGTGCGGCGAAACCAGAGCCACCCCAGGATCCCATCGACCAGAGCGAGATTGCGCGCTGACGCTCGGCCCCATCCCAATAGGCTTTTACTAGCGCCAGCGACGAGGGCATGATGAAGGCGGCGGAAAGACCCTGGCAGATGCGCCCCAGCATCAGGAATGTGCCGCCCATGGCCCCCGATGGCGCCAGACCAACCAGGAGCGAACCAATGATGGAGAAGACGAAGCCGTAATTCAGTATCTTGACGCGGCCCATCCGGTCAGCCAACCCGCCCATGACCACGATAAAGATGCCGGAGAACAGGGCTGTGATCGACACCGCTATGTTCATGAACGATTGTTCGAGCTGGAGGTCAGCAGCCATGTCAGGCGCGATATTCAGCGTCGTTTGGGCAAACAGCCAGAAAGCGAGAACACCCAGGATGATCCCGTAGAGCAACTTGTCGGTGCCGCGATAGGCCTCGGTCATGGCTCGGGTCATTCTACATCCTCCTTGACTATGTCGATCCGCCTTGCAGGAAAGGGCTATCATAGTAGAGGGCGAGAGTATACACGCGGCTGAAGCATCCCTGCCCTGTCGCCTTTTTCCATCAATCAGGAGGCATCGAAAGCAGTGAGCGCCAAGCCGAGAGATATGTCAGGCCTGACGCTTCGTGATGGCAACCGCCGGACAAAACTTCGCCCAGCGGCTACGCCCTTTAAGCTTCGCCCATGCCCGCGGCAGGCTCGGCTGCGCTGCCATGGCGCACCTTTTCCTCGATGCGCGCACCGACATCCGCGTCCACGCTCTTCCAATAATCGAAAGCGCGGCTGAGCACAGGCTCGCGGACACCGCCGAGCAGACTACCGGCGATCGTTTCCACCAGTTGTGCACGTTGCTCATCGTTGAACACCTCGCGGACTAGAATGCCCGGTTGGCCAAAATCGTCATCGTTGGTGCGCAGCGTATAGGCGCTGCGCACCATCGGTCCGTCAGCCTCCCAGCCATCGTGCATTGCCCCGTTTCATCAGCCCACTGGCGTTCGCCGCTATTGGGCACATAGACCGGCGCATTGCCACTGTGATGATAGGCCATGTGGCCGTCAATCATGTAGGTATTAACCGTCACCCTCGGCTGATCGGCGTCCTCGTGGGGATCGTGATCGTCTTTCAGGTCCTTTCCGCCGATGTCGCTGATCATCTGCGGGAATATGCGACCTTCAAGGCCATGGGCTACGGACAGGGCTTCTTCCTTGGCGTCGTCGTCGAGGAGGCGATCATCCTCGGCGTGCTCGGCTTCATCGCCGGTTGGGGCATTCTAACGCTGATGGCCAAGGTGACGACCTTGCCGCTGTTCATCTCGTTCGGGATGACGTCGCCGTCTTCATCGGCACCGTCGTGTTTTCGACCTTGTCCGTAGCGACCCGGCGGCTGGCCGCGGCCGGCCCGGCGGATCTGTTTTGAAGATGCCAGACGAGGATTTCTCCATTCAGGCCAGCGCCCTGAACCACTGGTTCGGAGCCGGCGAGGCGCGCAAGCAAGCGTTATTCGATATCGATCTGCGGAGAAGGCGCGGCAGTTTCATCGTGATGGTGGGCCCCTCGGGGACGGGTAAGACCACGCTTCTGACCCTGCTGGGTTGCCTTCGAGAAATCCAGGATGGATCCGTTTGAACCGCCCCGGGTTTGCCGGAGGCTCCAACTTCCAAATAGGATGGAGCCATGACGAGCAAAACGACGAACAAGTTTTCCCCTGAGGTGCGCGAGCGTGCGGTTCGGATGGTGTTGGATCACGAAGCTGATCATCCTTCCCGCTGGGCTGCCTGCCAGTCGATCTCCTCCAAGATCGGCTGTTCGACGCACACGCTGCTGGATTGGGTGAAGAAAGCCGAGATCGATGCCGGCAAGCGGGCCGGTTTGTCGACGGATATGGCGGCGAAGATGAAGGCTCTTGAGCGGGAGAATCGGGAGCTTCGGCAGGCCAACGAGATTCTGCGCAAGGCGAGCGCTTATTTTGCCCAGGCGGAGCTCGACCGCCCATTCAAGCGATGATCGCGTTCATTGACGATCACCGCGAGGCGCATGGGGTCGAGCCGATCTGCAAGGTGCTGCCGATCGCCCCATCGACTTACCACGATCATGTCACCAAGCGCACTGATCCCGCGAAGCTGTCGGCGCGGGCGAAGCGGGACCTGGAGCTCAAACCGGAGATCGAGCGCGTCTTCGCAGAGAACTTCGAGGTCTACGGCGCGAGGAAGGTCTGGCGTCAGATGCTGCGCGAGGGCTTTGCTGTCGCGCGTTGCACCGTCGAGCGGCTGATGGCCGATCTCGACCTTCACGGTGTTATTCGCGGTAAATCGATCCGCACCACGGTGCAGGACAAGGCAGCCCCGTGCCCGCTCGACCACGTGAATCGGATCTTCCACGCACCGGCCCCGAACAGGCTCTGGCTTTCAGACTTCACCTATGTCAGCACCTGGTCGGGCTTCGTTTACGTGGCCTTCGTCATCGACGCCTATGCGCGCCGTATCGTCGGCTGGCGGGTGAGCAGGACCGCCCATGCGAGCTTTGTGCTCGCCGCTCTCGAGCAGGCCCTGCACGAACGCCGGCCCGTTCATCGCGGCGGCCTGGTTCATCATTCCGACCGCGGATCGCAATATGTCAGCATTCGCTACACCGAGCGCCTCGCCGAAGCCGGCATCGAGCCGTCTGTGGGTAGTGTCGGCGACAGCTACGACAACGCGCTGGCCGAGACGATCAACGGCCTCTACAAGGCCGAAATCATCCATCGGCGCGGACCATGGCGAAGCTTCGAGGAAGTCGAGTTCGCCACGCTGACCTGGGTCGACTGGTTCAACAATCGCCGGCTGCTGGAGCCTATCGGCAACATCCCGCCGGCTGAAGCTGAGGAACGCTACTACGCCA
>NZ_JBHSLL010000064.1:0-1063 GCF_042656785.1 Aquamicrobium segne
GGGGCAGGGGGAGTCTCAATTGGAGTGTAACGTCTGGTGGCTATGCGAACGCTGCTTCCTTTTCCAGGGCAGGCCTCCAGGATTGGATGCTTTCATCGGTGATGCGCTCGATACCGTCCTTGATTGCCTCGATTGCGAGTTCGTTTAATATCCCGAACACTCGAGCCGTGATGCCGTCACCGAGGCGAGAAAGATGGCGAAGGCTTTGGCTTGATAAACCCGATGGCACTCTGAGAGGCAGGCTGCGCAGGATCGCCGTCACCAATTCCTGGAATTCCTCGTCTGCCTTCCACCTGGGCAGCACAAACTGATCCAGTCGCCGGGCCAGTTGGGTGTCGCCGGCAATCGCGTCGCGCGCTTCCGACACGCCAAGGCAGACGAGCGAGGCTTTGATCTCGTTGCTGAGATATCGCAGAAGTTGCAGGATCACGCGCTGTTCCCTCGGGGTTCCAGCGAGAAGGTTATGAACCTCGTCAAACACCAGAACGCGCACATTGTTGCTCTTCAGCAAGAGGACGGTTCTGATCTCAAGTTCCATGAGGATCAGACGTTCGTTGATGCTGGCTTCCATTGCCATCAGCAACTGCCCATATATCCGGCGCTCTGTTGGACGCGACGTCAATGTAATTGCCAGCACCGGCATGCTCTCCACGCCGGTGCTATGGTTCATGGTGGGCGGATGATCACGCTTGAACTTCTCGACGAGCATGGTCTTGCCCATACCGCTATGACCATAAATAGCGAGGCCGGGTGGGCGTGTTGTTGGCGGATGGTCGCATAACGCATCAAGATGCCGTAATACTCTACGAGCGCGATCAAAGCCGACCCATCGATCGGACCGAATGGCACGAATTCTTGTATGGTTTGGTCCATTTGCCAATGCGGCAGCGCCGGGTGCCAGGTGAGGGAATTCAATCATTGATCCCAATATTCCGTGTCGTCGTCTGAATGATTATGTTTTGTCAAATCGATAGATTGAACAGTCCTGTGTCCTTCACGACTCGGTTCAGTTGGTCTTCTTGTAACACTCCGACGTGCTTTTGCGCTTGAGGATGCTGCGATA
>NZ_JBHSLL010000065.1:0-1003 GCF_042656785.1 Aquamicrobium segne
TTAGTATTGGCCTACTCGGTTCTGTCTGCACGGTTTTCCGTTCGTTCGATTTCGAGCGCGCAGCTATTTCTACCGAACGGGCCTCATTACCGTCGCTTAGGCTACTGGCTTTGCCGGTGGCCTTTGAAATCAAAGATTTCTGACAAAATAGGTTGTTCCCTGTTCGATGCGGGCCGTAGGCCAAGTCGAACCCGCGCGAAGCGCGGCCTTGATGTTCCCCGTCCCGATACCTCAAACGCACCGTCACGCGCAGCGGCAGGCACCCGAAGGGCCGTAGCGAAGCGTAGGACGGCGTAGCCGTTGCCATAGCGAGCATGGCGGTACGATTGCAGGTGAGGATAGGAAAACTTGCGTGGCCGGTGAGCGTAGCGAACCTTATAGGCCACGCTCCATTGAATTATCGGCCGTCAGGACGATGCCGAACTCCTATTAAATTAAATTAGATTGAGATTGAGCCTGCTTGACGGACTCGCGTTCTGACCTCAAAGCGCGAGACTGCGCTAATCGCAGCAAAGCTGCGCCTAGCGGGTCATCCGGATCTACGTCCATCATGGTGCGTTCCAGCTCCGATAACCCCGCGCGGTGTGTCTTAATCTCGGCTGTATGGATCTCTTGCGCATGCGTGTGATCATCCGGCGCAGGTGGTTTCTGAAAGAACCGCCCCATCATCGCCGCCGCACGTCGCGGCAGAGAAAGGCGGTAAGCATTGCTGACCTGCCGGACCTGCGGTCCCCTGCCCTCGTTGCCGGTCGGCTCAAACCGACGCAACCAATCCAGAAAGCCATGAACGCGCAGCGCCTTGAGCGCTCGCACGATAGCGTCCCGCGACCGGCGCAGCTTCGCCATCAGGAAGTCTAGCGACGGATCTAACCGGCCGGTGCGAAAATTCACCAAATTGCCAAGATATTCCAGCACCTCCAAAGCGATAAAGCCAAGCGCGCCATTTCGCGCGCCTGGCTGTCGCGTCGCCAGTTCGTACCGCTTCGCCGCAAGCTTGATCTGT
>NZ_JBHSLL010000066.1:0-854 GCF_042656785.1 Aquamicrobium segne
ATATAGGCTTCCGCCTTGAACTTCTTGTGCGGCTTCACAGAACCCGGCTTGGCCAGAACCTGACCGCGCTCAACACCATCACGGTCAACACCGCGCAAAAGCGCACCGATATTGTCACCGGCCTCACCCTGATCAAGCAGCTTGCGGAACATTTCAACGCCCGTGCAGATCGTCTTCGACGTCGGACGAATACCGACAATCTCAAGCTCTTCACCAACCTTGACAATGCCGCGCTCAACACGACCCGTCACAACCGTGCCACGGCCCGAAATCGAGAACACGTCTTCAATCGGCATCAGGAAAGGCTGATCGACAGGACGCTCAGGCGTCGGGATGTATTCGTCAACCGCTGCCATCAGCTTGCGAATGGCGTCTTCACCGATTTCCTTGTTGCTGTCTTCCAAAGCAGCAAGAGCCGAACCGGCAACGATCGGAAGATCATCACCAGGGAACTCATAGGCCGACAGAAGCTCGCGCACTTCCAGCTCAACCAGTTCAAGAAGCTCGGCATCGTCAACCTGGTCAACCTTGTTGAGGAACACGACAATAGCCGGAACACCAACCTGACGGGCCAGAAGAATATGCTCACGCGTCTGCGGCATCGGGCCATCGGCTGCCGAAACAACCAGAATGGCGCCATCCATCTGTGCCGCACCGGTGATCATGTTCTTCACATAGTCAGCGTGGCCGGGGCAGTCGACGTGGGCGTAGTGACGGTTCTCCGTCTCATACTCAACGTGTGACGTGGCAATCGTGATGCCGCGAGCCTTTTCTTCAGGCGCGTTGTCAATCTGGTCGTAAGCACGGAAATCACCAAAAAACTTCGTGATCGCGGCCGTCGTAGACGTCTTGCC
>NZ_JBHSLL010000067.1:0-796 GCF_042656785.1 Aquamicrobium segne
TGCCCCGGTCAAGGCTCACATGAGCATCCCAGGCATCATCAAAACTGTCAAAGCGCACATTGGAATAGGTCAGTTGCGCCTGCGGCGTCAGCGACCATTCCGGCGTGATGGCAAAACGCTTGCCGGTCTCAAGCGACAGCGCATAGCCAAAGCCATCATTACCCGAAACAAGGCTGGTATTGGCAAGAGTGGAGAACAGATTGGAATCATACCAGGTCACCTGCCCCTGACCATCGACATAAAAGCCGTCATTGCCATACCAGGTCAGGCTGCCGCCAAAGCCATAGCCATCGGTGGAAATCGTGCCATCGCCAAAGATCGAGTGAACCTTGGTCTTGCCATGTGCATAATGGGCAAACACACCACCAATCAGCATGCCGTTTTCGGCCTCGCTCAGGAGCATGTCGACGCCAGCCTGCATCTTAAGGGCGTTCTGGCTGTAGTCGGCACCTGAGGATGAGAATTTCGGATCAACCTTGTTATGCGTCCCTTCAATGCGGCCCCAGACGCCATTGCCCTGGCTATGCACGCCGGCTTCTTCTGCAGGCGCATAATATTCGACCGCATCCGCCCCTTGCGAGATCATCCGATTGCCATTGCCGGCCCAGAAGCGATTGCCAACGCGCTGCTGCATGGTGGAAAGGCCATTCAGGCCAAGCAGCGACTGGGCATAGCTTTCATAGACCGGCACACCGGGCTGGTAGAGCGGTGGTTCGGGGTCAGTCGGGATAAGCGATGAGCGCAGATACCAGTTTCCGTCATTCGGGGCTGATGTTGCGCCCTGATAAAGCCGGTA
>NZ_JBHSLL010000068.1:0-2290 GCF_042656785.1 Aquamicrobium segne
ATAGTCATATCCGGGGGCGATCGGAGGGCCGCATATGGCGGCCGACGACGCGCAGGGACGTTCAGGCGATCTTGAAGGCGGCCGAAATCTACAACGAGGCCGGCTTGCGCCAGAAGGGCGAGCGCAGCGGCCCGTTAGGGTCCGTCGCGCTCGACGTGCTGCGGCTGTTCGTCAATCTCATCGACTTCCGCACCGGCCGGCTAGAGCCGTCAATCACCACGATCATGGATCGGCTAGGCCGGTCGCGCGATACGATCGTGCGGGCGCTGAAGAACCTGCGGGCACATGGTTTCATCGACTGGCTGCGGCGCTACGAGCCGACCGGCAACGAGGGGCGCGGCCCACAGGTCCAGCAGACGAGCAACGCCTACCGCCTGTCCCTGCCGGAGAAGGCCCGGCAGTTCCTTGGGCGGTTTGCCAAGGCCCCGCCCCCGCCCGACGACCACACCGCCGCACAGGAAGCCCGCGCGGCCGAGGTGGACGCCTACAGGAAGGCTCTGCCCCTCGATGAGCTGGCGCTGTCCGAGGCTGGCGATACCGCGCTAGGCCGGGCGTTGGCGGCCCTTGGGAAAGCTATCCAGAAACGTGAGTCCGATAACCAGACTGAATCCCCATCTGATCTATATCTAAGAGGGCAAACATAAGCGGTCGCCGCTGTTCGGGCTGCTTTCGCAGCCCTGCGGCGGTTCCGATCCGCTTATAGGGCGGATCGGGAAGCGGAAACCTCACAGCAAAACCGCCAGCCTCGCGCTTGCGGCAACCGCCGCATGGGCTTTCGAGAGGGAGCGAGGGGCAAGGGCAGCGTTTAATTACTCAAATGAGTGAATGAGGCGAAATCCTCTTTACTCAATCGCTCAATGCGCTATACTCATTTGAGTAAATGCGTATTTCATCAACCGTAGGAGATTCGGCCGTGCATGTGATCGCCGTTTTGAACCAGAAAGGCGGGGCCGGGAAAACGACCATAGCCACCCACCTCGCCCGCGCCTTGCAGCTCGGCGGCGCTGACGTGCTGCTGATCGACTCCGACCCACAGGGCAGCGCCCGCGATTGGGCGGCGGTGCGGGAAGATCAGCCCCTTTCCGTGGTCGGGCTGGATCGACCGACGATCGAGCGCGATTTGAAGAATGTCGCCCGTAAGGATTTCGTCGTCATCGACGGAGCGCCACAAGCGGCCGACCTCGCCGTGTCGGCCATCAAAGCCGCGAATTTCATCCTGATCCCGGTGCAGCCCTCGCCCTATGACATTTGGGCGACGGCCGAGCTTGTCGATTTGGTCAAGCAGCGCATGGAGATCACGGACGGAAAATTGCGCGCCGCGTTCGTCGTGTCCCGCGCGATCAAGGGAACGAGGATCGGCAACGAGATCACCGACGCCCTCAACGGTTACGGCCTGCCGATCCTCGCGGCCCGGATCACGCAGCGCGTGAGCTATCCCGGCTCCGCTGCGGCCGGCGCAACCGTCCTTGATCTGGAACCGGACAGCGAAGCGGCCCGCGAAATGACGGCACTTGCCGACGAAATTAAGCAATTGCTCAATTAAGTAGATAAGGAGAGCATCAAATGAGTGAAGAAAAGCGGGGTATGCTCAGCGCCGGCCGGCCGAGCAATGTGCGGAAGTCCGCCA
Source organism: Aquamicrobium segne (assembly GCF_042656785.1). NCBI lineage: Bacteria > Pseudomonadati > Pseudomonadota > Alphaproteobacteria > Hyphomicrobiales > Phyllobacteriaceae > Aquamicrobium > Aquamicrobium segne. Next base: position 1,628 of record NZ_JBHSLL010000068.1, read on the forward strand.
CGCTCGCCAGCCTGTCCGACAAGGGCGCAACCGTGCGCGTGAACTTCGATCTGGACCGCGAGGAACACAAGCGGCTCAAAATCATGGCCGTGGAGCAGGGCCGGACCATTTCGGAGATACTGCGGGAGATGGTTTCTCAATCACTTAAATGAGTGTATGAGTATCTACTTAGTTGAGCGATTGAGCTGCTTGAAACTGTTGCTCATGTGAGCTACATTCAGGCCAGAGAAAGGAGGCCCGGTCATGGCTGCAAGTGCATTTGTGCGCGCTCGCATTGACGAGCGCCTGAAAGACGAGGCGGCCGCCGTGCTGGCCGAAATGGGGCTTACCGTGTCCGATGTGGTGCGGATGACCTTGACCCGCGTGGCGAAGGATAAGGCTTTGCCCTTTGAGTTGAAGGTGCCGAACGCCGAGACGCGCGCCGCGATCGAGGAATCCCGCGCGATGATGAAGGCCCGCCGTGCGCGGTTCAATGACGGACAGGAATTGTTTGATGCCCTCGACAAAGAAACCCGCCAGTAGCAAGCGGGCTTCTCTGCCGAGATCGGCGGACTATGCCAAGAGCTTCGTGAAGGATTGGGAGCGGCTTTCCCGTTCTGGCCGCTACAACATGCGCCAGCTCAAAGAGGTCATGTTGCTGCTGATAGCGAACGACGAGCCGCT
>NZ_JBHSLL010000069.1:0-2401 GCF_042656785.1 Aquamicrobium segne
TGTCACCTTGCCGGATGGGACGCAGACGCACCGGAACACATGGAAGGTTCAGGACGCCGGCGAACTGGCCTATAGCCAGCTTGAGCACCGCCTGTCCCGGTCGGGTGTGAAGGAAACCACGCTCGACTATACCCGCGACTTTGCCGAGCGGCGCGGGATCGCGGAGCAAATGGGCGTCCGCAGCGAAATCGAGCTTCCGGCCGAACGCGCGGCCGGGCTACGTGCGGAGCGGGAGTCGACGGCCGGGGATCATGCGCTTGATCGTAGATCCTCGCAAAAAGTCGGCGCAGATCTCGCGCAGGATCTCCGTGCAGATCCGCGCGAGGATCTCGCCGGCGATCGACAACAGCGCCGCAATCCGTTCGAGGGCCTGAAACTCGGGCGCGGCGCGGCGGCCGAGGGGCCGCAGCAGGACCGCGCTGGCGAGGGCGGCCCACAGATCGACAGACAAGGGCCGCAGCAGGCCGAGAAGCAGCGGCGCGGTATGTTCGCCGGCCTCAAGCTCAATGCGCGTCCTGCCCCCTCTCAGGAGCGTAGCGAGCGGCCGGAAAGGGAAGGGAGCTTGCGGCCGGCGCCGGCGCCCGACCGGCTGGCCGAGCGGGTGCGGGGGCAGTCGCCGCTTGAGGCCGCCGTTGACCGCTATTCGCGGGCCTATCAGTCGATCGACCAGCACCGGCGCGAGGGCCTGCCCGTTCTCGACATGCAGCGGCAGGAAATGCGCGATGCCGGCCAGCAGCTCGACCAGGTGCGCGATGGCATGAAAGACCTGATGCGCTCGACCCTACAAAATGACCCGGCGACGGCGCGCGCCATGACCGAGCTTTCCGGCCGGGAGCGTGTCGCCCATGTTATCGACGGCATGAAGCGCGAGAACGCCGCGCTGCAAGACCCGAATATCAGGGCCGAGCGGTTCGTTGAACGCTGGCAGGAGCTACAGGGGCAGCGCCGGGAGCTTCGTGGCTGGCAACACGACGAGGCACGCGGCAAGGTCGAAAGCCAGATGAGCGGCCTTGCCAAGAGCCTTGAGCGCGACCCGCAGGCGGAATCCATCGTGCGGAATCGCAGCCGGGAGCTTGGAATCGGGCAGGACTTGCGCCGGGAGCAGAGCATTGCCCGCGCGCTGCAAGAGGAAATGACACGCAGCCGGCAGATTAGCCGGGGTATCGGCTTGGGAATGTAGGCAGGGAGATCATGGCGGAACTGGACGACGACAGGGAAGGAATCGAACCGGAAGCATTGGACGAGGACGCCGGCGACCCGGCCGCAGCTTTCGACGCGCTCCGGCGCACGATCGAGACGCAGGGCGCGCAGATCGGCGCGGAAATGACCGTGATGCGGCGCGGGCTGGAAGCCGCTTTCGACCAGCTCGACAAGATCGAGCCGCAGACCGATTACAAGCCCCAGCTCGCCCAGCTCGTGCAGGCTCTCGACACTGTTGCGGAGCGGCTGCACAGCGTCGAGCAGTCGCCCATTCTTCGGCAGGGGGCGCAGCACTATGCGGCCGCGCTCGAGCGTAGCGGCGAGGCCCTGATACGCACCGCCGCGCAGCAGCTCGAACGGCAGGCGTCCGACCTCGAGCGCGCCGGCCGGAACCTCGCCGCGCATGTCGCCGGCGCGCGGGAGCGCGATCGGCAAAATTGGTGGCTTGTCGTCGCCTTCGCTATCGGCCTGCTCGCCGGCGCGGTGGTGATGCTGTTCCTTCCGCGCCTGTTGCCGTTCTCGGCCGCGCCGCGTGTCGCCAGCGTTGTCATGGGGGAAACGCCGTGGCGGGCCGGTATGAGTCTCATGGCGTTCGACAGCCCGGAAGCGTGGCAGCGCGTGGTCTCGGCTGATCAGCTCATTGAGGCGAACAGGGAGGCCGTAGCGGCTTGTTGGGAGGCCGCGCGCACGGCCGGCGAGGACCAGCGTTGCACCATCACCGTGCCAGCGCCTCAGTAGCCTTGGCGCTTGTTCGAGCTGCGTCCTATATTTATGGAATCGATGTGATTTTGTTCTTCTGCGGGATGATTTGTAGACCCAGCAGAAAGGCAGCGCCTAAGCTGATCCATATATCTGCCAGATTGAACACGAAGAAATGCCAATCCCCAAAATGCAGGTTCAGGAAGTCGGTGACAGAGCCGCGTGCGCTTCGGTCGATCAGGTTTGCTAGAGCGCCCGCTGCGACCAGTGAAAGGGCCGCCCGGTGCCAACCTTGCGACCGATAGGCCCATACGGTCATGGCAAGGGTCAGCAATCCTGTAACGACCACTAAAGGCTTTTAAACCAAGGGGTTGATTCAATCTTTCCGCCCGTGTCAATGGTTGATTGGATCCGGCATCAACCACCCATCGCCAGTTGTCGGCCGAAGGCCGGGCGGCGGCGGGCGCGGCGGATAACGTCGTGCGCCTGTCGATCGGGATCG
>NZ_JBHSLL010000070.1:0-520 GCF_042656785.1 Aquamicrobium segne
AAGAAAACCCAGAAGACGCCTGATGACGAACTCGCTCTCGCCCGTCGACGGATGCGCGAGTTTCTGGATTAAGGAGTGACTACAATGGCATCGGAAGAGGCGATCAAAAAGAGGTCGGTGTCTGAGCTTTCCACGCTCGACAGTTTCCTCTCTGATATGGGGAAACTTGAGGAGTTCCAGGCCACAGCAATAAAAGAGGTGCTCGCCTGGCAAATCGAGGAGGCGATGAAAGAGCAGCACCTTTCCCGCAAGAGGCTTGCTGAACGGATGGGAACGAGCCGGAGCCAGATTGGAAGATTGCTAGACCCGAAGGACGGGAATGTCACGCTCGCAACGCTTCAACGTGCTGCTGAGGTTGTAGGGAGAAAAGTGCGTATCGAGTTGATCTGACCCGCCCCTTATGGATGGAACGCAATGGCAGCAATGTGCCCCTTGCGCGAAACCCGCTTCGCGGGAGGGGCGCTACGGCCTGAGATGGCATAGTATTCGAAGGTGCAGGGATGCTATCGAATGAAAAGCT
>NZ_JBHSLL010000071.1:0-4291 GCF_042656785.1 Aquamicrobium segne
CCGTCACGTTCGCGGAACGCGACCCGGGGTACGAGATCGATCAGCGCTTCAATGCCTGCCCGCGCACGGCCGGCCGCCACGGTTTCAAGCAGTTCGCCCACTGCGAACAGGAAGATCACGACAGCAGCTTCTTCGGCCGCGCCGATGGCGACCGCGCCGAGTGCTGCGACTGTCATCAGTGTCTCAATGGTGAAGGGCGATCCGGATATCGCGCCGGCGACAGCCCGCTTCGCGAACGGGATAACGCTGATCAGCGCCGCGCCTGAATAGAGCCATTGCTCCCAATCCGGCAGAATACGCGCGAGGGCGAAGGCAAGAACGAACAGCACACCAGTAAGGAGGACAAGCCGACCTTTGCTGCCTTTCCACCACGCCTCAGTAATACGCTTCCGAGGCAGGCTCGCCTTTGGCTCGGCCTGCTCGACCACTGGTGTATACCCAAGTGCTCGGATCTTTTGCTCAATGGTGCCGAGGGCCGTGCGGTCCTCATCCAATTGCAATGCAAGCGTCTCGCTGGCGTAACTGACATTGACGTCGCTAACACCCGGCAAGCGCTGCATCGCCGTCTCGATTTTCAATGCGCAGGATGCACAGTCCATGCCTTCTACGCGCAGTCTGTAGGGGCTCGCTGCCGCCATGATGTCACCTCGACTTTTCCGATGTGACACCCCAGATAGACCCTGTAGTCACTATAGGGTCAAGAGATGAACGACAAAATTCTGATGATCGGCCAATTGGCCAGGCGGACAAGGACCAAGGTCGAGACGATCCGGTTTTACGAAAAGAACGGCCTCCTGCCGGCACCCTCGCGTACCGGTGGCAACTATCGTGCATATGAGTTGGTCCATCTCAGCCGGCTCAGTTTCATCAGGCGGGCGCGTGAACTTGGTTTCTCGCTCGATCAGATCAGGGAATTTCTCAAGCTGGCTGACGATCGTTCGCGGTCTTGCGCGGCGGTTGATGCGATTGCAAAGGAGCACCGGAAGGAAGTCGAGCAAAAAATCCAAGACTTAATCGCGCTTAAGTCCGAACTTGACCGGATGATCGACCAGTGTGGATGCGGCCTAGTTGCAGATTGTAGGATAATTGAGAGCCTGTCACCGCCAGCGAGGAACTACTAACAGCGCCTGGCCGAAGCAGCGTGATGCATACGGCTGTTCTTCGATCTTAGCTTGTCGCAGAACTACTGATTTTCGCATCAAAATCGCCGGCGCTGATTTTTCAGGGAAAAATCTGTCGCAAAAGTCGAGTGCGAAAGTCAGACTTGCGCGACTGACTTTTGCGACACATCGCGGCCCGGAATCCGGGCCGCTGCGAGCGTGTGCAGGTTACAGCGCGGCGAGCTGCGGGAGGTGGCCGTTCAGATCGACGCCGGGGCCGGCCGCGTTGATCGTGTCGAAATAGTCATGCCACCCGGAAGCGGCGATGCCCGACACAAGGGCGGCAATCGCCGCCGCGTCAGGCGCGCGCCAGATCGCGAAGAATTTTTGCGACGGGGCATGAAGGGTCGCGGCGTCCGTCTCACCCAAGGCGATCGCTTCCACGCCAAGGGCCGACAGCGCGCCCATGCCGGAGCCGATCGCCTCGAAAAACTGGCGGCGGCCGTTCTGGTCGAGCGCCAGCCATGCGGGTTTCGGGGAATAGAGTTCGGCCAGATAGTGCGCCATGTGAGCGGTCCTTTCGTATGTCAGCCCTTGCGGTCGATAGAGCGCAGGGCGCGTTTGCAGATTCGGGCGGTTGCGGGCGTGGCGTTTTCGGCCGACCATTGGGCGCACAGCGATCGCACCCAGTCGGGCCGGTCCTTGCTGGCGTCATTCAGCCAGTTGCCAACGGAGTCCTGCACATAGGGGGCGGGATCGGCCCGGAGCGGTTCGAGGATCGGCAGCGCCGTTTCCGGCTGTTGCCGCAGCGGGCCAAGATGGGCGCACCACACGCCGCGCGGCCGGGTTGCCTCGCTGGCGAAGCGCCGCAGGCGTTCGGATGGCTCAGCCGTCCAGCCGGCGAGCAGCGCAATAGCGTTGTCGAGATCGGCGGCGATATGCGGGCGAACGGCCATCCATGACCATTCCCGCACCCCGAAATGATGATCGTCGGCAAAGGGCTGGATCGCCGCGATCCGGGCGGCAAGGGGCATGTCCTCGGCCGTGCCGATCGTGAAGCAGGCCCACCCGCGCACTGTATCGGATACATGGTCGCGCAGCTCGCCCACGGCAGCGAGGCCGCGCCGCTCGTGGATCAGGCGCGCGGCCAACGCCATGCGCCGCGAAATGCCCTCGCCCGCCGCTTGCTGCATCGCCGCTATGGCATCTTCCCCAAGATCGGGCAGAACGGCGCGCATCAGGGCGGCGAAATCCACGGCTAGGCACTCGGTCAGCGTGGCGGCCTCGATGGTGCCGGCATTGAGCAGGGCGAGCCGGGCCGGCTCAATATCCGCGACACGTTTTCCCGATCGGCCAGCACTCACCGGGGATTGCCAGCAGCAACGGCCGGGCTGTCCTTTGTCGGAATTTCCACGTTGCGCCAGACTTGGCGCAGCACGCCGCTAAGGGCTTCGCGCTCGTGCTGGCCGAAGCCCGCAAAAAGCGAGGCGATCCATTGGCTATGTTCGTTGAACAGATCGAGCGCCACGGCCTGCCCCTTTGCCGTCAGCCGCACCGACACCTTGCGCCGATCGTCCTTGTCACCATGTCGGGCAAGGAAGCCGTCCCGCTCCAAACCATCGAGAAGGCCGGTAATCGTGGCGCGTGTGACGCCGGCCCGTTCGGCCAGCTCGTGCGGTGCAAGCCCTTCCGGCAGGTCGCGCAGCAGGAGCAGCAGGACGAATTTTCCTTCCGATAGGCGATGCGGCGCGAGGCGCGCAGCGCAAGCCCGGTCGATGCCCGAGGCCAGCGCCAAGACCTCGAAGCAGAGCCGCATGTTGTCCGCACCCGGCTGTCCACGGCGTTGCGCCTCATCGAGCAAGGCAAGGTGCTTTTGTTCCAGAAGTGTCATGCGGCGGCATATAGTATGCCGCCTAATTACAAGTCAATGCCGCAACCCGCGACAGTCGCAGAATAGGGATTTTCGCGACGGGTTGCCCGCGCTAGATTCCGGGCGGTGAGCATAGCAGCGAAAGCCCCTGCCCCATGATGATCGGATATGCCCGCGTCTCGACTGACGGCCAGACCCTTGACCAGCAGCGCGCGGCGTTGAAGGCGGCCGGCTGCAAGCGCGTGTTCGAGGAAAAGGCATCGGGCGCGCAGCGCGGCCGCCCCGAGCTGGCGAAGATGCTGGACCATTTGCAGCCGGGCAACGTGGTGACGGTGACGCGGCTCGATCGCCTCGCCCGATCGACGCGCGATCTTCTCGATATTGCCGAGCGAATCGGCCAAGCCGAGGCCGGCTTGCGATCGTTGGCCGAGCCGTGGGCCGATACGACGACGCCGGCCGGGCGCATGGTGCTGACCTTCTTCGCCGGCGTTGCCGAGTTCGAGCGTAGCTTGATCCATGAGCGCACGAGCGCCGGCCGGGCCGCTGCGAAGGCGAAGGGCGTTCGGTTCGGCCGCCCCCCTGCCCTTTCGGCCGAGCAGATCGCACACGCCCGCCAGCTCATCAGCGAGGACAAGAAGCCGGCCGAGGTTGCCCGGCTCTTGGGTGTGCATCGCGCCACGCTCTACCGGGCGCTTGAGAACGCAATAGCGTGAATACGCATTGACGTAACCACGTTAGTTGCCGGCCCTAGAAGTAGTGCCTTTCCCGGTTCCTTCCGCAAGGGATTGCAGAATCGGGCGGCTTGCTCTTAGTTGTAAACATGAAGGAACGCGCGGAAGAGATTCGCAGGGGCGTTGCCGCCCACAGGGCGCGGCAGATCGCGGCCGGCCGCGTGGCGTTGAATACCTATGTTCCGGGCGAGCTTGTCGAGGCAATCGACAGGATCAAGGAGCAACGGGGCGCGTCAGCACGCGCGCCGATCATTGAGGAAGCGTTGAGGTTCTATATCGAAGCGAAGCAAGGGACATAACGGCAAAACGCCCGACCGTTGGCGCGGTCGAGCGTTTTTGTAGGCCGTCAGACACACCGTAGATAAGGGGTCCGCTAACTCTCCCCTTATCTACGCTACAGCACTCCAATTCGCAAGATTGATTCTTGCGGAAACGGGGAAAGCCGTGCCTGCCGTCCGCGCCGTCATGTCCTTCAAATGGAAGGACGAGGGCATATGTTAGGGACGCAATACGCGGCCGCGATCGGCTGCGCGCGCGGGAACGCGCTTGATGAAATCATGCGGGAGGTTTGGACCCGATACGGCGCGGGC
>NZ_JBHSLL010000072.1:0-3911 GCF_042656785.1 Aquamicrobium segne
CTGCGACCGGGACCTCGGCCGAGTCGCGCATCGCATAGGCCACGGGCATCGGGGATGAACCACCCGATTCACTGATCGACAGTACATCGCCCAGTGTGACCCCGGCAGATTCGGCATAGAGACCGGCCCGCGCCAGCGCATCTTCTACCGCCGCACGCCGCGCCGCATCCCGGGCTGCGGATGGGTCGGCCAGGCCAAAGCTGATGCCGGACAGCTGGTTCGCGCCCTCGCTCACCGCCATATCGAGCACGGTGCCAACCCGGGACAGGTCATGCAGCCGGACCTCGACCGAGCTGCTGGCGGTGTAGCCGACGAGTTTCGGCTCGTGGTTGTCCGGGTAGATGTAGCGCGCACCAAGTGACAGGCCGCTGGTCTGGATATTGGTTGCCGCGATGCCTGCGCTTGCCAGTTCGTCCAGCACCGGGCCGAGCCCGGCGGTCAACAGGTCCATAGCCTCGCGCGCGCTGTCCGCATCCTCGCGCACACCGATGGTGATGGTCGCCATGTCGGGGGCGGTGTTGATGCTGCCGTTGCCGCTCACCGTGATGGTGCGCGGGGGAGAATCGGCCATTGCCGCCAACGGCAGGGAAAGGGCCAAGCCGGTGGCAAGTGCGGCAAGGGGGCGCAGGTTCGGGGTCATCTCGGGTCTCCTTACAAGGGTCGGGATCATCCAGCCTGCATTCCCCAAGTGGCGTGTCGTTTGAGGTGAAGATCGCCTGTATCCGAGCGCTAGACAAGGATTTTCTGCCGCAAGCGGCACCTGCGGTCGCGCAGACTGCTGGATCTGGACGGATCAGACCGCGAAGCCGCTGTTTCCTTGCCCAGGGGCGGCGTTTTTCAGCGCAGCGGACAGATCTGTCCAGCCGCTTTCGTTCAGTTTGAGCGTGGATCGCGATCATGCGCATAGCGGTGGCGCTCGCAATCGGCGGATAGCGGCGAGGATGGCGCGTACCATCGTGCCGGTGACAGCGACCTCGGCCAGCTGGAAGGTGATGGTGCGGGCGTGACGGACCACACGTGCCCCGATCTTGATCAGCTTCAGTTGCAGGCTGGTCAACGACCAGTCGGCCATGGCCTCGGGCAGCTCGATGCAGCGCAAGAAGGTGGCCAGGTTGTACGCCAGGGCGTGCAGTTGCAGCCGCACCTCATTGTCGCGGAACTTCCGGCACGACAGCCGCGTCCAGCGAAAGGCGTATTTGCCCTCTTTGATGTGCTGCTCGGCGGTGCCGCGCTGGTTGTAGAACCGCACCACCCAGTCCGGCTCCATCGGCAGGTTGGTGACGATGAAGCCGACACGCGGGAACAGTTCGCCCGGATGCCATTCGATCTTGGCGATCACCCGGCGTTCCTTGTCCCAGGACGCCGCCTGATACTCGAATTCCTCGAAGAACCGCTTGACCTTGGTCAGTGACGGCCGCCCGACAGGGCGCGTTAGCCGATGCGCGATCTTGTCCTTGAGGACCGCGTTTGCGGGCAGCCGGATGGCGTAGAAGAACCGCGCTTCTTCCAATCGCTCATAGATCGCCGGGATCGCGTAGGCAGCATCGGCCCGGAAGAACCTGCCACCAAGGTCGCGCTCCGCGTAGCGCGCAATGACGGGGTCGAGAACATCACGCCAGCCATCGGCGCTGTGGACGTTGCCATGGCGCAGGGCGCAGCGTTCCAGCATCCCGAACTGGTTGAACAGAAAGTTGGGGTGATAGCAGCTACAGTCGAAATGGCCATTCCAGGCGGACCCTTCCTGGTCGCCATGGGTCGGGCTGACCGAGCTGTCCATGTCCAGAACGATGTACTTCAGCCCGTTACGGTCATGGAACCGGTCGATCCATTGCCCGTTCAGGTCGGCCAGCGCGGCACGGTTCCCGGCCAGAGCCAGCGTCTCGGTCTCGAACCGTCCCATCTGCGATGCCGAGGCCGCTTGTGCATCGACCGCTCTGCCGCCGACAACTTGGCGCATGACCGGATCGCAGGCGAGACGGTTGGCGTCGTTGACATCCTCGTATCCGGCCAGCCGCCCAAAGACTGATTGCCGGAACAGGCCGTCGAGCCGATGGGCCGTGTTCTTGCCAGAGCGAGTATCGCGCAGCGCCGCTGACGCCAAATCGGACAACCCGAGCGCGTCATCAAGCTCGCGCATCACCAGAAGGCCGCCGTCGGAACTGAGCTGCGTGCCGCGAAATTCCAGCCGCACGCGAGGGTCGAAATCCACCCGATCTGCCCGTTGCAAGCCCGCACCCTCTGGGTGATCCATGAAACGCGCCCCTCGCAGCCTTCAACACCATGTTTTATATAGGAAATATAATGGTCAGGACAGCGAAATCAGCGCCTTACTTGGGAAATGTGGGCTAAAGCGGCTTGGCCCGTATCGCCCTCGAAAGCGAACAAACCAAACGACACGCCCTCGTTAAAAGTCAGGTGCAGAGATACGAAGGGCAAGAAGTCGAAAGCAGGGCCATAGGGTTCGAGACTCGCCCGCGCCCATGCCTTCGTTGCAAGATCGAGCGCCGCTCCTATGGCGACTATCAATGCAGCGGGGCCAACCTGCACGCGCTCACTGTTCCGGTTCATTTGCCGCGCCACGTCAGCAGGCGTAGCGCATTTGCCGTAACGAGGACCGTAGCGCCCGTATCGGCGAGAATAGCCATCCAGAGCGTGGTAACGCCGAATAGAGTCGTCACGAGGAAGACGGCCTTCAATCCAAGTGCTATTGCTATGTTCTGCCAGATATTGCCGAGCGTCGTCTGCGATAATTCGATGAGATCGGCGATACCCGTCACCCGGTTTCTGAGCAGCGCGGCATCGGCGGTTTCAAGCGCGACATCGGTGCCCGCACCCATGGCAACGCCAACGGAAGCGGCAGCGAGCGCCGGTGCGTCGTTGATGCCGTCCCCCACCATGGCGATCGGCCCATCAGCCTTGAGGAGGCCGATCTTGGCAAGCTTGGCGTCGGGCAGGAGTTCGGCGCTCGCCTCAAGGCCGAGATGGGCCGCGATGGCGTCGGCCGTGCGCTTGTTGTCGCCGGTCAGCATCAGGGCGCGCACACCCCGATCCGTCAGCCGTTTCACACCTTCGATAGCGTCGTCGCGCGGCTCGTCGCGCAACGCGATCAATCCCTCTAGGGTCTTTCCTTTCATAAGCACGACAACCGTCTTGCCTTGGCTTTCCAACTTAGTGATCGTCTCAGCGATGCTCTCTTCAAAGGCAACCTGTTCAGCAGCGTGCCGAGGAGAGCCGACCGAGGCGAAGCCGTCTTTCAGCCGCGCCGTGACCGCTTTGCCGGGTGTCGCGATGCCGCCGCCGAAGGTGGCGGGCAGTTCGAGCCCGCGCCCCTCTGCTGCCTCCACGATTGCGACACCGAGCGGGTGGCTGGTGTTGCGCTCGACAGCCGCCGCGATGGCGAGAACCGAGTTCTCGTCACCTCTGATCGGCACAATATCTGTCACCTGGGGACGGCCGCGCGTCAGCGTTCCCGTCTTGTCAAAGGCAACCGTTATGACCTTCCCGAGTGTTTCCAGCGCCGCGCCGCCCTTGATCAACAATCCTTGGCGTGCCCCAGCGGCAAGACCGGATGCAATGGCCGCCGGTGTGGAAATCACGAGTGCGCATGGACAGGCAATCAGCAGCGTGGCGAGGCCACGATACACCCATGTCATCCAGTCACCGCCAAAGGCGAGAGGCGGCACGACAACGATCAGAGCCGCGACGACCATCGCGCCCGGCGTATACCAGCGGCTGAAGCGGTCGATCATGCGCGCCGTGGGGGCCTTTGACTCCTGGGCTTCCTCGACCATGTGGATGATGCGAGCAATGGTGTTGTCAGCCGCGACATGGTTGATCGACACCCGAAGCTCGCCATTCGCGTTGATGCTGCCCGCATAGACGGTTGCGCCGGCTTCTTTCAGCACGGGCAC
>NZ_JBHSLL010000073.1:0-644 GCF_042656785.1 Aquamicrobium segne
ATGCGTGGTGGCGAGACCGTCATTGCTGCACGGCTGACCGCGAAGCAGCCAGCAATCCTCACCATTCGCATCAGCGCACAGGCACTGACCATCTTGCCCTCGGATCGCATTGTAGATGCGAGAACCGGGGAAATGTTCAACATCCGCGAGCAGCCACGGCGCTCCCGTGATGATCCGGGCCTCCTCGAAATGCTGATCGAGGCCGGCGTCACCTGAGCCGCCGGCATCATCCTACCAAGGATATCAATCATGACCACGATCACGCCTCAAAGCGCGGCGCAGGATGCTACGCGCGACAAATATCATGTCTACCGCCCGCTATTGGATCTGATCGGACATGCTGAGGGCTCCGACAGAAAGCGGGGATACAACGAAACGCTCGCCTATGGTGCCTTCACCGGCGGCAACGTCGATCTTGTTTCCATGACATTGCAGGAGGTTGATGCGCTGCAGACGAGGATGCTGAAGCACCCGCAAAACCGCTTTAACTCATCAGCGCTTGGCCGCTACCAGATTGTTCGCACTACGCTGCGGGCAATTCGAAAGACGCTCAAGCTTTCACCGTCGGCCCTGTTTGATGCCGAGATGCAGGACCGCTGCGCCTGCTACCTGCTCGGTCTGCGTGGCATCGACAAGTATCTGGC
>NZ_JBHSLL010000074.1:0-628 GCF_042656785.1 Aquamicrobium segne
TCTGAGGGACCAGCGCGGCCTGAGCGAACGGATTATCCGCATTGCGATCGCCGCCAATCGTCTCCGCGAGGGGCCGCATGGCAGCATGTGGGCTGCCCATACAGACAGTGACGGTGCTATCACGGGCTGGGAGGAGCGTGGCCCGGATTGGCGTGGCTTCGCCGCCGGTGGCGCCAAGGTGCTGTTTCGCCTCGGACGGCCGGACGCGCTGCGGCTGTGCGTGACGGAGGCGGCAATCGACGCCCTGAGTCTGGCGGCCATCGAGGAGATGCGGGCCGGTTCGGTCTATCTCAGCGCCGGAGGGGGCTGGTCGCCGGCAACGGCAGAAGCGCTACGCCTGCTCGCCGCGCGTCCCGGCGCGGAACTCGTCGCGGCGACTGACGCGAACAAGCAGGGCAACGTGTTTGCCGAGCGCCTCTACGAGATCGCTGAAGAAGCAGGCGCTGCCTGGTCTCGCCTCCTGCCTCCGCTTGATGACTGGAACGATGCTCTGCGCGCGCGCACCAAGGAGCGAGAAGCCGAGGAGAATGAGGAAGGATAGGTCTGCCGCATGCCCGCCGGCCGCGATCAAGGGTGAAGCTGCGCCCGGCATGCGCCGGCCCTTGACCCGGCCGAACGGAGAGGCGGC
>NZ_JBHSLL010000075.1:0-2416 GCF_042656785.1 Aquamicrobium segne
TGGTTCCCCCTTTCGGTTGCATGAACCGCCAAAGGAGTGGGCCGCTCACGGCTTAAACGCAGGGCGCACAAAGCCGTGGCAAGAAACCTCTTGCAAAAACTCCGGAGATTTGGGAGAATTCAACCACCACAGAAGAATTCTTCCCGGTTTTATCTCCGGACTATCAGAAGCCCGCCCTTGGCGGGTTTTTGTGTATCTGGGCCTAGGCCCTCCTTGAAATTTCCAATGAATCACATGGCTAACAATGAATCATGCCAGAGTCGGCCCATTTCTCCAAATCTGAATCAATCCTATAACTGTATAGGAATACAGGATTAAAACTTAATCCCTGCTCCACCTTTGGACGTGAACAGCATGTCGAGCGCTTCCCGCAAAAGCTGCTTTTTGCTGCGGCCGGTTTCGGCGTGAAGGAACGCCAGATTGCGGGCATAGACTGGGGGGAGATTAGCGCCAACCAATACGGTTCGTTCAGTTGCCACTTCTCCATGCAGGCGCTGCCGCGTCTGCCGCGTGGCAAGCGGCGGTGCCTCCGGTATATTGTCAAGCAACCCGGCGAGATTTGGCTTTGGCTTTGCCATGGGAATCCTTTCCGTATAGGGCTGTACGGCTATATTCATATAGCCTTTGAATTTCAGCTGCCGCCTTGCTGGTCGGTTCATATTCTTGGGCGGTCTGGCCATCCTGCTGCGCGCGGGCAAAGGCTTTGCGCAAGTGGATAGAAACCGGCACAAGGTCGGCTTTAAGCTGGGCCACGATCTCGCGGGTCTGCTCGACCTCCGGGCCAGTGGGCGGACAGAAGGTCAAGACAACAGACGCCTGCTTACCCATCTGCTGCGCAAGCCTGACGGTCTGCGTCATGGCGCGAATATCGAGCGCTTCGGCGCGCGTCGGTATTAGCACCATATCAGCTACACTCAAGGCGGCGTCAGCAATGTCCCGTTGTTGCGGGGGACAGTCCAGAATGACCAGATCGGCCCCGCCATTCCGCATAGCCTCAAGGACATGAGGTAGACGGTTAAAATTCACGTCTCTCACAACAGGTGTTTCGCCTTTGCCCGTGTCCCGACGACGGTCGGCCCAAAAGCAGGCTGATGCCTGCGGATCGAGGTCAAACAGGGCAACGTTCTTGCCGTCCTGCTCAGCGGCTACGGCAAGCGCCGTTGCAAGGGTGGTTTTACCCACCCCACCTTTTTGGGAGATGACTGCCAGAATCTTCATACTATAGTGCTATAGATTTATATTGTTAATGGAAACTTAAAGATCACGTTTTCCGCAGCAAGCAGGATTATTACCACATGCGCTCGGCAATTGAGCGCTGTTCTTCCCCCAAAGCATTGGCATAGATCGCTGTCGTCTCAATGGCTGCATGGCCCATCCACTTCGATAGCAGATTAAGCGGCACAGCCGCGCTGATCGCGGCGACACCGTAGCCATGGCGTAGCCCTTTTGGGCTGGCATGCGACCCCTCGATGTCTGCGGCGTTCATAACCGCCTTCACATGCCGCCATGCGGTAGTGCGGCTCCAATCCCATAGCAGTGGATCACTACGGCCCTTGCGGGCCTCCCTGACGCCATGGACGAGGTCGAGGGTATTCAGGAGGCGCGGAGGTACTGGAACGGCTCTGTAGACGCCCCTGCGTCGCTTTTTGAGCGTTTCAAACACCAGCACCTGTCCGTCCAGGTCAACGCGCTTCATGGTAAGCGCCAGTGCCTCGGAAATTCGGCATCCGGTGAAGTGCAGCACTTCGCAAAAGGATCGCACCTCGCGCGACGCTTTGGCCGCGGCGACAAGGAAGGCGGAACGCTCGGCAGCGGTCAGATAGAGACGGCGTCCTTGGGGGTCGATCAGGTCGGACATTGAAACAGAATACTGTGATTCTGTTTCAAATTCTGCCAATTTGAATATTTAGCAAAAAGATATTTGCAAAAAGCTTTTTTCTACGGCAACATGCCCGCATACGCTAACGAGGAGTTCATATGCCAACTAAGGACGTTTTTAAGATGATCCGCGACGCTATCGATACGGCCCCCCGAAATGGTTACGTGGCCGAACTGCACCTTCAAGTGCTTAAATATGCAGACGATTTGGAGGGGACGTCGGGGAAGGATTTCTGCGCCGCCCTCGACCTCAATAAATCGTGGGGGACTGAATTCGCCAAGATGAAGAAGATTTCAGGTAGGCTTCGGGACGCGGGACTTGACCCCGCAAAGATATAAACGTGAGCGGGACATTGAAACAGAATTACCAATTCTATTTCATCTGCATTCGGCTGGCTTCAGTCTCGGGCGAGGCCCTGTGCTTGTCTGAGCAGCTCGCGGTAATCCAATCGCGTGCATGCAACCAGTACACTTTTTCCGAAGCTGTTGCGAATTTATGACAACCGTAGGCGTAATTAGCAGTAGGATACGCGTTAGC
>NZ_JBHSLL010000076.1:0-854 GCF_042656785.1 Aquamicrobium segne
AGGAGCGCGAAACCGCCAGGCTCAATGCACCGGCGCTTGCCCGCAACCTTGATAGCTATATGCGCCAGCGGGGTGAAGCCGAGCACAAATATCAGGCCGAGGAACGCGCGCTGCGCGTCAGGGTCGCCGTCGACATACCAGAGCTTTCCAATCATGCCCGCCAGGTTCTCGAACGGGTGCGTGATGCGATCGACCGCAATGATCTACCGGCGGCGCTTGGTTTTGCACTGGCCGACAAGCTGGCGAAGATCGAGATCGACACCTTCAACAAGGCTGTGAGCGAACGCTTCGGTGAACGAGCATTGCTGTCAAATGCCGCTAAGGGCGCAGCCGGTCCTGCGTTTGAGCGACAGGCATTCGGAATGTCGCCGGGTGAGCGGGAAAAATTGGCGTCGGCCTGGCCGGTCATGCGCGCTGGTCAGCAACTGGCTGCCCAGGAGCGTACGGCACAGGCACTGAAGGAAACGGAAGCGTTACGCCAATCGCAACGGCAATCGCAGGTGCTCAAATGAGTCAGCGGCGCCGGGCGTTCACTATCATTGGCATTGGCGCTGTGGGTCTGGTTCTGCTGTTCACGACGAGCCTTGTCATCGGCCTCCGGATCAATCTGACCCCCAGCTACCCGCCAGGCCTATGGCGTATTGTGCCGTTCGACCGGCAGCCGGCTATTGGTGATCTGGTCTTCATCTGTCCGCCGGCAACGCCTGCTTTCGTGAACGCGCGTGAGCGCGCCTATTTGCGTCCTGGCCTGTGTCCCGGCTGGTTGAGCCCGCTGATCAAGACGGTCGCGGCCCTGCCCGGCCACAATGTTCAAATCGCCCACAATGTCATCGTCGATGGCGTGAGCCTTCCGC
>NZ_JBHSLL010000077.1:0-1418 GCF_042656785.1 Aquamicrobium segne
GCGGTACCGTGCCTCGATAAACCGGCCATCTGATTGGCGAACGAATATTCGGGACAGGTCTCGTGGGTCATATTTGATCTCGAGTTCGGCGCCACGACCGACATCGCGTGATAATGCATCAGACCAGTACCGGATCTTTTCCAGATGGATGCCGTCTTTTAGCAGGCGACGCCGTTCGCCAGGCAGGAAGCTGGTCCAGAATGCCATTCGATCAGATGGCAGGTTGAAGTCGACTTCACCTTGCCGTTCGCGCCAGACCGCCAGGGGAGGGCGCAACAGCGAAGTATGTATCCGCTGGTGATATTTACCGACAATTTCCAGCGCGATCCATTTTTCCAACTCGCGCAATGTAAGATTCGCGCGACCCTCTGAATCGTAGCCGCCTCGAATCTTCACATTGCTGAAAGTTGTGCCGGGCAGCAGATGCACTGCCCCCATCATTGTGCCGATCAATCGTTCGATATGTCCGCCGAAGCGGGGTGTGGCCGGCGGTCTGAACTGGAGTTTCATGCCGTACTCTTTGCAGGCATCGGCCAGCGCTCGTGACCTGAAATCTGCACCATTGTCGCAGTGAAGAACCTCGGGCAATCCGGCAACAGGCCAGGGGATGTCAATTCCTCGCTCATCCAGCCAGGCAGTCTTGTCGTATACGGAATGCAGAAGGCATAGACCGACTGACGTACTCGATGGGGCTTCCAATGATAGATGGAAACCCGCGACCATTCTCGTGCAAACGTCGATGGCGATCGTCAGAACCGGTCGGCCGATGGGCCGACGAAACTTTTCGTCAACAACAATGACGTCGACGATGGTATGATCGATCTGCCAAAGGGCGTTCGGTTTGGCGACAGTGAACTGACCAGGGCTTGGCGTCGAGGCGGCTTCAATCTCGCGTTCCCCCCGTTTGCGGGCCGCTGCCATAGGAATAAGTTCCGACACTCTACGCTGGACGGTGCTCCGGTGAGGAGGGGACAGACCTTCCGTCAGGCAGACTTCCTGAATACGTCGCAGGAGTGCAGCAAAGCTTGGTTTTTCCTTTCTAAGCCAGAAGCCATCCACTTGCTCGGCAATGACACGCTCGGTTCTCGGGTCCAGCCTGACAGCACCTGCTTGTGTGCCGCGTTTTCTGGGGCAGAGACTGGATGTTCGTTGCGTCTTTCTGAACCGTGCAGCCAGCCGAAACAGCGTTGATCGCGGGATGCCAAATTTTTCACGTGCAGCCGCAACGACCTCCGCAGTTACCACACCGCCTGTACGGCGGAGCAGATATCGAAGGAATTCCTCCGGGCAATTATCGTGATCAGGGCAATCTGGGGATGAGATCATACGCGAGACTACGGTCGATCGACCGGTCGATCAATCTCATTTTGAGTGTAACGTATGCCTGATGGAGTCTCATTTGGAGCGTAAGGTGTTAC
>NZ_JBHSLL010000078.1:0-622 GCF_042656785.1 Aquamicrobium segne
CCGGTGCCGCATATCAAGCACGTTCTTTTCCACCAATCCTTTCTCCCAGCCCGCAGCGGGATTGCAGAACTCGGGCTCGAACACAAAGTGACTGGCCATGGCCGAGAACCGGGCATTGACCTGCCGGGCCTTGCCACGTCCGACCTTGTCGACCGCCGTGCGCATATTGTCGTAGATGCCGCGCCGGGGCACACCGCCCAGCACCCTGAAGGCGTGATTATGGGCATCAAACAGCATCTCGTGGGTCTGGAGCAGATAGGCCCTTACCGCAAAGGCCCGGCTGTAGCAGAGCTTGAAGTGCGCGATCTGCAGCTTGATCCGCTCGCCACCGATCAGCGCCCAGTCTTCACTCCAATCGAACTGGAAAGCTTCTCCAGGCTCAAAGGCCAGGGGAACGAACACGCCGCGGCCGGTGGTGTTCTGCTGGCGCTGGAAATCCTCTTTCCAGCGCCGGGCAAAAACCGCCACCCAACCATAAGAGCCTTCAAAACCAAGACTGACCAGATCAGCATGGATCTGCTTGACCGTGCGCCGCTGCTTGCGCGGCTTGCGGCTCTCAGCCTTCAGCCAGCCCGATAGCTTCTCGGCAAACGAATCGATCTTGCTCGGCCGCTCAGGTACC
>NZ_JBHSLL010000079.1:0-1780 GCF_042656785.1 Aquamicrobium segne
CGGATCGAGGTATTTCTGGCCTTCGATCCTGTCGAGCAGCCACAGGGCCAGCGACGGCGGCAAATAGGCTTCAAATCGCAACCCGCCCTCTGCGACCTGGTTGCGGAGCCGCTTGGCCTGTTCGACGGCATGGGCCTTGTCGGCGGGATCGGGCCATTCAAAGGCGTCGTCGGTATCGGTCATGGGTTCATCCTTCATGCTTGGTCGAACAGCCCCCGGAACTCGGAATCGGCGTAATAGGCGAGCTTGCCGGCGACGATGGGCCGTTGCCCGGCGAGGAACAGCAATTCGACATGCTGCGGCAGGTTGCGGACCTCATCGGGGGTCAGCAGCGGCCGGGCCGTGTGTTGCTCGCCGTAGGAGAGGCCGGATTTGTCGGAATCGAGCGCCCGGCTCATGGTCTGGAACACAACGGTTTCCTGCCCGAGCAGATCGGAGACAAGCCGGGCGCTGTCGTGATCGTTGACGCCGAACACCTGTAGGACGCCGGCGTTTGACAGGAAGGTGCCGGCGCGCTGCCCGTAGGTGGCGCGGAGCTGGTGAACGTCTTGCAGGATCGGCCAGAGCTGGACGCCATAGCCGGCCATGAGGCCCATTGCGCGCTCGACGGGGGCGAGATGGCCGAGGGCGGCGAACTCATCCAGCAGGTAGAGGACCGGCACGGCCGGCTTGGCGGGGTCGCGCGCCATGTCGGTCAGGCTTTGCGCGACGAGCAGGCGCAGCCAGCGGGAATAGGTGGCGAGCCGATCGGGCGGCAGGACGAGGAACACCGAGGCGTTGCGGTGCTTGAGATCGGCAAAGCGGAAATCCGAGCGGCCGAGGACCGCGACCATGCGGGGGCTGTCGAGGAAATGGGTATGGCGCTGCGCGGCCGAGAGGACGCCGGCCGCTTCCCGGTCGGATTTGCCGAGGTGGCGGTTTGCGGCGCGGGCGATCAGGCCGCCGGCGGCGGTTGACGCCTGCATGTCCTTCAGGAGCGCCGCGAAGGCTTCAGGGGCGAGGGTGAGGGCTTCGCGCAGGGTGGCGAGGTTTCGCCTGTCGCGCGGCTCGCTGGCGGCAATATGGAGGATCAGGCCGGCAATGAGCGCCTTGGCTTCCTCGTTCCAATGGGCTTCCCCGGCCATGCCCGGTTCATCGAACACGAGGGCGTCGGCTAGGGTGCTGGCATCTTCCGCGACATCGAGGCCGGCCGGGTCGAGCTGGTCGAGGGGATTGAAGGCGGCCGAGGGCTGGCCGGTGACGCCGAAGGGGTCGAGGACGTGGACCGGGCCGAAGGTCTGGCGGGCGCGACCGGCGATCTTGGCATTTTCGCCCTTGGGGTCGATGCAGATCACGGAGCGGTCGGCCGTGAGCAGATTCGGGATGATGGTTCCCACCCCCTTGCCGGTGCGCGTCGGTGCCATTGTCAGCAGATGGGCCGGGCCGTCATAGCGCAGGAGCTTCCCGGTCTTGCCGTCGCGGCCGATCAGCAGGCCGGAATCGGCGCGGGCGAGGGCGGCGGTTTCCTTGTCGGTGGCGAAGCGGGCCGAGCCGTGGGTTTCGCCGTCCATATCCCCGAAATGGATAATCAGGGGATTGGTGAGGAAGCGGAAGGCGAGCGCCAGCAGCACCAGCAGCGTGACGAGATCGAGCAGGAGAACCGGAACCGAGCCGACGCGGAAGCCCATTTGTTCGAGAGCGAAGCGGCCGCCGAAGCCGACGACGAACAGGACGATAACAAGGAGGAACAGAAGCCCGAGAAGCGGTTTCCAGATGCGGAAAGGTGCGGCGAGCAGAGCGA
>NZ_JBHSLL010000080.1:0-2500 GCF_042656785.1 Aquamicrobium segne
TGGCGCTGGGGCGTTTCACGGCCGTGTTCGGAATGGGAACGGGTGCAGCCACCCCGCCATAACCACCAGGTCAGCGAAGCACATCTATCTGAGAAGCTGTTTTTGCGCCTTTGCGCAGTTTACGGGCAAGGCCCGCAAGCGCGACTGCGCGTCGCGGCTTGTGCCGCGCCCTTGGCTAGAGCATAGGCCCGAAGGGCCACTCATGCGTGAGCGCTGGTTATAATGAACATTAGTAATGAGAACGATCAAGCCAATCGAACTATTAGTACCGGTAAGCTTCAAGCGTTGCCGCTCTTCCACACCCGGCCTATCAACGTGGTGGTCTTCCACGGTTCTGATAGGGAATACTCGTTTTAAGGTTAGTTTCCCGCTTAGATGCCTTCAGCGGTTATCTAGTCCGAATATAGCTACCCTGCTATGCGGCTGGCGCCACAACAGGTCCACCAGAGATTCGTCCATCCCGGTCCTCTCGTACTAGGGACAGATCCTTTCAATATTCCTACACCCACGGCAGATAGGGACCGAACTGTCTCACGACGTTCTGAACCCAACTCACGTACCGCTTTAAATGGCGAACAGCCATACCCTTGGGACCTGCTCCAGCCCCAGGATGCGATGAGTCGACATCGAGGTGCCAAACAACCCCGTCGATATGGACTCTTGGGGGTCATCAGCCTGTTATCCCCGGCGTACCTTTTATCCGTTGAGCGATGGCCCTTCCACGCGGGACCACCGGATCACTATGACCGACTTTCGTCTCTGCTCGACTTGTCAGTCTCGCAGTCAGGCAGGCTTATGCCATTGCACTCAGCGAACGATTTCCGACCGTTCTGAGCCCACCATCGCGCGCCTCCGTTACTCTTTAGGAGGCGACCGCCCCAGTCAAACTACCCACCATACATTGTCCCGGACCCGGATAACGGGCCGCGGTTAGACATCCATAGTAATAAGGGTGGTATTTCAAGGGTGGCTCCACCAGGGCTGGCGCCCCGGCTTCAAAGCCTACCACCTATCCTACACATGCCACTACGAATGCCAATGTAAAGCTATAGTAAAGGTGCACGGGGTCTTTCCGTCTAACCGCAGGAACCCCGCATCTTCACGGGGAATTCAATTTCACTGAGCCTATGCTGGAGACAGCGGGGAAGTCGTTACGCCATTCGTGCAGGTCGGAACTTACCCGACAAGGAATTTCGCTACCTTAGGACCGTTATAGTTACGGCCGCCGTTTACCGGGGCTTCAATTCAAGGCTTGCACCTCTCCTCTTAACCTTCCGGCACCGGGCAGGCGTCAGACCCTATACGTCGTATTGCTACTTCGCAGAGCCCTGTGTTTTTGATAAACAGTCGCTACCCCCTGGTCTGTGCCACCTCACAACGGTTGCCCGCTGCAAGGTCACGCTTCTTCCGAAGTTACGCGTGCAATTTGCCGAGTTCCTTCAGCATAGTTCTCTCAAGCGCCTTGGTATACTCTACCAGTCCACCAGTGTCGGTTTCGGGTACGGGCTATAAGGAGGAGCTATTTCCCGGGACCGCTTCACTGCCAGATCAATCCAATAAGACCTGACAATACACGCGATCCGTCACTACCTCCAGGCTCACGAATATTAACGTGATTCCCATCGACTACGCCTTTCGGCCTCGCCTTAGGGGCCGGCTAACCCTGCTCAGATTAACTTTAAGCAGGAACCCTTGGACTTTCGGCGGGGGAGTCTCTCACTCCCCTTACGTTACTCATGTCAGCATTCGCACTTCTGATACCTCCACCGTCCCTCACGGGTACGGCTTCATCAGCTTACAGAACGCTCCGCTACCGCTCGTGATTGCTCACGAACCCTAAGCTTCGGTGTATGGCTTGAGCCCCGTTACATTTTCGGCGCAAAGACCCTTATTTAGACCAGTGAGCTGTTACGCTTTCTTTAAATGATGGCTGCTTCTAAGCCAACATCCTGGTTGTTTTGGGATCCTCACATCCTTTCCCACTTAGCCATAACTTGGGGACCTTAGCTGTAGGTCAGGGTTGTTTCCCTTTCCACGACGGACGTTAGCACCCGCCGTGTGTCTGCCGACTAGTACTCCTCGGTATTCGGAGTTTGGTTAGGATCAGTAAGACGGTGAGTCCCCATAGCCCATCCAGTGCTCTACCCCCGAGGGTATTCGGTCGACGCTCTACCTAAATAGATTTCGCGGAGAACCAGCTATTTCCGAGTTTGATTGGCCTTTCACCCCTAGCCACAAGTCATCCCAATCTATTGCAACAGAAACGGGTTCGGTCCTCCAGTAAGTGTTACCTTACCTTCAACCTGCTCATGGCTAGATCACTCGGTTTCGGGTCTAATGCGTCGAACTGAACGCCCTGTTCAGACTCGCTTTCGCTGCGCCTACACCTACCGGCTTAAGCTTGCTCGACACACTAAGTCGCTGACCCATTATACAAAAGGTACGTAGTCACCCAGGACGAACCTTGGGCTCCTACTGTTTGTAGGCAATCGGTTTCAGG
>NZ_JBHSLL010000081.1:0-3549 GCF_042656785.1 Aquamicrobium segne
GATGTGCTCCCATCCGAGCGGCGAGACATGGGCCAGCAGATCGGACGATAGCAGCTTTCCATCGCGTTTCTGCTTGGCGACGACTTCGCCCAGCTTCATGGTGTTCCAGAAGATGATGATCGCGGCGAGCAGATTCATACCGGCAATCCGGTAATGCTGGCCTTCGGCGGAACGGTCGCGGATTTCGCCGCGCCGGTGGAAGCTGATGGCCCTCTTCAGCGCGTGATGCGCCTCGCCCTTGTTGAGCCCGATCTGGGCGCGGCGTTGCAGATCGGCATCCAGAATCCAGTCGATCATGAACAGGGTCCGCTCGACGCGACCGACCTCGCGCAAAGCCGTGGCCAGTTCGTTCTGCCGTGGATAGGAGGCGAGCTTGCGCAGAATCTGGCTGGGCGCGATGCTCCCGGCCGCGATGGTGGCGGCGATGCGCAGGATATCGGGCCAGTTGCGCTCGATCATGGCCTGATTGATTTTTCCGCCGATCAACGGCCTCAAATGCGCCGGGGCGGCCGATGGACTGAACGCATAGAGCCGCTTGGAGGGCAGATCCCGGATACGAGGGGCGAACCGATAGCCAAGAATGGCGCACGCGGCAAAGACGTGATCGGTGAAGCCGCCCGTGTCGGCGAACTGCTCGCGGATATGACGGCCGGCATCGTTCATGAGCAGGCCGTCGAGGATATAGGGCGCTTCACTTGCCGTTGCAGGGATCACCTGGGTCGCGAACGGCGCGTATTGGTCCGAGACATGGCTATAGGCTTTCAGGCCCGGGGTATTGCCGTATTTCGCGTTGACGAGATTCATGGCTTCGCCTTGCTCTGTCGCGGCGAAGAACTGGCCGTCGCTCGAAGCCGAGGTGCCCATGCCCCATATCTGGGCCATGGGTAACGCCGCCTGCGCCTCGACCACCATGGCCAGCGCCCGGTCGTAGGCTTCGCCTTCGACATGCCATCGTCCAATGCGGATCAACTCCCAGAAGGTGTGGGTGTTCGTCGCGTCGGCCATCTTGCGCAGGCCGAGGTTGATCCCCTCCGCCAGGATGACGTTCATCAGCCCGATCCTGTCGACGCAGGGCGCTCCCGTGCGCAGATGGGTGAAGGCCTCACAGAATCCGGTCGCCGCATCCGCCTCCAGCAGGAGGTCGGTGATCCGCGTGGGAGGAATCTGCCTGTAGAGATCGAGCACCATATCCTCGGTGCCGTCAGGCGCAGCAGCTTCGAGCTTCTCGATATGCAGGACGCCATTTTCGATCGACCCGCCAGGGATCGTGCCTGTGCGCGCTGCACGCCCCAGCTCGCGCAGCCGGATATCAAGCCGGGCTTGACGATCCGTCAGCCATTCCTCTGGCCGCAATGGCACGGCGAGACGGCTGCTTTCCGCCACAGCTTGCGCCGGCACGAGTGCGTGTTTCAGATCACCATAGCGCCGGGATTTGGCCAGCCAGACATCTCCGGATCGGAATGCATCGCGCAGATGGAACAGCACCGCAATCTCCCAGAGGCGTGTATCGCCGGCCGCCTGGGCACGAAGATGGCGATGCCACTTCGAGCTCGGCCGCAGGAAGGCGGTTTGCGCGGTATCGTTCGAACCGGTGCGCAGGGCCGTCACTGCTTCCAGAAGTGGCTGCGCAACAGGGGCGGCCCGGAGATCGAGCAGGCGTAACATGCGGGGAGCGTATCGGCGGAAACGGTGATAGCCGTCGAGCACATGATTGAGCGGATCGTCCGCCATGGTGGCGGTGAGCCTGGTTGCCATCACGACAAGGGTTTTGAAGCCGTCCCAACCCGATCCGCGCGCGATGACGTCGCCCAGCGGCTGGCCATCATCCTGCGCATCGACCAGGGCTCCGCCGATTTCGGCGAAGGA
Source organism: Aquamicrobium segne (assembly GCF_042656785.1). NCBI lineage: Bacteria > Pseudomonadati > Pseudomonadota > Alphaproteobacteria > Hyphomicrobiales > Phyllobacteriaceae > Aquamicrobium > Aquamicrobium segne. The sequence goes on from NZ_JBHSLL010000081.1 coordinate 1,867, forward strand.
TTTCAGGGTGTCGCGCACCGCGTTCGCTTCGTCGGCGACTTTCGCCTGGCAAATGCGCTCAGAAGCGCGGTAGAGCCTGCCGACGATCCGATCGTGGGTTTCGACCACGGCATCGGCAAGCATCGCCTGCCATTCCGATGCGCAGACGGCCAGAATCGCAAGCCGCCTGTCTTCCGGAAGATCGCGCATGCCATCGGCGTAATACCGTTCGCCCTGCCTGCGCAGGCGTGTCACGCGATGGGCAGGAACACCGGCCAAAAGATCCTCGGGAAGATCGGCACGTTGCAGATATTCCAGCCGGTCGAGCAGCCGGTTGGCCGAGGAAGAGTTCGACCCCGGCTCGAACTGACGCAGCCACACGAAGCGGGTCACCCGATCGTCGACCGTTTCCTCGAGCAATGCCAGCAACTGTTCCCGGGTCGGCATGGACAACCGATCGGCAATCCGCGCCTCGATTTGCCGCTCGGCATCGACCAGAGCCGTGGCGCAGAGGCGCTCGATCGTGGATGTCGCGGGAAGAACCGTGCGGGTGCGACGGCATTCGGCCACAAAGCGACGGGCAATGTCCTCGTTCGACACCGCCAGTTCGGCTTCCCTGAACAGCCAGTCCTTCAACTCGCGCGCACCACGTCCGGAGAAGGTGCGGAATCCATAGAGCGCCCGCAACTCGGCAAGATGCTCGTGCCGCGTCTCCTCACGGGCGGCATAGTCAACCAGATCGTCGACATTCAGGCCAAGCTGTGCTCCGATAAATTCGACGACCTCCGCTGGGATCAGTTCGCCAGGCGCCAGCACGCGGCCGGGATAGCGCAGGACGCATAATTGCAGGGCGAAGCCGAACCTGTTGTGAGCACGTCGGCGCTGCCTGATATGGCCGATATCTTCATCGCTCAGCGTGTAGTGCCTCAACAAATCCGTCTGGGAGGTCGGCAGGCGCAGCAGCACATCCTTCTGCCGATGGGTGAGAGTGACGCGACGCGGCATCCATGTTCCTTTTTCAAAATCCGATGATATTCAAGACGCTTTGTTTATGAAGCTGGTTGAGATACATTTCCAGTGCACAAATCATTCGTGGCCCGCGCGCCGCCTCAAACCAACGTTTAAGAAACATGCTGATCGGATACGCCCGAGTCTCCAAAGCCGATGGCTCCCAGTCCCTCGACCTGCAGCACGACGCGCTGCGCGCCGCCGGCGTCGATCAGGACAACATCTATGAGGATCGCGCTTCAGGAAGCCGTGACGATCGCCCAGGTCTCGCCGCCTGCCTGAAATCAATGCGCGCCGGCGATGTGCTGGTGGTCTGGAAGCTCGATCGCCTCGGGCGGTCGCTTGCCCACTTGGTCAACACCGTGAAGGCTCTCTCGGATCGCAGCATCGGCCTGCGAGTGCTGACCGGAAAGGGTGCCCAGATCGACACCACGACCGCATCCGGCCGCATGGTGTTCGGCATCTTCGCAACCCTAGCCGAATTCGAACGAGATCTGATCCGCGAGCGCACCATGGCCGGCCTCGCCGCCGCCAGAGCGCGCGGTCGCAAAGGTGGACGAAAATTCGCCCTGACCAAAGCACAGGTGCGCCTCGCCCAGGCCGCTATGGCGCAGCGCGACACTTCCGTTTCCGATCTGTGCAAGGAACTCGGAATCGAGCGCGTCACTCTCTATCGCTACGTCGGCCCGAAGGGCG
>NZ_JBHSLL010000082.1:0-2807 GCF_042656785.1 Aquamicrobium segne
CAGATCGGCAAACAGTTCCTTGTCACCGGGGCGCGTCAGGAAGTCGGGCAGCTCACGCTTGAGCCATTCGCCCAAGCGCCGGGAAAATTCCTCATCCTTGCCGTTTTCAAGGCGATGCAGGACGAGCGCGCCGAGCAGCACCTTGCGGCGCGTATCGTTGGCGCGTTCCTGTTTCGAGAGCCGGGCCTTGAGCGTGGCGCGCTGCGCGTCCAGTTCGGCCAAGCGTTGTTCGATCGTTTTGCGCGCCATTCCTCAAATCTCCTTTTCCGGTTGTCCGCCTAGACTATCATTCCCGGCCGTCTTTTCCAGCGTTTGCCCGGTGCGCTTGAATTTTCGGCGGCTTTGCAGCACAATCCGGGCCTCAGTTCATTGCATCGACCTTGCCGCGAGCGCCACACCGAGCGACGAAAGAGCGAAGCGATTGAGTTGAGAAGGGCGCACTTACGAGTTACTGCGTAACTCAGCGCGCCATTGGCTGGTCGGCCAATGGGAAAGGCGAAACGGTATCGGAGCTTGTTGCTTGGCGATCTACCATTTGAGCATGAAGCCAGTTTCGAGAGCGAGCGGCCGCAGCGCCGTCGCCTCAATGGCTTATCGTGCCGGGGAGAAGTTGACCAACGAGCGCGACGGGATCACGCACGACTACACGGCCAAGCAGGGCGTTGAACATGCGGAGATCGTCTTGCCGGAAGGCGTCAACGCCGATTGGGCGCGGGATCGGTCGGACTTGTGGAACGCCGCCGAGTTTGCCGAGAAGCGCAAGGATGCCCGCGTTGCCCGCGAGTTCGAGATTGCCTTGCCGCATGAGCTATCGGCCGAGCAGCGGCTAGAGGCGGCGCGGGAGTTCGCGCAGGAGCTGGCGAACCGATATGGCGCGGCGGTGGACTTTGCGATCCATGCGCCGCACGATGCCAGCGACGTTCGCAACCATCATGCGCATGTGATGATGACGACGCGGCAGGTTGGCGAGGGCGGCCTAGGCGACAAGACCTATCTTGAGCGCGAAAACAAATGGCTCTTGGCGAACGACCTGCCGATGACCGACATGCAGCTCCGCGACATTCGCCAGAGGTGGGAGGGGATCGCCAACGAGCGGCTTGCGATGGCCGGGCTTGATATTTGCATCGACCATCGTTCGCACATGGAGCGCGGGCTAGAGATCGCGCCGACCGAGCATATGGGTGTCCATGCCTCGCAGATGGAGCGGCGCGGCCTCGACGTGTCGCGCACGCGGCTGGACGAGGATGCGGCGCGGCGCAATGCCGAGCTGATCCGGGAGAAGCCCGAGCAGGTTCTTACCCTCATCACCGGCGAAAAGAGCGTGTTCGACCGCCACGACGTGGCGCGGGCGCTGCATCGCTACATCAACGACGACCCGCAGGAGTTCCAGAGCGCGTTCGCGAAGGTGATGGCCTCGCCGGCGCTGGTGGAGTTGCAGGCCGAGCGCGCGGACCCGGCAACGGGCGAGATCGAGCTTGCGCGCTATTCGACCCGCGAAATGGTCGAGATCGAATCCGGCATGATCGAGAGCGCGCAGCGGATGCACGGCGCGCATGGTCATGGCGTCGATCGCCGGCATGTCGAGCGGGCCATAGACGCGCAGGACGCCGCCATTCAGCGGAGCGCCGGCGATGCTTCCGCCCGGCTGTCCGACGAGCAGCGCCGGGCGATCGAGCATATCACCGGGCCGGAGCGCATCGCGGCCGTTGTCGGTTATGCCGGCGCTGGCAAGTCCACCATGCTCGCGGCGGCGCGCGAGGCATGGGAGGCCGAGGGCTATCAGGTCCACGGCGCGGCCCTGTCGGGGAAGGCGGCCGAGGGCTTGGAGGAAAGTTCCGGCATCCAGAGCCGCACCCTCGCGTCATGGTCCCGCGGTTGGGACAACGACCGCGGCATGATCGGCCGCGGCGACGTGTTCGTGATCGACGAGGCGGGCATGGTCGGGAGCCGCCAGCTCGCCCGCTTCGTTGGCGAGGCCGAGGCGCGCGGGGCGAAGATCGTCCTTGTAGGCGACCATGAGCAGCTACAGGCGATCGGGGCCGGCGCACCGTTCCGGGCGATCACCGAGGAAATCGGCCATGCCGAGCTTTCCGAGATACGCCGGCAGCGCGTGGACTGGCAGCGGGAGGCTTCCGTTGACTTCGCCACGCACCGGACGGCCGAGGGGCTGGCGGCCTATCGGGATCGGGGCAATATCAGCTTTGCCGAAACCGGCGAGGACGTGCGCGGCCAGATCGTGCGCGATTACCTTGCCGACCGCGACGAGCGCCCGGACGGCACCCGCGTAGCGATGGCGCATCGACGGGCCGATGTTCGGGCCATCAATGACGCGATCAGGACCGAGCTACAGGACCGGGGCGAGCTGGCGCAGGGCGAGGACGCCGGCGCGCTGACCTTCCAGACCAATGACGGCAAGCGCGAGTTCGCGCCGGGCGACCGCATCGTGTTCTTGGAGAACAACCGCGACCTTGGCGTGAAAAACGGGATGCTAGGCACGGTCGAGCATGTCGAGGCCGGCAGGATCATCGCCACGCTGGACGGCCGGGGCGGCGAGAACGTCAGCGTTCCGATGGGCGACTATCAGGCGATCGACCACGGCTATGCGACGACGATTCACAAAAATCAGGGGGCGACGGTCGATCGTTCCTTTGTGCTGGCGTCGGGGATGATGGACCGGCATCTAACCTATGTCGCCATGACCCGCCATCGCGACGGCGTGCAGCTCTACGCGGCACAGGACGAGTTCACCCATGCCGGCCGGCTGGTCGAGCATGGGGCCGCGCCGTTCGAGCACAAGGAAGGCAACA
>NZ_JBHSLL010000083.1:0-742 GCF_042656785.1 Aquamicrobium segne
GAAATGGTGGTTGAGCATGCCCATGGCCTCCGTCAGCGCCGAGGGCCCAATGCCAAAAGCTCTCTCCACAAGGCGCACCTCGCCCCTGATGCCGGGCTGCAGGCACCAGGGGCGAGCCTGTCCTTTGCGCAGGGCTCGCATGACTTCGAATCCCTTGATCGTGGCATAGGCCGTGGGGATCGATTTGAAACCGCGCACCGGCTTGATCAGTATCTTGAGCTTTCCGTGATCGGCCTCGATCACGTTATTGAGATACTTCACCTGCCGGTGGGCCGTCTCCCGGTCCAGCTTTCCTTCGCGCTTCAATTCGGTGATCGCTGCACCATAGCTCGGCGCTTTGTCGGTATTGAGCGTGGCAGGCTTTTCCCAGTGCTTCAGGCCTCGCAGGGCCTTGCCCAGGAACCGCTTCGCTGCCTTGGCGCTGCGGGTCGGCGACAGGTAGAAATCGATCGTGTCGCCCCGCTTGTCGACTGCCCGGTACAGGTAGGTCCACTTGCCCCGCACCTTGACGTAGGTTTCATCCAGGCGCCAGCTCGGATCAAAGCCACGCCGCCAGAACCAGCGCAGCCGCTTCTCCATCTCCGGGGCGTAGCACTGGACCCAGCGATAGATCGTCGTATGGTCGACCGAAATGCCGCGTTCCGCCAGCATTTCCTCAAGGTCGCGATAGCTGATCGGATAGCGACAATACCAGCGCACCGCCCACAGGATCACATCACCCTGGAAATGGCGCCACTTGAAA
>NZ_JBHSLL010000084.1:0-643 GCF_042656785.1 Aquamicrobium segne
GATGACGGCGACTACCTCCGACCCCTCGAGAGCAAGGTAAGCGGTTCGATCCGCGGCAGGGTAGGCTATGCAATCGAAAACGTTATGCCGTATTTTACCGCAGGTGTAGCGATCGGTAGCTTCCGTGATGACCACAACGGTAATGGTTCAGATATCGCAAAAGAAACACTTACTGGCTATGCGATTGGCGGTGGTATCGAATGGGGAATTACCCAAAACCTAATTGCGCGTGGTGAGTACATTTTCTCCGATTATGGAACGAACGACTTCCAATTTTCGGGCAACGACATACATAGGATCGACGTGCAGACGCACGATTTCCGCATAGGACTTGCGTATAAGTTCTGACTTGACCACGAACTACTGTCTTCAGCCCCAGCATAGTCCGGGGCTTTCTTTTATGCAGAACCGCCGAACATCTGCCGTTATGCGACGGCTTTTGCCACCATATCGGGGTGCTGGCCTATCACCCGCACATAGGCGATGGCGAAGTCCGGCGCGGTCACTCGCGCCTGCTCCCAATCGCGCAAAGTGCCGACCGGAACCCGAAAGCGGTTGGCAAAGTCTGACTGGGACAAACCAAGCGCAGTTCTGGTCTTGCGGATCAGGCGGGCGCGCTGGCCTCGGTCCAGCGCATCGGCTG